>JANYAZ010000106.1 GCA_025361045.1 Geothrix sp. | reverse complement strand
GCGACATTCAGTCGCCTGCCTCGCGACCCGCTACCGTGGATCCCCAACGGGGTTCCGCTTCAGCTCTTCCATGAAGGTCTCCATCCATTTGGTGGAGAAGGCGCCGGAGATGAAGTCGGGGTGGTCCATGATGCGGCGATGCAGGGGGGCGGTGGTCTTGATGCCTTCGATCACCAGGGTGTCCAGGGCCCGGCGCATGCGGGCGATGGCCTCGGGGCGATTGGCGCCATAGGCGATGAGCTTGGCCACCATCGAGTCGTAGTGGGGCGGGATCACGGCGTCCTGGTGCATGGCGGTGTCCACGCGAATGCCGGGGCCGCCGGGGAAGTGCAGGGCGGTGATGCGGCCGGGGCTCGGGGTGAACTTGAAGGGATCTTCGGCGTTGATGCGGCACTCGATGGCATGGCCCTTCTGGACCACGTCCGCCTGGGTGAAGCTGAGCTTCTGGCCAGCGGCGATGCGGAGCTGCTCCTTCACGATGTCGATGCCCGTGACCAGCTCGGTGACCGGGTGCTCCACCTGGACGCGGGTGTTCATCTCCATGAAGAAGAAATCACCGCGCTTGTCGAGCAGGAACTCGATGGTGCCCGCGTTGTAGTAGCCGACGGACCTGGCAGCTTTTACGGCGGTGTCGCAGATGCGCTGGCGCAGCGCCGGATCGAGGACGGCGCTGGGGCTCTCCTCGATGAGCTTCTGGTGGCGGCGCTGGATGGAGCACTCGCGCTCGCCCAGATGCACCAAGTTGCCGAAGAGGTCGCCCATGATCTGGACCTCGATGTGGCGGGGTTCCAGAAGGTACTTCTCCATGTAGACACTGTCATCGCCGAAGGCACCCTTGGCCTCGCTGCGGGCGGTGTTGTAGAGGTCGGGCAGTTCTTCGGGGTTGTTGCAGATGCGCATGCCGCGTCCGCCGCCGCCCGCGCTGGCCTTGACGATGACGGGGTAGCCGATCTGCTCGGCCACCACCAGGGCCTCTTCCACCGTCTCAACGAGCCCGTCGCTGCCGGGCATGAGGGGCACGCCCGCCTCCATCATGGTGGCCTTGGCCTGAGCCTTATTGCCCATCTTGCGGATGATCTCGGCGCTGGGCCCGATGAAGGTGATGCCGCAGGCGAGGCAGACTTCCACGAAGTGCGCGTTTTCGCTGAGGAAGCCGTAACCGGGATGGATGGCCTCGGCGCCGGTCACTTCCGCAGCGGCAATGACCTGGGGGATGTTCAAGTAGGACTTCGAAGAGGGAGCGGGTCCAATGCAGACTTCCTCATCGGCGAAGCGCACATGGAGGGCGTTCCGGTCGGCCTCGGAATAGACGGCCACGGTCTGGATGCCCATTTCCTTGCAGGCCAGGATCACGCGCAGGGCGATCTCCCCCCGGTTGGCGATGAGCACCTTCTTGAACGGGGGCGTGTCGATGGATGCGGCCGCGGGGGTCGCCATGGACTTGCGCTTGATGGCTGCGCCCATGGCTAGCCGATCCGGACCGCGAACAGCCGCTCGCCGTATTCGACGGGGGTGCCGTTTTCCACAAGCACCTTCACGACTTCACCGGCCACGTCGCTCTCAATCTCGTTCATGAGCTTCATGGCTTCGATGATGCAGAGGGTCTGGCCGGGCTTCACGAAGTCACCGGGCGAGGCGAAGGGGGTGGCGGTCGGATTGGAGGAGCGGTAGAAGGTGCCGACGATGGGGCTGGTGACATAGTGGATGCCGGGCTCTTCCGCAGGCACAGCAGGCTGCTGGTGGACTGGGGCGGAGGGAAGGTGGTGAACCTGGGGCGCGGGGGCGGCCATCAGCATGGGCGCGGCCAGGGGCACCTGAACCACGGGTGCTGGAGGACCGTCCGTGCGGATGCGGAAGCGCATGTCACCGGCTTCGAATTCAAATTCCTGAAAGGGTTCGCGGCCCGCCAGGGCGATGAGGGACTTGATCTCCTCCAAGCCGATGGTCTGAACGGTGGCCTTGGTGGGGGACTGGGCGGGGGACTTCGGGGCGACGGCGGGCTTGGCGGTGGCGCGTGGGGCCGGGCTTTTCTTCACGGCAACAGACTTCTTACGAGAGGTGCTCATCAGGACTCCAACGATCAGGTCAAGCTGGGGAAGGGATCGAGCATACCAAATCAGAGAAGGGGGATCAGGTCACGATTCTTCACTGGGCTCTGCCACAGGTGCCTTCTTCTTGGCGCGAGGGCCGGTTTCTTCTGGGCGAAATTCTTTTCGTGCCGCATCAAGAATGCCGTTCAGGAATTGTGTGCCTTCCTGGTCACTGAATTCCTTTACGATCTCCAGGGCCTCGTTGATGACGATGGGGAAGGGGACTTCCTTCACGTACATGAGCTCATAGAGGCCGAGACGGAGCAGGTTCCGGTCGACAGCGGCCATGCGGTGGATCTTCCAGTGCTCGGCGTACTTCGTCAGCACGCCGTCAATCTCTTCCATCTGGCCATGGACGCCGTCCACCAGGCGCCGGGCGTAATAGAAGGCATCCCGGTTCAGGTCCTGGATGGCGTAGAAACCGGCGAACACCTGGTCTGGCGCATAGCCGGTCAGGTCCATGGCGTACAGCATTTGCAGGGCGTATTCACGCCCGCGGCGACGAACACCCATCTACTTGCGCCCCTTCTTCCCGCCCAGCGTGTGGGTCAGGTCCACCATCTCGAGGACGCTCTGGGCGGCTTCCCAGCCCTTGTTGCCCATCTTGGCGCCAGCCCGGTCGATGGCCTGTTCCACGCTATCGGTGGTCAGGACGCCGAAGGCCAGGGGCAGACCCGTGTCCAGGGCCACCTGGGCGGCGCCCTTGGTGACTTCGGCGGCGATCAGATCGAAGTGGGGTGTGCCGCCGCGGATGACGGAGCCCAGCACGATGACGCCAGCATAGCGGCCGCTCTGGGCCGCCAGTTTGGCCGCCTGAGGAAGCTCAAAGCTTCCCGGGACGCGAATAAGGTCCATCTGCTCGTCCTTGCCGCCATGGCGGAGGATGCAGTCCTTCGCACCCTCGATGAGGCGGTCGACGATGAAGTCGTTCCAGCGCGAGGCGACCAGGGCGAAGCGATCGCCCTCGTGCACGCGGATGTGGCCCTCAAAGATCCCCATGGGAACCCCCCGAAAGGTGGTCAAGAACTGATGAGCGTAACACAACCCGCGGCAGCGGTAACTCGGAAAAGGCCCGGGGCATGCCCCGGGCCTTTTCCGAGCAGGGACGAAACCTAGACCGTGACGGTATCGGCGATCTCACGAAAATCGGCGATCTGATCAAAGTTCATGTAGCGGTAGATGTCCTTGGCTTTCGCATCCACGACGCCGATCTGGGCCATGTATTCGGCCACGGTGGGAATCCGACCCAGCAAGGCGCAGATGGCCGCCAGCTCGGCGGAGCCCAGGTAGACCTGGGTGTCGAGGCCGAGGCGGTTGGGGAAGTTGCGGGTGGAAGTGGACACGGCCGTGCTGCCCTTGCGGATCTGGGCCTGGTTGCCCATGCAGAGCGAGCAGCCGGGCATTTCCAGACGGGCACCGGTGCGGCCCAGGATGCCGTAGTAGCCCTCTTGGGTCAGAACGTACTCGTCCATCTTGGTGGGCGGGGCGATCCAGAGGCGGGTGGGGATGTCGGTCTTGCCGTCCAGCAGCTTCCCGGCGGCGCGGAAGTGGCCGATGTTGGTCATGCAGGAGCCGATGAACACCTCGTCGACCGCCACGCCAGCCACCGCGGACAGGGTCTTCACGTCATCCGGATCGTTGGGGCAGGCCAGCAGGGGTTCCTTCACGTCGGCCAGGTTGATCTCGATCACAGCGGCGTATTCGGCATCGGCATCCGGCACCAGCAGCTCGGGCTTGGCGATCCAGGCCTGCATGGCCCGGATGCGGTTCTCCAGGGTTTCGCGGTGCTCGTAGCCGTTGGCGATCATCCACTTCATGAGCGTGATGTTGGACGTCATGTACTCGATGATCGGTTCCTGGTCGAGGCGCACGGTGCAGCCCGCGGCGGAGCGCTCGGCGGAGGCGTCGGAGAGCTCGAAGGCCTGTTCCACTTTGAGCTTGGGCAACCCTTCGATCTCGAGGATGCGGCCGCTGAAGATGTTCTTTTTCCCCTTCTTCTCGACCGTGAGCAGGCCCTGCTGGATGGCGTAGTAGGGGATGGCGTTCACCAGGTCGCGCAGGGTGACGCCGGGCTGCAGTTCGCCCTTGAAACGCACCAGCACGGACTCCGGCATGTCCAGTGGCATGACGCCCGTGGCGGCGGCGAAGGCCACCAGGCCCGAGCCCGCGGGGAAGGAGATGCCGATGGGGAAGCGGGTGTGCGAATCGCCGCCGGTGCCCACGGTGTCGGGCAGCAGCAGGCGGTGCAGCCAGCTGTGGATGACGCCGTCACCCACTTTCAGGGAGACGCCGCCGCGGTTGGTGATGAAGGGCGGCAGCTCACGGTGGGTCTTCACGTCCACGGGCTTGGGGTAGGGCGCCGTGTGGCAGAAGGACTGCATCACCATGTCGGCGGAGAACTGCAGGCAGGCCAGATCCTTCAACTCGTCGCGGGTCATGGGGCCCGTGGTGTCCTGGGAACCCACGGTGGTCATGTGGGGCTCGCAGTAGGTGCCAGGGCGGATACCCGTGGTGCCGCAGGCGCGACCCACCATCTTCTGAGCCAGGGAATAGCCCTTGCCGGTGTCCTTGGGGATGGCGGGCAGACGGAAGATCGTGGATTCGGGCAGGCCCAGGGCCTTGCGGGCCTTGGCGGTGAGACCCCGGCCCACGATGAGGGGAATTCGGCCACCGGCCCTGACTTCGTCGAAGACCACCTCGGACTTCACCTTGAACTCAGCGATGACCTGACCGTTCTTGAGGGCCTTGCCCTCGTAGGGGCGCAGCTCAATGACGTCGCCCATGTCCATGCCGTTGACGTCCAACTCGATGGGCAGAGCACCGGCGTCCTCCATGGTGTTGTAGAAGATGGGGGCGATCTTGGTGCCCAGGCAGACGCCGCCGAAGCGCTTATTGGGCACGAAGGGGATGTCCTCGCCTGTGAACCACAGCACCGAGTTGGTAGCGGACTTGCGGGAGGAACCCGTACCCACCACGTCGCCCACATAGGCCACCAGGTTCCCCTTGGCCTTGAGGACCTCGAGTTGCTTAAGAGGGCCAATCTTGCCAGGGTCATCCGGATTGATGCCGGGGCGGGCGTTCTTGAGCATGGCCAGGGCGTGGAGCGGGATGTCGGGGCGGCTCCATGCGTCAGGGGCCGGTGATAGATCGTCGGTGTTCGTTTCGCCGGTTACCTTGAACACGGTGAGCGTGAGGCTTTGGGGCACTTCGGGACGGCTGGTGAACCACTCGGCCTCGGCCCAGGACTTGATTACGACCTTGGCGTTCACATTGCCCGCATCGGCCTTGGCCTTCACATCCCCAAAGGCGTCGAAGACCAGCAGGGTCTTCTTCAATCCCTTGGCGGCCAGGGCGCCCACCTGGGCATCGTCCAGCAGGTCGATGAGGGGCTTCACGTTGAAGCCGCCCAGCATGGTGCCGAGCAGTTCGGTGGCCTTCTCGCGGGAGACCAGGGTGATCTTTTCCTTGCCGCTTGCAACATTCGCCAGGAAGGCGGCTTTCACCCGGGCGGCGTCATCCACGCCGGCTGGGACACGATGGACCAGCAGATCCAGAAGGAAGGTTTCCTCCCCGACCGGAGGATGCGCAAGCAGGTCAGTCAGTTCAGTGGTTTGCTGCTCGGTCAGGGGGAGAGGCGGGATGCCCAGGGCGGCACGTTCGGCAACCTGTTGGCGATAGGCTTGAAGCACGGTCAACCCCCCTGAGAGCGCCGCTTGGCGCGGTTCGAACCCTCATTCTACATCCCGCCGGGGGAGGCGGTGGCTCCTGCTTGTGAAGGTTCCAGGCTCCCCCGGGTGGGCCAGGGAGTTGTTAGAGGCCGAGATTGGGTTGTGACTCAACATCCTGATGCTCTGGCCGATCCAGTTAGGTAGGTGGAGGATTGGACCGGATGGCGATCAAGCGGGTGCGCATTGACCAACTCAAACCGGGCATGTACATCCACGACTTGAACTGTGGCTGGCTGCAGCATGGCTTTCTGCGGCAACAGTTCCTGCTGAAATCCGAGGACCAGATCCAGAAGATGCACCACCAGGGCATGCATGACGTCTACATCGATACCGGCAAGGGGGTCGACCTGGCGGGTGCCCCCACCGAGGCCGAGGTCCAACAGGTCCTGCAGGAGAAGCTGGAGGCTTCTGGGGCCCAGAAGGCCTCACTCCCCACTGCCCGGGTGCCCCAGAAGGAGGAATCCGCGGCGGCCCGCCGAATTCTGGGCGAGGCACAAGGAGTGGTGAAGGACATGATGCAGGACATCCGCCTGGGCAAGCAGGTGGACCCCGCCAAGGCCCTGCCCGTGGTGGATGAGATCAACGCCTCCATGCTCCGGAACCCCGGGGCCCTGCTGAGTCTGGGCCGCATCAAACAGGCGGACACCTATACGTTCCAACACTGCGTCAGCGTCTGTGCCTTGATGGTGAGCTTCTCTCACGCCCTCGGTCTCGGTCCGGATGAAATCCGGCAGGCCGGGCTGGGCGGGCTGCTGCACGATGTGGGCAAGATGAAGATTCCCAATGAAATTCTCAACAAGCCGGGGCGGTTGACGGAGGAAGAATTCCGCATCATGAAATCCCATGCGGCCCTCAGCCGCGAGCTGCTGGAAATCACGCCTGGCATCTCGGAGACCGTGATCCGCATCGCTTCGGAGCACCACGAGAAGATGGGTGGCTGCGGTTATCCGATGGGACTGAGAGGGGACCAGATCTCGCAGCCTGGACGCATGGCCGCCATCGTGGATGTCTACGATGCCCTGACCTCCAACCGCGTCTACCACAAGGGCATGGAGCCTTCAGACGCGCTGAAAAAGCTGCTCGAGTGGAGCGGCGACCACCTGGATGGCGAGCTGGTGCAACTCTTCATCCGGGCGCTGGGCATCTATCCGGTTGGCAGCCTGGTGCGACTCTCCGACGGCAAGCTCGCCGTGGTGGTGGAACAGCAGGAGAGCCTGCTGCAGCCTGTGGTGCGCGTGGTCTACGACGCCGAGCGCGGCTACCGGCTGCCGCCCAGGGACCTTCACCTGGTCCACTCCGATGCCCAAATCGAGTCCTTCGAGGAACCTGCGGACTGGGACCTGAACCCGCTGGAATGGCTCTGAGCCATCCTTCGGCTCAGTAGCCTGCCGCCTGGCCATCCTTCCGCGATTCCGAGGCACCGAAGTAGACCTTCTGTTTGGGATCCCAGCGGATGGCCTGGTAGCCCCCGTAGCCGCCGAACATCCAGCCCACGCCGTGGCCCCGGTTCATGAGCTCCCGCACGGTCTCGTAGGGAAAGCCGCTCTCCAGCTGGATGGTGCCGGGCAGTTTGCCCTTCTCGCCAGTGGGCTCCGGCGAGCCGTCATGGCTCATGCGGGGCGCATCCCCGGCTTCCTGGACGTTCATGCCGAAGTCGATCATGTTCATCACGATCTGGGCGTGGCCGATGGGCTGGAACTCGCCGCCCATGACGCCGTAGCTGAGGAAGGGCTGGCCATCCTTGGTGATGAAACCCGGGATGATGGTGTGGAAGGGCCGCTTGGCGGGCGCGTAGGTATTGGCGTTGCCCTCCTCCAGGTTGAACAGCTCGCCGCGGTCCTGGAGGCAGAAGCCCAGGTCGCCGGGCGTCATGCCGCTGCCCATGCCGCGGTAGTTGCTCTGGATGAGGCTCACCATGTTGCCTTCGCCATCGGCGGTGGTGAGGTAGATGGTGTCACCTTCCTTGAGGGGCGGATGGCCTGCCTCGAGGCGGCGTCCGGCCCGGTTCTCGTCGATGAGGCCGCGGCGCTGGGCGGCGTACTCCTTCGACAACAGCCAGGCCAGCGGCACCTTCATGAAGGCTGCGTCGGCGTAGAACTTGGCCCGGTCCTCGAAGACCAGCTTCTTGGCCTCGGTGAACAGATGGACATGGCGGGGGCTGCCGAAGGGGATCTTTGAAAATTCGTAACCTTCGAGGATGTTCAGCATCTGCAGGGCGGCGATGCCCTGGCCGTTGGGGGGCAGTTCCCACACGTCATAACCGCGGTAGTTCACGCTGACCGGATCGACCCAGTCGGAGTGGTGCGCGGCCAGGTCCTCGGTGCTGAGGAAGCCGCCCTGGGCTTTCATGTAGGCATCAATCTTTCGCGCGATCTCGCCCTTGTAGAAGGCGTCACGACCGTCCTTCGCCAGGATCTCCAGAGTCTTCGCCAGCCGCGGATTGCGGAAGACCTCGCCGTTCCGCGGCGCGCGCTTCCCGTCCACCGTGTAGGTCTCCAGAAAACCCGGGAACCGGCCCAGCACCGGCATGCTGCGATCCCAGTAGTAGGCGACCAACTCGGAGACCGGGAAGCCCTCCTTCGCATACCGAATGGCCGGGGCCAACACCTGGGTCATGGGCAGCTTGCCGAACTTCCGGTGCAGCTCGAACCAACCATCCACGCAGCCGGGCACGCTCACGGGCAGGGGCCCGTGGGGCGGAATGTGCTTGAGCCCCAGCTTCTTGAAATGGTCGAGGGTGAGTGATTTCGGGGAATGTCCGCTGCCGTTGAGGCCGTGCAGCTTCTTCGTTTTCGCATCCCAGACGATGGCGTAGAGGTCGCCGCCCATGCCGCTGCCCGTGGGCTCCATGAGGCCCAGGGCCGCGTCCGCGGCGATGGCGGCGTCCACGGCGGAGCCGCCCAGCTTAAGAATGTCGAGGGCGATCTGCGTGACCAGGGCCTGGCTGGTGCACGCCATGCCGTGCTGGGCGGCCACCTCGGAGCGGGTGGCAAAGGCCCGGCCGGTAACCCGGTCCCCGGCCTGCAGGAACAGGGCGGTCAGAGAGAGCGCGAAGCAGGCCATGGTGGTGCGCATGGTTCCTCCCTGGAACGGTTTCCATGAAACCACAGTTGCCTCGTCAGCTGAGGCTTCAATTCTTCGAACAATGGACCATGCTGGTGGGGAGGTGTCCCATGCCCTTTGATGCCGCAACCCGTGAAGCCCATCTCCGGCGATACGCGGAGGGTTCCACCCTGATTCGCCGGGCTTGGGCAGAACTGCCCGTCGAAGCCCGCACCTGGCGGCCCGGCGAGGGCAAGTGGAGTGCCCATGAGGTGGCGGTCCACTGCGCGGATTCTGAGACCTACGCAGCCATCCGCATCAGGCTCCTGCTGGCCGAAACGGAGCCCCTCGTCGTGGGGTATGACGAAAATGTCTGGTCGCGACGGTTTGATTACCACGCCTCGGACCCCGAGCTGGCCCTGCGCCTGGTGGAGACGGTGAGGGCCCATACGTCGGCCATGCTCTCCCGGGTACCTGACGAAGCCTGGGGTCGCATGGGTCGCCACACCCACAGCGGCCCCTACGGAACCGACGACTGGCTCAGGAGCTATGCCAACCACCTGGAGATCCATGCCGCGCAGATCCAGCGCAACCTCGGGGCCTGGCAGAATCGCTGACCCGATCGAGTGAATCGGTCGAGACTTGAACCGCGTTCCGATCTGTTTTGAATTCTTACCGTTCAAACAAACCCCAGACTGTTGGCTTCCCTCCAGGGAGTTCCCATGCCCCTCGTCCGCATCTCCCATCGCGCCGGTGTGACCGAGGCCTACCGGCAGGCTCTTTCTGACGGGGTGCAGGAGGCCATGGAGAGCACGGTGAACGTGCCCACCAACGACCGCTTCCACATCGTCACCGAGCACGCCACCGGCCTGATCTTCGATCCTCACTATCTGGGCATTGAGCGGACACCGAACTGGGTGGCCATCCAGATCACCCTGCGGAAAGGGCGGACCGTGGAGATGAAGGAAGCCCTCTATCGCAGGATCGTGGAGAACCTGGCCATGCAACCCGGCCTGCGACCGGAAGACGTCCTGATCTGCCTGGTCGAGAACGATCTGGCAGACTGGTCTTTCGGTCATGGGATCGCCCAGTATGTCCGCTGAGCTTCACCTGGGTACCTACCTGCGGCGGGTCGGACTGGATAGGGTCCCGGAGGCGAACCTGGCAGGCCTGCGTGCACTCCACTTCGCGCACGCAACGGCCATCCCCTTCGAGAACCTCGACATCCAGTTGGGCCTGCCCATCCATCTGGATCTGCCTGCCCTCCAGGCCAAGTTGGTCCTTCGTCGCCGAGGCGGCTATTGCTTCGAGCACAACACGCTGTTCCAGGCGGTGCTGAAGGCCATCGGCTTCCAGGCCATCGCCTGTGAGGCTCGCGTGCGTCTGGGCGCACCCACCGTGCTGCCTCGAACCCACATGCTGCTGCTCGTCACGGTAAATGAGATCCCCTGGCTTTGCGACGTGGGCTTCGGCGGCGAGGGCCTGCTGCATCCGGTGCCCATGGACGGCGAGGCTCACCCCCAGTTCCTGAATGCCTACCGCGTGATCACTGAAGGCGGCCTGAAGGTGCTTCAGTCCTACCATCACGGCGCCTGGGAAGATCTCTACGCCTTTGAGCCAGAGGCCAGATGGCCCATCGATTTTGAGATGGCCAACCACTTCACCAGCACCCATCCCGAGTCACGCTTCGTGAAAACCTTGACGGCCCAGCTGCCCGGTCCGGAAGTGCGCCGCCTCCTCCGCAACCGCGCCTATGCGGAGCTGCGTGGAGACCAGGCAGAAGGCCGCGAACTGGCGCAGGAAGAACTTCTCCCCCTGCTGCGGAAGGTCTTCGGGATCGAGGTGCCGGATGGGGCTAGGTTCAGGGCCTTGATGGGTTGAACCACCCGTGGGGTAGCCTGGTCGGATAGATGATGAATTCCTAAAGAATCCGGGGGAGTCGGTCGATGATGTCTATGCAGGGCTGAGGCCAAGCGACCCGTGTCGTGGCATCAAGGAGGCTACTTGGCAGTCCAATCGGTGGCGATGAGGCACTTCGACCACCGGATGGGCGGCATTCGGAGGGTCTTCGGTTTCCTCCTCGTCGTGAACCTCCTGGTGCTGGCCTTCACCGTGGTGATCCTCCGGTGGCACCTCCACCGCGCCGAGGAGGATGCAGGCCGCACCGCCCAGAACCTGACCCAGGTCCTGGACCGCCAGCTGTCTGGCGACCTCCAGAGGATCGACTTGGCCCTCTTTGTCCTCCGCGGCGAGCTGGCTCGCCAAATGGCCACTGGGGGCATTCGGGACGCGGAGTTGAATGCTTACATCGCCCGCCTCTTCGCGCAGTTCCCGGAGCTGAGCTCCATTCGCACCGCGAATGCCGAAGGACGCATCGACCACGGCATCGGCGTTCAACCTGGGAGCGCCTTCAGCGTGTCGGACCGGGCCTACTTCGCCGAGGCCCGGCGGAATCCCAAGGCCGGCCTGCTGATCTCCGAACCCGTGGTGGGTCGCATCAGCGGGCAGTGGGTCATCATTCTTGCCCGGCGCATCGACCGCCTGGATGGTGGATTCGCGGGAGTGGCCTACGCGGCCATCACCCTGGACCAGTTCACCCAAGCTATGTCCCGGATTGACCTTGGTCCCCACGGTACGGTAACCCTCCGTGGCGGGCAGCTGGACATCTACGCGAAATACCCCGTCAATAAGGCCTTGGGCCAGATGGTGGGCCGGCGGGACATCTCCCCCACCTTTCAGGCCCTGTTCCGGCAGGGACGCACCTCGGCGGTGTACAAGGCCCGGGGTGGGGTCGATGGTGTCGAACGCGCCTTCGCCTTCGCCAAGGTCGGGGAGCACCCACTCTACATCCACGTGGGGCTGGGCTCCGAGGACTACCTCACCCGCTGGCGCACCGTATCGCGCTGGAGCTGGAGCCTCGCGGGGCTCTTCACCCTACTCACCTCAGGACTGGCCTGGCTGCTGCATCGGGCCTGGAAGCGGGAGCGGGAGCGGGCCAGGGAGGAGGTCCAGGAACTGCGTGGCCTGCTGCCCATCTGTGCCAGCTGCAAGAAGATCCGCGACGACGCGGGGTAATGGAACCAGATCGAGTCCTATGTGCAGGCCCACTCTGCCGCCACGTTCACCCACGGCATCTGTCCTGACTGTGTGAACAAGATGTATCCAGACCTCCCCTCGCGCCGACGTCCGAACGACTGACCTGTCTCTACCAGGGAATCCGCTCGCCATCCCGCCAGAAGCCACCGGTGAGCCCGGGCTCGGCCTTGAGCACCAGCCACAGGATGCTGTCGGCGCCCTGCTGGAGGTCACGGGGTGCTTCAGGTCCGCCGAGGTCCGTGCGCACCCAGCCCGGGCAGACGGCGTTCACGACGATGCCTCTGGGCTTGAGCGCTTCGGCGAGTTGCACCGTGATGGCATTGAGGGTGGTCTTGGAGATGCAGTAGGCGGGTGCCCAGGTGGATGGCACCGAGAGCTGGCCACCGCCGCTGCTGACGTTGACGATGCGCCCACCCTTGGGCATGAGTGGGGCCAGGGCCTGGACCAGCCGCAGGGGTCCCACCGAGTTCGTCTCGAGGGTGCGCTGCAACAGATCGGCCTCCAGGGCCAGGGCATCACCCATGCGATCGAGCATGATGCCCGCGTTGTTCACCAGGACATCCAGGCGACCATGGTGCGTGCGGATGGAAGCCGCCGCGGCGCTGATGGAGGCAGGCTCGGAGACATCCAGCGATAGGACCTCCACGCCGGGCAAGGGCTCCAGCTTCGCCGGATTCCGGACGCCGGCAAGCACGGTGTAACCCTCTGCCACCAGGCGGCGGGCCACCTCCCGGCCCAGGCCGCGGGAGGCTCCGGTGACGAGGGCGACGGGCTTGGTCATGGTTTTCCCCACTGGTTGATAGGACCTGAATGCAGGTCGATGCCTTCCAGCACGCGTCGCTGGCCCGGTGGCAGGGTGAGGGCAGCGTCCAGCAAGGTGGTGGCAACCTCCCGCACATGCACGGGAGCCCAGCGCCACCAGCCGCGGCTGTCGGCAAAGGCCACCCGGCCCAAGGCCAGCCAGAGGGGCGCGATCAGACGATCGACGGCGATCTCTAAGACGCGAATCTCCTTGCGGGAACTGCGCAGGAAGGAGGGCCGACCAATGACATGGGTCAGACCGCTGGCCTCCAGCTCTGCCTCAACGGTGGCCTTGGCGCCGAGGTAGAGGCCGCGGGGATGATCCGCGCCGACGCTGCTCACGAGGCCTACCTTGGCCTCGGGGTGGGTGGTGGCCAGGGCCGAAATCAACCGCATCGGATAGTCCCGGTCCACCCGCAGGAAGGCCTCGGCGTTGCCGGCCTTGGCTATGGTGGTGCCGAGGGCGATGAGCAGCAGGTCGCAGGGCTGGGCCAAGGTAGGTCCATAGGCCGTCGCGTCCTCGTAGTCGAAGGGGACCTCCTGGAGGTTGGGCGCTGCCTGAAGCGAGCCCGGTTTGCGCACCAGGGCCCGGACCGCCAGGTCTGGCCGATCTGCCAGCAGGGCCAGCAGCTGCCTGCCCACTTCCCCAGTGCCACCGGCGATCACCACGTGCTGAGTCATGGAATGATGATGCCATGTCGAAAGCGCCTTCCACCAACGCCACCCGCCTGTTGAAACAGACGGGCGTGCCCTTCACGGAGCACCTGTACCGCTATGAGGAGCACGGCGGCACCCAGGTCAGCGCCCGGGAATTGGGCGTGGCCGAGCACGCCGTCATCAAGACCCTGGTCATGGAGGACGAGAAGGGTGCGCCGCTGATCATCCTCATGCACGGCGATCGCGAGGTGAGCACGAAGGAACTGGCCCGGCAGATCGGCACCAAGTCTGTGCAGCCCTGCAAGCCCGAGGTCGCCAACCGGCACAGCGGCTACCTGGTGGGGGGTACCAGCCCCCTCGGTACCAAAAAGACCATGCCCATCCATGCCGAGGCCACCATCTTCGACCTGGACCGCATCTACCTCAACGGCGGCAGTCGGGGGTTTCTGGTGGGGCTGGACCCCATGGATCTGGACAAGGTGGTGACTCTGACCCGGGTCAGCGCGGCGATACCCTAAGCACCGACCCTGCGACCAGAAAGAAAATATGGTTGTCGAGACACGGAAGGACCTCCGGGTGTAGGATGGCCTCCCTTACCAAGGAGCACGACATGAAGCCGACGACCCTCGCCCTCCTGATCGCTCTACCGCTGGCCGCCCAGGCTCCCGCCCCGAAGGCTCCCGCGCCTGCCACTGCTGGGGCCGAACCCACCGTGGGTGTGGCCATGGACGGCACCTACCAGTGGGTGGTGGGCCAGTTCGTAGGCGCCGCCGAGGCCATGCCCGAGGACAAGTTCGACTGGGCCCCCACCCAGGGCGAGTTCAAGGGCGTGAAGACCTTCGCCCAGCAGGTGAAGCACGTGTCCGCCGTCAACTTCTTCCTGGGTTCGGTGATTCTCGGCGAGAAGCCCCCGGCGGAAGTGGGCAACCCCGAGATGGGCCCCGACAGCCTCAAGACCAAGGCCGAGATCGTGAAGTACATGAAGGATTCCTTCGCCTACGCCCGGAAGGCCATCCAGAGCATCACGGCCCAGACGGGTAGCCGGTCCGTGAAGAACCCCTTTGGTCAGGGCCCGGACCTGACACCCATCGGCATGGCCACGCTGCTCTCCTTCCATGGCATGGACCACTACGGTCAGATGGTCGAGTACCTCCGCATGAACGGCATCGTACCGCCCGCCAGCCGCCGGTAGACCCTACTTCCCGTCCCGCTCGTAGGCCCGCTCCAGCCAGGGCAGCGCGAGTTCCAGGTCCGCCTCAAGAATGATCTCCACCCTGTACGTGATGCGGTCCTTCTTCCTGAAACCGCCGGTGTCCTTCAAGCGCCCGCTGGGATCCTTCAGGGTTGAAGGGTCGCCCAGGGCAAGGCCCAGATCCAGCCTGGAGGCAAACGGCTTCACTTCGGCGAAGACGTGGTTGCGATAGAAAGGCACCATGGTTTCGCAGGGGCAAACCTTTACGTCCTTACCCAGACTGCGGGCGAGGATGACGAGGTGGTTGAAGAGCGGGCGGAAGATCGCCATCCTTCCGCTGTATTGGCCGTCCACGTATCCGGGCGCCGCGGCGAGGTAGCCTTCGGGCGTGTCGTCGAACGCGTGACCGGGCATGGCTCCGGCGCGTTGGGCGACCAGGCCGGCCTGGGTGGCCCCGAGCCCCTGGGCTTTCAGCCAGGCTGAGCGGGCCCTGGCCTCCGTGGGTCCCTCGGCTTTCACGAGGTCCACCCATGCCTCAACCGTACGGCCTGTTCTCGGCTGGATATTCGCCAGGACCGTCTGGATATAGGCCACGCTGGGGTGGAGGTCCCAGGCACCTGAAGGATGTGAAGGTTTTGCCATCGGAGCTCCGGGCTTCAGTTGCCTGTGATAACGGTCATCGTTCCCTTCGAATGGGTCAGGCTCCATGCTACCTTCCCTCCCAACCAACCCAATTCCATCCACCGCGGCCCGTTCTCGGAGTCCTCCCATGAGCGAAGTGGAAATCAGCATCACCCAGCAGAAAACCATCCAGGCGCTGCAGAAGGGCGAGGCCCCCATTCCCATGAAGGGATGGCTGGCCAAACAGGCGGCCATCAACTACGAGGTCGAGCGGGCCCTGGCCGAAGAGGACCCGGCCTCCTTCTGGGGCGAGAAGGCCAAGGCCCTGGACTGGGCGGAGCCCTGGACCAAGGTCTTCGAATTCAACCCGCCCAACCACGCCTGGTTCATCGGCGGCAAGCTCAACGCCACCGTGAACTGCATCGACCGCCACGTGCACAGTGATCGCCGCAACAAGGCCGCGTTGTTGTGGGTCGGCGAGGATGGCGACGAGCGCTCCTACACCTACAACCGCCTCTACCGTGAGATGAACCGCTTCGCCAACACGCTGAAGCGCCTGGGCGTCAAGAAGGGTGACCGCGTCATCCTCTACATGCCGCTCACACCGGAAGGCATCATCTCCATGCTGGCCTGCGCCCGCATCGGCGCCATTCACAGTGTGGTCTACGCGGGCATGGGCGCATTGGCCCTGCGCACCCGCATTGAGGATGCCGGCGCCAAGGTCGTGGTCTGCTCCGACTTCACCTACCGCCGGGGCAAGGCCATTGCCTTGAAGCCCATCGTGGATGAGGCCGTGCGCGATCTCTCGTCCGTGGACCACGTCATCGTCCACCGCCGCGGCTCACGGCCGGGCGACGCCCCCGTCACCTTCGCCAGTGAGCGAGAAAAGGATTTCTACGACATCCAGCAGGGTCGGGACATCCACTGCGACCCGGAAATGGTGGATGCCGAACATCCGCTGTTCATCCTCTATACCAGCGGCACCACGGGGAAACCCAAGGGCGTGGTGCACACCACCGGCGGCTACATGGTGGGCGTGAACTACCTGAGCAAGGCCTTCTACCAGATCCAGGAACGGGACATCTACTGGAGCACTTCGGACATCGGCTGGGTGGTGGGCCACAGCTTCATCGTCTACGGCCCCATGAGCATCGGCGCCACGGTGCTCTGCCGCGAAGGCGCTCCCGATTATCCGAGTCCCGAAGTCACCTGGGAGATCTGCGAGCGCTTCGGCGTAAACGTGATGTTCACGGCCCCCACCGCCGTCCGCATGTGGATGAGCCACGGTGCCGAGGCGCCCGGGAAGTTCGATCTGAGCAAGCTGCGCCTCATGGCCTGTGCTGGTGAGCCCCTGAACCCCGAGGCCCACCGCTGGGCGCAGACGCACCTCGTGGGCCAAGGCAACGGCCAGGTGGTGGACAACTGGTGGCAGACGGAGATCGCCGGTCCGGTCATCGGCACCCTGCCCACCTTCGAGGTCCGACCCGGCAAGGCTGGCAAGGCCATGCCTGGGGCCCAGCTGGCCGTGGTGAACAAGGACGGGTCCCCCGTACCCGATGGACAAGGGGGCCTGCTGGTCATCAAGTTTCCGCTGCCTTACATGTTGCGGACCGTTTGGAACGACCATAAGCGTTACGAGGAATACTGGAAGGAGATCCCGGGCTACTACACCGTGGGCGACGTCGCCGTGCGTGATGCCGATGGTTACATCGCCGTGCTGGGTCGGTCCGATGATGTGCTGAACGTGGCCGGCCACCGCATCGGCACTGCCGACGTGGAGGGTTCCCTCATCCGCCATCCGGCCGTGGCCGAGAGCGCCGTGGTGGGCATTCCTGATCCCATCAAGGGGGAGAACATCAAGGCCTTCGTGGTCGTGAGGGCCGGTTTCGCCACGGGACCTGGGCTCATCGCCAGCCTGAAGGACCATGTTCGAGAGGATCTGGGCGGCATCGCGGTGCCAGCCGACATCGAGCTTCGGGCCAGCCTGCCCAAGACCCGCTCCGGCAAGATCCTTCGTCGCGCGCTCAAAGCCGAAGCCATGGGTCAGGATCCCGGGGATCTCAGCACCCTGGCAGACTGATCCGGGCGTTGATTCAAAGAGCCAAGGAACACCAATCAAGACACCGGGAATCGAGCCGGCTGGGGTTTCGCCTACTGGGCTGGATTCCATCCGTACCTTGTCGTGGACTTTTTCAGTCAAATTTGGGCGCCAGAAACCTGTGTACGACATCCTGGAGGTGACATCCGCCCCTGCTTGCCTGGCGTATTCCTAAGCAACGAGATCTGACTTTGGAGGTCCCATGCTGCCGCCCTGGAATCACATCCACCCAGCCATCGTCCACTTTCCCATCGCCCTGCTGAGCGTCGCGCCGCTGCTGGTGCTGGTGGGCCTGCTGTGGCCCGCCCAGCGGCGTGGGGTCCACACCTCCGCTCTGCTTCTGCTGGTGCTCGGGTTCGCTGGTCTGCTCCTGGCCCAGGCAAGCGGGGATGCCGTGGAGCGGTACGCCCGCACCACGCCGGCGCTCCTGGCCGGACTGCGCGACCATGAACGGGCCGCCCAGTGGACCACTCTGCTCTTCGGGCTGCTGGGGGCGGCCTTCGCGGTACTGTGGCTGCTCCCGCTGCTTCGAAGGCGCGAGCTATCCAGGGCTCTGGAAATGAGCCTGCTGGTGGGGTGGCTGCTCGTCAGCGCAGTCGGCGTCTTGGCCCTGGCCAGGACGGGCCACGCGGGGGGGCACCTGGTCCATGATCTGCACACCCATGCTGGGCCGGAGCCGACCGTAAACTGACCCGCCCCGATCCGAGCGCCCGGGCGGCCCACCCGTTACCATCTCCCATGCCCTCTCGCCGCCTCGTGGTCCTCATCCTGCTCGGGTTCGCCTCGGGGCTGCCCCTGTTCCTGACGGGTTCGACCTTGAAGGCCTGGATGACGGACGAGGGCTTGAGCCTCGGCACCATCGGGCTCTTCAGCTTCGTAACCTTGCCCTACAGCCTCAAGGTGTTCTGGGCCCCCTTCCTGGACCGGTTCGCGCTACCAGGGCTGGGTCGACGCCGGGGCTGGATGCTGGCGATGCAAGGAGCCATGGCCCTGGCCTTGGTGCTGCTGGCCCGCACCCAGCCGCACCTGAACCTGCTCCGCGTGGTGATCCTGGCCCTGGCCGTGGCCGTGGCCAGCGCCACCTTCGACATCGCCGTGGATGCCTGGCGGGCCGAGGCCCTGGACCAGAAGCACCTCGGCCTGGGCAACAGCATTCACATCGCGGCCTACCGCGTGGCCATGCTGGTGAGTGGCGGCCTGGCCCTGATCATGGCCCAGGCCTTCGGTTGGCGGACCACGTACCTCTGCATGGCTGCACTCACCCTGCTGGGCATGACCGGGACCTGGCTGGCCCTGAATACCGATGTCGTGGCCAAGGCCCCGCGCACCCTCCAGGAGGCCATCTCCGGCCCTTTGAAGGATCTGCTGCAGCGGAAAGGCATCGGCTACCTGCTGGCCTTTGCCGTGTTCTACAAGCTGGGCGACTGGCTGGCGGAATCCATGACCATCCCCTTCCTGTTGCGGGGCATGGGCTTCACCAAGATGCAGATCGGCTCGGTGCAGAAGACCACGGCCATGGTCGCCATCATCCTGGGTGGGCTCATCGGTGGCTGGATGCTCACCCGCATGAGCCTGCGGAAGGCCCTGTGGATCTGCGGTTTCGTGCAAGCCGGTAGCATCCTGGGCTTCTGGGCCATCTCGCTGCTGGGTCGGCACCTGCCTCTGCTGGTGGCCGCGAATACCCTGGAAAACCTGGCCTACGGCATGGGCGGCAGCGCCTTTGCAGCCCTGCTCATGGGCAGCTGCAACCGCTCCTATACCGGCACCCAATACGCGCTCTTCAGTGCCCTGATGGCGCTGCCCCGCACCTTCTTCGCGGGGATGACTGGCTTCATGGCCGACTGGTACGGCTGGAAGCTCTACTTCCCCGTCTGCGCCATGGCGGCCATCCCGGGCCTCCTGCTGCTGCTGCTCTATGATCGCTGGGGACTCCCCGAAAACGATGAGGCATGACACATTGATGGGGCCTGGAGGTTCTGTGATCCGTTCGTTGCTCTGCCTGACTGCCCTGTCCTTGGTGGCCCAGGGGCCACCGCCCACCAAGCCCAAGGGCGAAATCCCCAGCCTGCCTCCAATCAGTTCGAGCCCCATCAAGGAACTGGTTCGGGCGGACCTGAGCCCGGCCGAGACCGGCACCCCCGAGGCGCTGACGGAGGCGCTCTATGCCTTCATCTCCGGCCCCAAAGAGCAGAAACGCGATATCGAGAAGATCCGGGCGCTGTTCCACCTCCAGTCGCGCCTTGCTGTGGCGGCCAAGCATCCCGAGAAGGGCGCCTTCATGCGCCCCATGGACTTGGAGGCCTTCCTCGCCTTCGCCATCCCCCAGTGGGAGAAGGGTTTCTTTGAGAAGGGGACGGCGGTGACCGTCCAGAAACAGGACGGTATCGCCCAGGTCTGGTCGCCCTACGAGATCCGGCTGGTGGCTGGGGGACCCGTGCTCTACACCGGCATCAACGCCCTGCAGTGTGTCTGGGACGGCAAGCGGTGGTGGATCATGCACCTTGCCTTCCAGAGCGCACCGACGACGGCACTGGCGGCGACGCTGGACGGGCCTAAGCCCACCATGACAGGGGAGCCGAAGTAGTAGCCCTATTTCGCGATGGGTCGGTTGGCGCGGCGCCAGGACTTCATCCCGCCCTTCATCACATAGAGCCAGCTGAAGCCCCGTCGGGTCAGCAGGTCGAAGGCCTGATGGGACAATTCGTCCGTTTCATCCACCAGGACCAGGGCCCGGCTCGCCTTGGGGTCGGGGGCCTTGAATCGGTTCTGGAGGTCTGCGAAGGGCACATGGAGGCAGCCTCGGATGTGACCCATCCGGAAGGCCTCTGCACTGCGCAGGTCCACCACCAGGGCGCCGGAGCCAGTGATCAGTTCGTCTACCTGGACCGGGTCCAGCACAGGGCGGCCGTTCCCGCGGCGCCAGGAACCGAGGCGGGGCAGAAGAACCAGGAACAGGATCAGCAGGCAGACCAAGGCAAACAGGATGCCTGGCAGATAGGGATAGGCCTTCAGCCAGCCTTCCAGAGTTGTGGGTGCAAGCGTGGCGGCCAGCATGAATTCCCCCCGTGCAGTGCTTTCTCGGGATGATGCGCCCGGCTCAGTATCCAGGCAAGCCTAGGGAGACGGCCAAGGCCCGGAAGGTGTCTGGGATCGGTGCTTCCGCCTGGATGCGTTGCCCAGTCACGGGGTGATCCACGGAGAGCTTCCAGGCGTGGAGGGCCGGATGAGGCAGGAGGAGTGCCTCTCCGTCTACATCCTTCCAGCGACCGGGGCCGCCATAGAGGGGATCGCCCATGAGTGGGGCCCGCAGGTGGGCCATGTGGACGCGGATCTGGTGAGTCCGCCCTGTGAGCAGCTCGCACTCCACCAGCGCGGCACTGGTGGTGCGGGCCAGCACCCGGATGCGGGTCTGGGCGGAGCGCCCACCTGCGGCCACCACCATGCGCAGGCGGTCCCGCTTGTGGCGGGCGATGGGCTCATCGATGAGCAGGCTGCCCAGCTGGGGCAGCTTGGGGGAATGGCGCACGATGGCCAGATACCGCTTCTCCACGGTGCGGGCTTTGAACTGGTCCTGGATGGCCCGTTGGGCCTCGGCAGTCTTGGCGAGGCAGAGGCAACCTGTGGTGTACCGGTCCAGGCGATGCACGAGCCCGGGCCAGCCCGAGGACAGTTCCTCGGTGTCTTCCGAGGGCTCGTCCTCCCCGGCCACTTCGACCACTACCGGCGTCTTGAGGCGATGCAGCAGGGCATTCACGACCGTGCCACTGGCGTGACCGGGGCCCGGATGCACGACCATGCCGGTCGGCTTGTCCACGATCCACAGGTGGGCATCCTCGAAGAGGGTCGGCAGGTCGATGTCCTCGGCGTCCAGATGGGCAGCGGGAATCGCAATGACCGGAAGTTCCGTTTCCACCTCATCCCCGGGGCGCAGCTTGCCCCCACCCTTGGTCACCGCCGCACCGTTCACCTTGATCTCGCCCGTGCGGACATGGACGTCCCAGCGAGCCCGGGGGATCTCCGGAAAGCGGTCGGCCAGGAAGCGGTCCAAACGGGGGGCACCCTCTTCGGCGATTAATTTCACTTGGTCTCCTTATGCCGACTCCAGACCAACCACAGGCCCAGTCCCAGCAACATGAATGCAATGCCCGTGAGCCGTCCCGTACTGAGCCACACCCAGCCTAGCCAGCCCGTGCCGCGGTCCACGTCACCCCGCCAGGTTTCGGTGATGACGCGGCCCAGGCCTTCCACCAGGAAGTAGAGGGCGAAGATCTGACCGTGAAAAGCCCGCTTGGGCCGGGCCAGTAGCAGCACCACCATCACGGCCAGGTTGGCCAAGGTGTTGTAGAGCTGCACGGGATGGAGGGGAATGCCGAGGGGCGTGCCGCTGAATGCGTGGGCGATGGGATCCGTAAAGGTCGTGGCCCAGGACGCGTGGCTCTCGGTGCCGTAGCAGCAGCCGGCAGAGAAGCAGCCGAGACGGCCAATGGCCTGACCCAGCGCCACACCGGGCACCAGGGCGTCCCCGGTGATCCTGAGGGGCAGCCCCTGGCCCCGGCGGAGCTTCCAGAAGAACACCGCCGTGGCGGCAATGATGCCGCCATGGATGGCCCCGCCGGCGCGCAGGGTGGCGAAGGAGAAAACCTCCCGAAGGGGGGCACCGTTGATCAGGTCCACCACGATCATGAGTAGCTTCGAACCCACAATGGCGGAGATGAGCATGGCAATGGCCAAGTCCGTGATGGCCGCGGGGGCCAGCCCGTCCAGGTGACCCTGCCGCTTGGCCAGGGCCGTGCCGGCGAAGAAGGCGATGGCCAGCAGCAGCCCGTAGGTGCCCAGGGGGAAGGAGCCGATCTCGAAAAGGATAGGATGCATGCTGGATTCCAAACGGATGGTGGAAACTGAAGACTGAAGACTGAAGACTGAAGACTGAAGACTGAAGACTGAAGACTGAAGACTGAAAAGGAGCCCCCATGTCCCGGACCGTGACGACCCTGACCGCGCAGGATCTGGCCGAACGTCTGGGCGGCGTCCTGGACCATTGTCCCCCGGAACGCCCCATTTCCGAAGTGAAGCCCCTGGAAGAGGCGGGCGCTGCGTCTGTATCCTTCCTGGCCAACCCCAAATACGCCGCCAAGGTCAAGGAGAGCGCCGCTGGACTGATCCTCGTGGACGCCGCCGTGGACCTGGGTGATCGGCCGCTGCTGCGTGTGAAGCATCCCTACTGGGCCTTTGCCCAGGCCATCGGCTGGCTGCATCCAGAACCTTCGCCCACCTGGAGCGAGACCCCTGTCAACCCCACGGCCTTGCTTGGAGAAGGCTGCCGGATTGCGCCAGGTGCCACGGTGGGTGCCCGGACGGTGCTGGGGAAGGGCTGTGTCCTGCATCCCGGTGTCCACATCGGCGACGACTGCGTCCTGGGCGTGGGCTGTGAGCTGTTTTCCGGTGCGGTGCTCTATCGGCGCACCCTGCTGGGGCAGCGCGTGGCGGTGCACGCCAACTCCGTGGTGGGCAGCGATGGGTACGGCTATGTGCTCGTGGAAGGCCGTCACGCGAAGATCCCCCAGGTGGGCTGGGTGGAAGTGGGCGACGATGTGGAGATCGGCGCCTGCGTCTGCATCGACCGAGGTGTTCTGGGCCCCACGCGCATCGGCGCCGGCACCAAGATCGACAACCAGGTGCAGGTGGGCCACAACGTGCAGGTGGGGAACCACTGCCTCCTGGTGAGCCAGACGGGCATCAGCGGTTCCACCAGATTGGGCGACTACGTGACGCTGGCCGGCAAGGTGGGCGTGGTGGGCCACATCGAGATCGGCAGCCGCAGTGTCGTGGGAGGCAACAGCGTGGTGGCCAAGAGCCTGCCCGAGGGCAGCTTCGTCACGGGCTTCCCGGCTCGTCCCCACCGGGAGTGGGCCGAGGCCCAGGCCGCCCTCAACCGGCTTCCGCGGCTCATGAAGCAGCTGCGGAAGGGCTGAACCCCTGGTGGTTTGCTGGTCGCGGAAGACACGGAAATCCACAGAGGACGCAGAAGAAAGGCTTGGCTTTTCTTCCGCGCCTTCCGCGCAACTTCTGAGCCTTCCGCGACCAGCCTGACCGGATGGGTCGTGCCTACTCGCCCAGGCAGCTGCGGATCTTCTGGATGAGGTCGCCCGGGTTGTAGGGTTTCTGCAGGAACTGGATGGGGCCGTACCGGTTCAGGTTGCCTGCCACGTCGGAGCTGCTGTAACCGCTGGACAGCAGGACGGGCACCGTGGCGCCCGGCCCCCCCCCGGATCGGAGGTCCGCGAGGACCTCGTTGCCGTTCAGGATGGGCATGGTGAGATCCAGCACCACGGCACGGATGTCGGCCGCCTGCTCGCGATAGGCCTTGAGTCCATCGCGGCCGTTGTTGGCGGTCTGGACCCTGAAGCCACAACGTTCGAGGGTGGAGGAGGCCACGCTGCGCACAGTCTCCTCGTCATCCACCACGAGGATCGTCCCCTGGCTTTGGTAGGCCTGGGCCGGGTAGTCCTGCCACAGAGCCTGCTCCAGGGTTCCTTCTGATCGGGGGAACAGCAGACGGAAAGTGGTTCCCTGATTCGGCTGAGTGATCACCTGGATGGCGCCGTGATGGCCATGCATGATGCCAAGCACTGCGGCCAACCCCAGGCCGCGCCCCGTGAACTTGGTGGTGAAGAAAGGATCGAAGATCCGATCCAGCGTGTCTTGTGCCATGCCCGTTCCGGTGTCCTTCACTTCCAGGAAGACGGACTCGCCCTCCGGGGGCGTCCCTGCGAGACAAGGTGTGAGGGCGCCGGTCGGTAGGCTGCCGATGGTGATGGTGATCTTCCCGGTGCGCTCACCGAGGGCATCGGAGGCATTGGTGATGAGGTTCATGATCACCTGCCGGATCTGGGTGGCATCTCCATCGATCAAGGCCAGGTCCTGGGCGTAGTGGTGTTCCAGGACGGCCTTCTTGGAGATCACCGTTTCCAGCAGGTTCTCCATTTCATCCACCAGGCGGGACAGGGACAGGGGCTCGATCTGGAATTTGCCGCGCCCTGAGTAGGCGAGCAGCTGGTTGGTGAGCTCTGCGGCCCGGGTGGCGGCGACCTCGATCTGGTGGAGACGGCGCCGCAGCGGGTTGTCTGCATTCACTTCCATGAGAGCCAGGCCTGCATGGCCCATGATTCCCATGAGCAGGTTGTTGAAATCGTGGGCGATGCCGCCAGCCAACACACCCAGGCTCTCCAGCTTCTGGGCCTGCTGGATCTTGGCCTCCATGATCTGCCGATCGCGTTCCACCTGGCGGCGTTCCGTGATGTCCCGGGCGTTGATCACGATGCCATGCACACCGGGTACATCGAGGGCGTTGTGGGAGACGGCCTCCATGAGCCTCGGAGTACCGTCCTTGTGCAGGATCCGGATTTCCAGCGTTCGGGAGCCGCCTGGGATGCGGAGCAGTTCCCCGAGGATCGTCACGTAGGACGCACGGTCCTCGGGATGGACCAGTTCGATCGCGGGGGTGCCGACCCTCTCACCGCCCACGTAGCCAAGGATTCTCGCGGCGGCGGGGCTGCTGTAGGACACCACCCCCGTTCGGTCGAGAATCACGACCAGGTCCAGGGCGTGCTCGATGATGGCCCGCATGCGGGATTCACTGGCCTTTAGCTCCTGCTCCATCCGGTGGCGGTAGAGGGCCATCTCGATGGTCGAGTGGAGGGTGCGCTCGTCAAAGGGCTTGAGGAGGTAGCCATAGGCGCCACTGCCCTTGGCCCGAGCCAGGGTGGTCTCATCGGCGAAGGCGGTGAGGTAGACGACGGGCACCCCCATGGCCTGTACATGCTTGGCGGCTTCAATGCCATCCATGCCGAGGCCCAGCGAGATGTCCATGAGCACCAGATCCGGCCTCAGGCTCCCCGTCAGTTGGATGGCCTCTTCTCCTCCAGAGGCCAGGGCGACCACGCCGTACCCCAGGTCCTGGAGGTGCAGCTTGAGGTCCATGGCTACGATGGCCTCGTCCTCGACGATCAGAATCTGGGGTTGGGTCATGGGTGGCGGTTGGGTGGAAAACAGAGAAGGAAGGAGGCGCCCCGACGCCGTTCAAGTTCCAGGGTTCCTCCCAGCTGATCGGTCAGGGCCCGCACCAACTGGAATCCCAGTCCACCGCTGTCGAGATCTACGGATTCGGGCAGGCCCTGACCTGAATCCGCCACCCGGAGTGTGAGCCACCCCCGTGAATCCGACTCGAGCTCGATGTCCAGGCTGCCGCCCTGCCCAGAAGGGAAGGCGTGTTGGAGTGCGTTGGCCACCAACTCATTCAGGATCAACCCGAGCGGGACAGGGACGTCGGGCCCAATGACCACGCTGGCCACCTTGACTTGCAGGTCGATGAGCGCCGGAACGCTGGCGTAGCTTCGGACCAGACGCTCCGCCAGGGTGCGCACATACCCGGGCAGGTCGAGTTGAGAGAAGTCCGGGGCATGCTTGAGTTTCTGGTGGATGAGGGCAATGGCCTGAATGCGTTCCTGGGCCTCCTGGAGGGCCCGGTGGACTGTCGGATCCTCCTGGGCCGAAGCCTGGAGCCTGAGCAGGCTGGAAACCACCTGGAGGTTGTTCTTCACCCGATGGTGGATCTCTCGCAACAGGAGATCCTTCTCCTTGAGGGTGGTTCTGAGGGCGTTTTCCTCGGCGTGTTTATGGGCGTGGATGTCGAACAGGAACCCCATGACCCGGCCCCGTCCCTCGGCTGATTCCAGGCCTCCGGCCACCCTGACCCAGTGTTCACTTCCTTCGGGTGTTCTCAATCTGAATTCAAGCTGGCGGTCCCCGTTGGGCCGGCTGACTTCCAACAAGAACCTGAGGAAGGTGAGCTGGTCATCGGGGTGGATCACCTCGCCCCAGAACGGTGTCTGCAGCCAAAGCTCCTGGGGCCAGCTGAAACGGGATGCGACCGCATTGCCCAGGTAATGGCAGCGCCCCGTGTCGAGGTCCATCTCCCAGGGGATGGCCCCGGTGACCTCCATGAGCTGGTTCAGGTGCCGGCTGCGACGGTCGCGGAGGGCCAGGGCCTGCCTTTGGGCGTCCCTGGCGGAACCGAGAAACAGCACCATGCCGAACAGGACACCCAGGAAGGCCTGGATGCCAAGTTGTGCCTCGACCGGCAGGTGGTTCCGGAGGATGAGGATCGTCAAAGTCAGTCCCAGAACAGGGAACCCCAGGCTGGCGGCCCTGAGCCCTCCCCGCACGACCAGCCAGGTCATGGGAAGAAAGAGCAGGTATTTCAGATGCAGCGTGCCAGGCTCACTGAACCGCACCACCACGGCCGCGGTCAGCACCAGGAACGCGATCTGGACCAGGAAGGCCAGGGGGGGGAAGGCCGGGACGCAGGGTCGGGCACGGACCCTCCCCGGGCCAAGCCAGGGGCGGACCCAGAGGAGCAGGGCCGGGCCCAGGGTCAGTACGCCAAGGGCGTTGCTCATGAGCAGGGTCCGCACATCCTGCGCGAGGTGGAGGCTCTGGAGGATGCCCACGCTGCGAAGCAGAACGTACACAGGCAGGGAGGCCAGCAGAGGGCCAAGGAGGACCAGGACCAGGAATCCGCCCACATCCTGGGTGCGGCGCAGGCGCAGTGACAGGTGGGCCTTGCGGAAGGCCAGGACGGCCAGGGCGTGACCGCAGGCATAGAGTCCCGACAGGGCCAGGAGGGTCCAAGGTCCCATCCCCAGGGGCCGCAGGCAGAGATCGATCGGCAGGGGCGCGAGGATGACGGCGGGCAGCACCTTCGGCCCGTAGAGCAGCAACAGCGCGACACTGAGCGCCGCCGGGTAGTACCAGAGGGAAACACCGTCTTGGGTACTCAGGGTCGACGCGGCCAGGTGGAGCAGGAGGTAGGCCACCCAGTACCAGACCACCACCGTCATCAAACCAGGACGCCGCCGCCATCCAGAGGGGGCGGGTCGGGATTCATTGGCAGCGATTGGTTGGGGTGGGGCTTCAGTCATGACCTCACCCCATGGCCTGGAGGGGGCTGGCGCCGGCCAAGGCCCGCAGATCAGGGGTGCCAGGGGGCAGGGTGAGTACCTGCAGGTCCACAGGACGCCCCAGCGAGGCGAGCTCGGTTTCCAGGTCCTGGCGAAGGGCTGCCACTTGATCGGGGTGCTGGAGCCACAAGCGGACCCTCAGTCCGGAGTGGCGCTGTTCCAAGCCCAGCCGAACTTCGCCCAGGGTGCTGAAGGGAACGCTCAGAAAGACGCGGTGGACCTCGTCGGCCGCACCCCCAGCGGGATCCCGCTCCCCTTCAATCCAGATCCGCATGGGATCGGCCCCGACCGCGGCCCAGGGCAGGGGGAGTTCAAACCAGCCGGTCCCCTCCTTGGCCTGCAGCCGATGGAAGGTGGATTCGGCGGGAGAAGTGGTGGGGTCCCCGAGGGCCTTCATGGCTTCCTTCATCCAGGCTGACCAGGTCTGGGGCTGTTCCGCGACGGCCACCCCGATCTGGAGAAGGTTCCGAAGCAGGTTCGCCAGCGGGGTCTGGGCCGCGCTGGATTGAAGCCGAGCCAGCAAGGGTGCCGCCTCGCCATGAACCAGCGGGGCCAGCAGGGCGGGACTGGGGGGTGGTGTCGCCCGGATCACCTGCAGACGAAGGCCCGCCCCTTCGGGCAGCGGCACCCCAAGCAGGGCGAGGATGCTGCCGGGTGGGAAGGGCAGGCTGCCCTGGGCCTGGAGCTGCTTCCCGTCCGCAAGGCGTAGGACGAGACCATCGGGAAGAATGGCCTCGAGGGTGGCTTCGACCGTCTGTCCCACGCGGGCATTGAAGAGAGCCGGGGCGGAGGGGGCCGCGGAGGCCGGAATCCTCAGGGACCCCAGGATCGCGGGTGTCAGCATCAGATGTGGAAGTGGCGCCGCAGGTGGCCAGGGATGTCGCCCAGGGGGGCGACGACGTCGACGCAGCCCCGCTCCACGGCCGCACGGGGCATCCCGTAGACGACGCAGCTTTCTTCCGACTCGGCGAGGGTGTGCGCCCCTTTCTTCTTCAGCTGTTCCATCCCCTTGGCACCATCCGAGCCCATGCCCGTGAGGATTCCAGCGAGCACCTGACCACGGAACAGTTCACTCACGCTCAGGAACAGGACGTCCACGCTGGGTCGGTGCAGGGAGGACACGGGTTCGGCGCTGAGTTCAATGCAGCCCTTGGGGACCCTGGATCCGTAGGTCATGTGGATGCCACCGGGGGCGATGTAGACCGTACCCGGCTTGAGCGGCTCACCTTGTTCGGCTTCCTTCACGTGGACTTGGCAGAGCCCATCCAGGCGGTCGGCGAAAGGCTTGGTGAAAGTGCTCGGCATGTGCTGGACGATGAGGCAGGGCACGGGCAGGTTGGCCGGCAAGGTCGGCAGGATGTCCTGCAGGGCCTTGGGCCCACCGGTGGAACTGCCGATCACCAGCAGCTCGGCCTGAGGGGACCCCAGGCTTGTCCCCGATGGGGGTGCCGCTTTGGGTGGAACGGCCGACCGGGCTGGTGGGGCACCGGTGGCGGGCGTGGTCGGCAGAGCGGGCGTTGGGGAGGAGGGGGGCGCCTTGTGGTAGCGCGGGCTCGTGGCCAGCCGGCGCACCTTCTCCTGCAGGTCATGCTGGATCTGCAGGATGCTCAGGCTGGCGAAGCCGCTTTCCTTCGGGATGAAGTCGAGGGCTCCCAGGGACAGGGCATCCAGGGTGGCCTGGGCGCCTTCCTGGGTGAGGCTCGACACCATCAATACCGGCATCGGATGATCCGCCATGATCTTCTTCAGGCAGGTGAGGCCATCCATGCGGGGCATCTCGATATCGAGGGTGACGATGTCGGGCTTGAATTCCTGGATCTTCTCAAGGGCATCAATGCCGTCGCGGGCCGTGGCCACCACACGGAGATCCGGCGCCTCCTCCAGCATCTTCTGCAGGGATTTCCTCATGAAGGGGCTGTCGTCCACCACCAGGATGCGGATCGTCATGGGTTCGCCTCAAGCCTGGAAGGCCACTTCGACGAAGGCCAGGGCATGGTCCACTTCGTCGTCGATGGAGAAGGTCAGCCGTTCCACGTCCAGATCCTTGTGAAGGGCACCGGCCAGCACGGCCTTGAACGCTGGCAGGTCGTCCAGGGAGATCATCAAGCGCTCGTCGGCCGGGCCCATGGGAATGCGGGTGCGGACCAGGAGGTCGGCCAGGTGGATCAGGTTGGGCAGGAAGTCGTCCGGCTTGGGATCGTGGTGGTCCCGGATGACGTCGACGATCGACTCGGGGAAAGACCAGTCGGCGGCCAGGAGCGAACCGGCTTCGGCGTGGTCCATGCCGAGCACCTCCCGTTCCGCATCCACGAAATGGGCGCCTTCGGCGACCTTCTGCAGGACCGCGGCATACTCCTCGGGGTAGCAGGTATCGAGCGCGATCTTGCCGATGTCGTGGAGGAGGCCCGTCAGGAAGGCCGTTTCGGCCTGGCCATGCCGCCTCGCCAGGATGCAGACCCCCTTCGCCGTGAGACCCACCGCCACGCTGTGCTGCCAGAGTTTCAGCGCGTTCAGGTGGGTGCCGCCCTTCAGAGTGCGGATCACTGCGGCCCCGGTGCCCAGGTTGGCCATGGCATCGAAGCCCAGGCGGAGCACGGCGGTGCGCAGGTCCATGACGGAGCCTTCGCCGGAATACAGTGCCGAATTGGCCAGGCGCAGCAGGGTGGCGGACAGGGATGGATCCTTCGAAAGGATGCCGAGAATGCGGTCCACGGTGCAGCGCTCGTCCTGCACGGCCTCGCCCAGGGCCACCACCGTCAGGGGGAGGCTCGGAAGGGTCTTGGCCTTCAGGCGCGAGATGTACTGCTCCCGGGAAATCATGGTCAGAACTCCGCGATCATCGTCTTGTCCTGCTCGATGACGGTCCGGACGCCCTCCTTGATGCCGGTCAGGGCTTCGGGACCGAGCTGCAGGATCTCCATGGCCTGCATGGTGGCGCCTTCCAGGTGGCGGGGATCGCCGATGCCCACCTTCTCCTCCAGGGCCAGGTGGTTGGCCAGGGCGACGATGGCGGACAACTCTCGATGGAGTTCGGGAGCGTGGATGGGGTCGTGGTGGAAGCGCACGGCTGCCTGCAGGCTGGTGGCCAGGTTCCACTGGCTTACGAGGGCCTCACCCACCATGGCGTGGTCGAAGCCAAAGGTGTCCAACTCAAGGTCCAGGCAGATGCCCTGCTCGTTGTAGACGGTGCGCAACAGAGCACCATACCGCTCGGGGAACTTCACGCCCAGGACGGACTTCCCAATGTCATGCATCAGGCCACCAATGAAGGCCTCCTCGATGCGGGGAAAGCGGAGGCTCTTCGCGAAGGCGCGGCTGGCCATGGCGGAAACCAGGGCGTGTTCCCAGATCAGCCGTTCCTGCAATCCCACCGTTCCGCGGTGGTAGAGGTTCTTGGCAGAACTGGCGATGACCACGCTCTTGATGGTCGAGAAACCGAGGGTCATGATCGCCTGGGTCAGAGTGGTGACCTCGCGGACCATGCCGAACATGGCGGAATTGGAGATCTTCAGGATCTGGCTGGTGAGGGCCTGATCCATCGAGATGACCTTGCGCAGGTCCTCGGCGTTGGCATCGGGATCGGCGGATACGCGCAGTACCTGGGAGGCCACCTGTGGAAGCGGCGGCAGGTCTCCGAGGTTGGCGATGAGTTCTTGGGGGGTGATGGGCATGATCTGCTCCGCCTAAGTTCGCTTCCGGTATCCCATGGCCTTGCTGAAATGCAGCAGTTCAAAACCGGTGTTGAAAGCATGGATGCTTTCACTGTGCCCCACCAGCAGGTAAGCCTTGGTATGCAGCTGGCCGTGGAAGCCTTTGAGCACTTGGGATTTCACGGTTTCATCGAAATAGATGAGCACGTTCCGGCAGAAGATGATGTCGAAGGAGCCCAGCTGCCGGTAGGCGGGGTAGCCCACCAGGTTGAAGTTCCGCAGGCTCGTCAGTCGCTGCAGTTCGGGCTTCACCTGGAAGAGGTCCTTGCCCAGCGGGATGAAGTGGCGCTGGAGCTGCTCGGGGGTCAGGTTGCGCAGGGTATAGCTGTTGTAGACGCCGTCCTGCGCCTGGGCCAGTACCTTCTCGCTGATATCCGTTCCCAGAATCTCCACACTGAAACCACGCAGAACCGTGTCCTTCAGCTCCTGGCAGATCATGGCCAGGGTGTAGGGTTCCTCACCGCTGGAACAGGCCGCGGACCAGATTCGCAGGCGGCTCTGTCCCCGTTCCCGGGCCTGCTTGACGGCGTCAGGCAGCACGATGTTCTGGAAGGCCTCGATTTGGGGAGGGTTACGCCAGAAGCTAGTCTCATTCGTGGTGATCTCCACGAAGAGCCGCTTCATCTCCGCAGCCCCCTGGCTGCCCTGCAGAAGGGACAGGTAGTCCCCGTAGGTCCGCAGCTTTAGCTCTCCAATGCGCTTGCTGAGCCGGTTCTCCAGGAAGTACTGCTTCGATTCGCTGAAAAATATGCCGGACTTGCCATAGATGAAGTCCCGGAGACTCCGGAACTCGGGGAGGGTCATCTGCTGTTTGGCCTGGAGTGGATCCATCGGGTCGTCCTGCCCCCGGGATCGGCCTGAAATGGGGACCCTTGAGTTTCCGCCTGGTCACCTTTCCAGGATGACCACCGCCAGGGCCAGGTCCCCATCGTGGCTGACGCTGCCATGCAGGACCTTGATGTCCCGGTCGGCCAGGAGGTTGGCCAGTTCCCCCACGGCCCAGAGTCGGCCGTTCACGAAGCGCAGTTCCTTCCAGGACCAACCATCCAGTCCCGTGCCCAGCGCCTTGCCGAAGGCCTCCCTCAAGGCCCAGCGCCCCGCCAGGCGCTCCGGCAGCCGGTCCCGATTCCCACCCAGCAGGTAGGCCGCTTCCTCCGTGTGAAGGATTCGGCTCGCGCACTTGTCGGCCCCGAAACGTTCGACGAGGTGCCGCCAGCGGGAGGGGGGGCAGAGGTCGGTCCCAAGGCCGGCGATCATGCCAGCTCCCGGGCAAACCAGTGGTCGCAGCCCCCGTGGCCGGTCCGCCCCAGCGGCGCACAGAGCGGACGAAAGCCCAGCTTCCCATAGAGTCTGATGGCCTGGTCCATGCCCGAGAGGGTCTCCAGGTAGCAGGTCTGGAAGCCGAGGACCTGGGCTTCCACCAGACAATGGCGCAACAGGGCCTCGCCCATGCCCTGACCCCGGGCTGCGGGCAGGAAGTACATCTTCCGCAATTCACACACGCCGGGTTTACCGCCCTCGAGAGGTGCGATCCCGGCGCCGCCCACCACGCGACCGGTCTCATCCACCACCACGAAATAGGCCGCACCGAGGACTGAGTAGGCGGTGCTCATGTGGTCCACCTCGGGATCGTGGATGGCGAAGCCCGGCCCGTCGGCGCCGAACTCGGGCATCACGGTCCGGATGATGGCGGCGACGGCCGCATCGTCCTCGGGGCGGATGGGCCGAAAGGTGAGCATGGGGAAAGGGTAGCCTTACTCGGGCCAATGGTGCTTGGGATAGCGCCGCGACAGTCCGGAACGCAGGTCCTGATAGACCCGTTGCCAAAAGCCCGCGAGATCGGTCGTGACCTGCACCGCGCGCATGTTGGGGGCCAGCAGGTGCAGCACCAGGGGCACGGCACCCCCAGCCACCGTGGGTGACTTTTTCAGGCCCCAGAAATCCTGCAGTCGCGACGCGATCCAGGGAGGGTCGTCCTCGTAGTGGACCCTGGTGGGTCGTCCCTTGGGCAACTGGATGGTTTCCGGGGCCCAGGCCTCCAGCAGGCGGAGGGTTTCAGCGGGGAAGGCCTGGCGCAGGGCTGCCGGCCAGTCCACGTCCTGCACTTCGCGCAGGGTGGCCCGCCCGGCACAGGCACCGGCCAGCAGCGGGCCGAGCAGATCCTCCGGCAGAGCCAGGTCTGGGCGCTGCCTGCGCAGAAAGGCCAGGCGGGCCAGGCAGCGGGCTGGCACCTCGTCGAGGGGGCGCTCCCGCAACGCCTCGGCCAGCAGCGAGGCCACGCGGGGGTCCGACGGATCCGCCGGCCCCCGGGAGGCATCGATGGTCAGGCCGTCATAGCGGAGCTCGATCCGCCGCTCCACCCGCCCGGCCGAGGCGTTGTAGGTGACTTCGTCCACATCCTCCAGGCGCTCGGGGAAGGCCTCCAACAGCCAGTCAGCCTCACAGCGGGAAGCCTGACGGATGAGGGTCTGTCCGCCGGTGCCCTGCCGCACGGCATCCGCTTCCAGAGCCAGGATCAGCCCCGGGCGGCGGACACGACTGGCTGGATCCAGCTTCGCCCCCCCGCCACCCGCAAAGGCGCAGGTGCCATTGGCGGAAAGCTGGCCCACGCGATCGGGGTAGGCCACCAGCAGGGCCTTCAACAGGCGCGTTTCCGCATCGACCGGTTCGGCCGGCGAGGGCAGCAGCCGCGTCAGGGATTGCAGCGCCCGCCGGGCCCGCTGGAGGGCGGCGACATCCAGTCCCGCCGCCCGGCAGGCCCCGGCACCGAAGCCCGCCGCTGCCGCCTCATCCAATTGGTCCAGCCGCAACAGCAGGTCTGAATCCGCGCCGTGACCCGTTTGCACAGGCGAGCGATCCAGCCCCTGGCGGGCGGCCAGGTTTCCCGTCTCCAGCAGGACGGCGGCGCGCAGGCCCAGTTGTGGGATGCCCAGCGCCTCCGCCGCCACGGCCAGCCGGGCCAGTCGGGGATGGAGGGGCAAGTCCGCCATGCGCCGGCCGATGGCACTGAGAACACCTTCCTGCAGGGCGCCAAGACGGGTGAGCAGGGCTTCGGCCGCCGCCATGGCGGTCGCGGGTGGCGCCTCGAACCAGGCCATGGCCGCGGGATCCAGGATGCCCATGCCATGCAAGGCGAGCAGGGGCTCTGCCAGGTCCGACCGCTGCAATTCCGGCGTATCGAAGGCAGGGCGGGCCTGGAAATCGGCCTCGGTGTAGAGGCGCAGGCAACGGCCCGGCCCCGTGCGGCCCGCGCGGCCCGTGCGTTGTACACAGCGGGCCTGGCTGATCCGGACCGTGTGGAGGCCCGACAGGCCTGACCAGGGCGAGTGCGAGGCCTCGCGGCCCAGACCCGAATCCACCACGGCGCCGATGCCATCCAGGGTGACCGAGCTCTCCGCCACGTTGGTGCTGAGGATGACCTTGGGCGAGTCGCACAGCTCCAGGGCGTGAGCCTGGGCTTCCGGCGACAGCTCGCCATGCAGCGGTCGGAGGCTCAACCCTCGTCGGACCGCCAGGGCCTCGCAGCCCTTGAGGCAGGCACGGATTTCGGCAGCGCCTGGCAGGAAAACCAAGGTGTGGTTGCACAACCCCTCGCTATAGAGGCGCTCCAGCGCCTCGGCCACCTGCTGGTCGATGGGTCGGTCGTCCGGGCGCGGCAGGAAGGCCAGGTCCACTGGGTGCACCCTCCCCTCGCTCTTCAGCACGGGGGCATCGAGATAGGTGGCCACCGGACCAGGATCGAGCGTGGCCGACATGACCAGGAGCTTCAGGTCGGGCCGAGCGGTGCGTTGGAGGCGGCGCAACAGCGTGATGCCGAGGTCCGTGTGCAGGTGGCGTTCGTGGAATTCATCCAGCACTACGGCGGCGATGCCCCGCAGCTGGGGATCGCCGTGCAGGCGGCGCAGCAGCAGGCCCTCGGTGACGAAGCGCAGGCGTGTGACCTTGGACACCTTCTGCTCGAAGCGCACGGCGTAGCCCGCCCGCTGGCCCAGGACCTCGCCCAGCTCGTCGGCCACGCGGGTGGCGGCCAGGCGGGCGGCCAGGCGGCGGGGCTCCAAGATCCAGCACTCGCCGTCCCCCAGGAGGCCCGCATCCAGCAGGGCCGGGGGCACCCGCGTGGTTTTGCCCGCGCCGGGGTCCGCCTGCAGCACCAGATTCGGGTGCACACGCAGGCTCTCCACGAGTTGTGGCAGCAGGGGATCGATGGGCAGGCTCAAACGCATCCATCCAGACTACGGGACCAGGCCACTGTCGCGTAGAATGGAAGCTTCGATAGGAGTGGTCATGGCAGGCGCAGAAACGGCGGGCGTGGGCGGCAAGGTGGGCGGCGTCATGGACAGCCTGCGGGATGCCTACGGCGACACCCTGGTGGAACTGGGGAACGAGGGCGCCAATCTCATCGTGTTCGACGCGGATCTGGCCGGCTCCACCCGCACCAGCAAGTTCGCCAAGGCTTTCCCCGAGCGCTTCTTCAACATGGGCGCGGCGGAGCAGGGCATGGTGGCCGCCGCCGCCGGGGCCGCCACCACGGGTGTGGTGCCCTTCCTCAGCACCTTCGCCATGTTTGCCACGGGCCGCGCCTATGAGTTCGTGCGCCAGGCCGTGGGGGTGGGTCACCAGAACGTGAAGATCGTCGCCACCCACGCGGGCCTCACCGTGGGCGAGGATGGCGGCACCCATCAGTGCCTGGAGGACCTGGCCCTCATGTCCATGATTCCGGGCATGACCATCATCTCGCCGGCTGATGCCATCGAGACCAAGCAGGCGATCCGAGTGGCCTATGCCCACCAGGGTCCTGTCTATGTCCGCCTCACCCGCGACAAGTTCCCCCGCATCCATGCAGAGGACTACACCTTCCAACTCGGCAAGGCCGTGGTTATGCGCGAGGGCAAGGACGTGCTGCTGGTGGGCTGCGGTCTGGGTACCTCCATCTGCCTGAACGCCGCGGAGCTGCTGGCGGCGGATGGCATCGAAGCCACCGTGCTGCACACGCCCACCATCAAGCCCTTCGACCGCGACACGCTCATCTTCCTAGCGAAGAAGCACAAGGCCGTTGTCACCTGTGAAGAACACCAGATCCATGGCGGGCTGGGCGGCATCGTGGCGGAGCTCCTGTCCGAAGCGCACCCCATGCCGGTTCGTCGGGTGGGCGTGAAGGATCTCTTCGGGCAGAGCGGCAAACCCGAAAAGCTGCTGGAAGCCTATGGCGTCACGGCCCAGGCCGTGGCGGCGGCGGCGAAGGCGGCGCTCTGATGGCGACGGAAACGTTCCGGGCCAGCCGGTGGACGAAGGGCAACCACCTGTTCACCACGGTCATCGAGGTCACCGATACCGCCGTCGTCCGCCGCAAGCGGTCCTGGCTCACGGTGAACGAGATCAGCATCCACCTGTCGAAGGTGGCCAGCGTCCGCATTGATACGGGCCTGTTCTGGGCCGACATCCTGGTGGAAAGCACCGGCGGCAGCGATCCCCTCACCAGCCATGGCCATCGCAAGGCCGATGCCCGCCGCATCAAGGAACTCATCGAGGCGGCCCAGAGCCGGGGAATGAAGTAGACCCGACCCCTTCCGCTGGACCGGACCTTCACCCTGGCTTGGATCTATCGATCTGATCCGGTGTCTGGTCCCCCCTCTACAGGCCTGATCATGCAGCCATCGACGCCAGCGCCATTCGATGCGGGGAAGCCAGGGAAGCCTGCCCCTCACGAGCTGGCTCCCGGTACTGAGATTGGTCGATTCCAGGTGCGTTCGCTCCTCGGTCAGGGTGGCATGGGGGCCGTCTACCTGGCCTGGGATCCAGTGCTGGAACGGAAGGTTGCCCTCAAGTCCATCCGCCTGGGCCAGGCCGAAGAGGCCGTCAGCACCACCCGGTTCCGGCGGGAAGCCATGGCCCTGGCCCAGCTCAACCACCGGAATGTCTGCCAGGTCCATGACTGGGTGGAAGCGGGCGGAAGCGCCTACATCGCCATGGAGTTCATCGAGGGAGAAACCCTCTCCGCCCTGGCCCCCAGGATGGACCTCCACCTGAAACTCAAGGCCCTCCGATCCATCGCCCACGCCCTGGAAGCCGCCCATGCCAAGGGCATCGTGCACCGAGACCTGAAGCCGAGCAACGTGATGCTCGATGGGAATGGGCAGACCAAGGTGCTCGATTTCGGCCTGGCCCGCCTGGTGGATGCCGTCTCTGCCCAGGGGGAGGTCCCCACGGACAATGTCCCGAACCTATCTCTGCTTGCCTCCCAGACCGAAGGGGACCTCACGGTGGCGGGAACGCATGCATTCCTGGAGGGAGACAAGACCAGCATGGGGCCGTCCCCCAGCCCTTCCTCGCTGCAGTCGAGTTGGGGTGAGGTGACCGAGGTCGGCACCTTCATGGGCAGTCCCACCTATGCCTCGCCCGAGCAGATGCGGGGGCGCCGGGTCGGCCCAGCCAGCGACGTCTTCTCGCTGGGGGTGCTGGCCTGGGAACTGCTCCTGGGCGACCACCCCTTTCCGGGGGAGGGACGGGCGAGGATGACGGCAACCATCGACGGGGGGCTCAAATCGCTGCGGGGTCGCAAGCTCCCCCGGCGGGTGGGGAGCCTCCTTCGGGCCATGCTCGCCAAAGAAGCCGACCAGCGCCCCACCAGCCCGGAGGTTGCCAAGATCCTGTCGCGCCACCTGGCCAGCACGCCCGCGGCCTGGTGGGCCGTGGCCGCCCTCGCGGGGATCATCCTGGTGGCCGGGCCCGGCTACTACCTCTTCGGGCGGAGCATCATCGCGGACCTGGGCAAGGAACAGGCACCTCGGATGGCAGTCATGCCCATCCGCAACCTGACCGGGGATCCGAGCCTCGATGCCCTGGTGGGGGTGGGCATGACGGAGCTGCTCTCGATGGCCCTGCATGGTTCCCAGAGCATGGCTGTGGTGGATCCAGAATCCGTCAGCCGGGCCATCAATGGCCTGCGGATGAACCCTGCCGAGGCCCTGGAACCGGCCGGCCAGATCCGGATCGCCGGTGCCCTGGGCGTGCGCCTCCTGCTGCGGGGAACGCTGCGCGAGGATGCCTCAGGTCCGGTCCACGTGCTCAGCTATGAACTGGTGGATCAGACCGGGCGGACCCGCTTCTCCGGCGTCGCGAGTTCGCTCCGTCAGGGTCCCTTCGAGCCCTTCGCTTTGGTGGATCCTGCGGCCCACGATCTGCTCCACAAGGTGGACCCCCTCCGCTCCAGTGCCACCCGGACGCTGCCGATTCCACCGGCGGTCTTCGCGGCCTATGCCAACGGGAAGGCTCTCTTCCTCAAGGGGGACTTCAAGGGCAGTGAGCCCTACCTGCGCGACGCCGCCCTGCAGGCCCCGGCCTTCTCCAGTGCCGTCTCAGCCTATGCCGCCTGCCTTCGTCGTCTCGGTCGTGACCAGGCCGTGGCCGTGGCGAACTGGGCCCTGATGTCCGCCCGGGCCACCGGGGATCGCTGGGCCGAGGGGCGGGTGCTGGGGCTGAAGGCCTATCTCGCCAAGGACCAGGGCAGGCTTGATGAAGCTCAGCAGCTGCGGGAGGCTGCGCTGGCCCTGGCCCTGTCCATTGGGGACCGGGACGGTGAGACCATCGACTACAACCACCTGGGCCTCATCGCGGCGGAGCGTGGGCTGAACGAGGCCGCCAAGGGGTTCTACGAACGATCCCTGGCCCTCAGCCAGCAGACGGGTGACCAGGTCTACCTGTCCCTGGCGCAAAACAACCTCGCGAACCTCGCCCTGAAGCGGGGCGACCTCGGGGCAGCCGAGACCCTGTACCGAACCAACCTGAAGCTGCAGCAGACGCTGGGCAACCGGTGGGGCGAGGCCCTGGCCCTCAACAACCTCGGCGTGGTCGCCCTCATGACCCGCGATCTGCCGGGCGCCGAGGGTCTGCTGACCCGGTCGCTGGCGGCCCGCGCGGCGGTGGGCGACAAGGGGGGGCAGGTTACCTGTCTCCGCAACCTCGGAATCCTTGCCTTGATGAAAGGTCAGGTCCCAGACGCCGTCGACTTCCATCGCCGGGCCATGGAACTCGCCAAGGCGTCCGGACTGCGGACCGTCGAAGCCGAGTGCCAGTTCTATGTGGCAGACCTGGACCGGTTTCAGCAACGGTTCAAGGAAGCCCGGGAAGGCTTCAAACGGGCCATCGAGCTCCTGCCCGTGGGCGTGACTCCCGAGATTCGTGCCAATGCCCAGGCGGCCTTGGCCGAATGCCTCATCCGCTTGCCGCGTCCCGATGCGAAGGCAGCGGCCTCCCTCCTGGCCAGCCTGTCCTCCGGGGAAGCAGACACACCCTACGTGTACCGATCCAAGGCCTGGTTGGCTTTCCAATCGGGACAGAAAGAGACGGCCCTGGCCGAGCTGGGCAAAGCCATGGCTGATCCCCGCCGCCAGGCGCCTGAACTCAGGGCGGAACTCGACCAGACCCGGGCGCTGTTCGCAGGAAGGTTTGACCGGTAGGGGCTTCAGCCCTTGGGTCTGTCGAGATTCCGGGTCAGGCGAATCTGGGCGCCCGTTTCTCCAGGAAAGCGGCCAGTCCTTCCTTGGCATCGGGATGCCGCATGGCGGCTTTCATCTGGGCGCCCTCGGCTGCAAGACGCGCCTGCAGGCTACCGACATCCAGTCCCTGGTTGCGCAGCAGGGTGGCCTTGATGCGGGCGAAGGTATCCGCGGGCCCGGCGGCCAGACGATGGATCAAGGCTGCCACAGCGGCTTCCAGCTGGTCGGCAGGCACGACCTGGTTGACGAGACCCAGGGACTGGGCCCGGGCGGCATCGAGGGTGTCGCCGGTCAGCATCAACTCGGCGGCGATGGCGGGGTTTACCAGCCGGGACAGGCCGACGCTGCCGCCCCAATCGGGATGCAGGCCCAGCTTCACGAAGGCCATGCTGAACTGGGCCTCGGGCGTGGCGATCCGCAGGTCCGCGTCCAGCGCCAGGCTCATGCCCGCACCGGCGGCGGGGCCCTGGATCACGGCCACCACGGGCTTGGGCAGGGTGGCCAACGCGTAGGCCACGGAAGTGCCCAGATCCAGCAGCGCTTCCATCTCGGTCCAGCGGCCTTCCGACAGCGCCTTCGCCATCCAGCCGATGTCACCGCCCGCGCAGAAGGCCCGGCCCGCGCCGCGCAGCAGCAGGACCTTGACGACCGGTTCGGCGGCCTTCGCCAGGGCCTCGCCGAAGCCCTCCCGCATCTCCGGCACCAGCGCGTTCAGCTTGTCCGGCCGGTCCAGCGTCAGCGTGGCGACGCGGTCGCGGATCTCGAAGCGGATGGGAGAGGACATGGGAACTCCTGAGAAAAAACGGGGACAGGATTAACAGGATTTTGAAGGATTAACAGGATTCAAGATGTAAAGCACTTTGGCTCTAGGGTCTGTTTTCAAAGTCGGAGCCAAGTAAGAACACAGGCTATAGCGACCATGGCGCTGTAGTTGCGCATGGTCTTGTTCAAAACTCGCCAACGGCAGTTGAACGGCCGACCTCCTGGGCCCTCACCGCGTCGCGGGCCCACCGGCCGCCATCACCGTGGGGGTGGGCAATGCAGGGTTGATCCCGAGGGACACTGCGATCTGCAGCCCGCCGCGGGCGATTCGGGCCCGTCCATCCGTTTGGAAGTCAACCATGGCCGGGGTGACCGGGAACGGAGCCAGCGCGACGGGAGCCACGCGGGCACCGGCTGGAAGCGAAACCGTTTGGGTGTCGCCCACAAAGATCAGCTGATCGAAGAGATCAGGTCGATTCGCGATGTAGCGCAGCAGGGTCTCACAGGTGCGGCAACCTTGCCGGACCTGGATGACCCTTCGCCCGTCAGCGACCCGCTTCAGGGCCGTGAGCCCCCTGTAGGAGGCGATGCTCGGCACGATCATGCAGGGCAGCACCAGCACGAAGGCCGTGAGGCGCCCCCCACTCCCCAGGCGCCAGCCGAAATTGCCGAGGGCGGTGCCCGATTCGGATACGGCGAAGGCCAGCACCACCACGAGGCCGAAGTTCCGCCACATGGCCACCCCCATGTCCATGCTCAGGGCGCCCATGCACCCGCAATCGCCTCGGACCCCAAGGTTCTGGAGGTAGATCATGGCGATCATCATGCCGACCAGGTAGGCCATGGCCGTGATGACGCAAGCCTTGGGGAACCGGGTCAGGCCCAGGGAGCTCAGGATCATCCAGAGCCCCAACGCCACTTCGGAGGCATTGATCAGGCCCGGGAGGAGGGTCCAAGCCCCCCCTACGCCCAGGAAGTTGATGATGGACACGAACCGCTCGGGAGAGACGGTCTTCGCGCCAGCGGACAGCAGGAAGAACGCACCGACAATACCCACGATCCACCGTGGCCAACTGCTGAACCTCGACATGGTCATCCCCTCTATTTGCTGTGTGACTGGATAGCAGGGGCGGCGGCAGCAGACTTCTCCCTGGCCTCACGGCTGTCCCGCTCCTGGCGCGCCTTCCGGGCTTCGAGGGTTTCCTCGACCGGGCTCTTGGTGACCTCCAGGTTCCCGTCCAGGTTGAAGCGCCAGTTGAAGCTCCGGTACTCCGCGATGGAGGTCAACTTGTCCGGGAAGTTCTGGGGCGGGAACTCGGTCTGGAAGGTCGCGGTCTCAGGGTCGAACGAGTGCCACAGGACCCTGGGGTCCTCGCTATACCCGACCTCCTCTGCGCTCGTGTTCCACTCCAGAAACTTCAGGAAGTCGTTCGGATCCCGGGTCTTCTTCAGCCGGTCCTGCAGCCGCGCATGGCCGTGCAGGAAGACGTCCTCAGACCTCGAGGCCAAAAGGATGCGGCCGTCCTTCCTGGCGGCAGCCCCCAGGGAAACCGGACTGAGGTCGGCCTTCATCAGCCGCTCCTCGGGCACCGCGTAGAGTTGGCCCCACCTCGCCAGTTTCGCGGTCTCGTCATCGAAGACGAAGAACATGCCCGGCTGGGTGGCCTGGAGGACGATGTACCCATCGACCCGGAAGGATTCCATGATCCAGAGGGCCGGGTAGGTCAAGGACCAGGTTTCGACCTGCTTGCCATAGGAGTCCCCGATCTTCTTGGTCCAGTAGGGTTGCTTCAGACCGAAGTCCATGGTGCTCCGGATCTCCATGGTCCCGTTACTTTTGGGCCGGAGAATGGCCAGAGGAGCCGGCAAGTCGCCCTCGTTCCTGCGGAACAGGGCCCAGTCCGAGTAGGCCAGGAAGTCGCCATTGCCTAGCCGAAAGGCCTGGAAGAAGCCTCCGTCGTACCGCGTCGAAAAGGTCATGTGGGCTGCTTCGGACCACCCGCGGGAGCCCCTCTCCCAGAAGGTGTAGGTCACCTTGTTCTGCGCATCCCCGCCGCCCTTCGCCACCTCACCTTTGGCCACGGACCTAGTGATCGCGGTGAATTCGCCGTCCTTGTAGTCCAGGTGGTAGCACCCGACTGGAGGGGTGATCATGAGCTCAAAGGGTTGGCCCGTGCTGTCACGGCTCACCACCCGGATCGGAACTGCACCCTCACCAAGCAGGATCAGCTTGTCGCCGTCCCACTGGGCACGATGCGAAGGCTTCCCTGGGGTCTGGCCGAATAGGCCCATTGCCCCAAGGCAGACGGAAAGGATGAGGTTGGCACCTCGAAGCCGCATGCAATCCCCCTACTGCATTGGCCAAGATTGAAACGACGCCCCTCCCTCCGGAGGAAGGAGGGGGCGATCTGTACTAGCACATGGCGGCCAGGGTGGCGAAGCCGTCCTGCGTGCAGGCGCCGCCGTTGGGGCACCAGGCGCCGGTGCCGTCCTGGAACTTCACGATGAGCCCGCCGGGCAGCGTGCAGGTCGTGTAGTTGCGAGTGGCCCACAGGGCCATGTTCGCGCCCGCGAAGAGGACGAGGGTGAGGGCAATGCGACGGTAGTTCATGGGACATCCTTCTGGTTGGAGGCCGACGGACCTCTAGGGTTAGCAGAGCCAAGAACTGGTGAAGTAAACAAAGGTCGGGCGTCCCATCATCTTGACAGGGAGGGATTGTGCACCTGGGACGGAACAGATTGCGCAACCTGTGCGCAAAGCCGCCCGGCCTGTATCAGCGCCGGTCTCCCATGTCCGATGGGAGCCCCCTCATAACCCCAAGGAACTCCTGTGTATATCCACCGTTGTCCGGTCTCAAAGCGGGCAGTCTTCCCCACAGCACGCGGCTGGTGGAAAAGGGGGACCTACAGCCAGGCCCTCGGGCGCTCGCGCGGCGGCTTCTCGACCAAAATCCACCTGATTGGGGATGCCCACGGGAATCCCGTGGACTTTGTGCTGACGCCAGGCCAGTCACACGAGAGCAAGCAGCTCGGAAGCCTGTTGATGGGCCGGGAGGCCGGGGCTGTTCTCGGTGATCGCGCCTACGACGGGAAGCCCTGCCGCGACCAGATCGCCGCGATCGGTGCCGAGGCTGTCGTTCCGCCCCATCCTTGCAGGAAAGAACCAGTAGCCTTCGACAGGCATCTCTACAAGGCCCGCCACGCCATCGAAAACCTGTTCGCGAAGCTCAAACAGTATCGGAGCTTCGCCACCCGCTATGACAAGACCATGCGCAACTACAGCGCCATGGTCGCTATAGCCTGTGTTCTTACTTGGCTCCGACTTTGAAAACAGACCCTAATCCTGTTAATCGATTTTTTAATCCTGTTAATCCTGTCCCCGCTTTGCGACCTGGACGAACGCCGAGAACAGGTCGCGCGCGGCGTCTCCCGCGGGACCTTTGAGGTTCACCAGGTTCTCGGGGTGCCACTGGACGCCGAAGACCCAGCGCTTCGGATCGGTGGCTTCGATGGCCTCGATGAGCGGGCCGGTGTCGGGGTGGGCGGTGTCCAGGTGCCAGCCCACAGCCACCAGCGGCTCCGCCACCCGCTTCACGGCCTGGTGGTGGCGGCTGTTCACCAGGAAGACATCCTCGCCGAGCAGGGCTCGCAGGCGCGAGCCCGGGGCCAGTTGCACGCGGTGGTGCATGTCCGGCGCCTCCGGTGTGCCGTGCTGGTGGCGGGAACCCTCGCAGCCGTAGTGGTCCGGCACGTCCTGGATCATGCTGCCGCCCAGGGCCACGTTGAGGATCTGCTCGCCGCGGCAGATGCCGAGGATGGGCAGGTTCCGCGCCCAGGCGGCGCGGATCAGGGGAAGCTCGAAATCATCGCGCTCGACGTCCACCTCGGCCTGCGGATGCACGGGCTCGGTGGCATCCCAATGGCGGGGATGGATGTCGTAGCCGCCGGTGAGCAGCAGGCCCGCAGCGCCGGCCAGGTCCGGCATGGGGTCCCCCGGGGCCACCAGCTGGATGGATTCGGACCAGCCTGCGGCCCTCAGGGCCGGGAGGTAATGCTTCTCCGCACCGGACTTGTTTTTACAGCTCACCAGGAGCTTTGAGTTGCCGCTTGACATGGCTTTCCCTCGGCGCAAACCTTCTCACCCTACCACCCCCTCAGATGGTCTGAGTCGACGGTGAGGCGGAGAGCTCCGCCGCTACATACAGGAGGACGTCATGTCCGGATCCTTGAACAAAGTCATGCTCATCGGCAACCTCGGGCGCGATCCCGAGCTGAAGGCCACCCCTTCGGGCCAGAGCGTTGCCCGCTTCTCCGTGGCCACCACGGAGACCTGGAAGAACCAGAGCGGCGAGAAGCAGAGCAAGACGGAATGGCACAACATCGTGGTCTGGGGCAAGCAGGCCGAGATCGCCGAGAAGTACCTGCGCAAGGGCAAGCAGATCCTGGTCGAGGGCCGCATCCAGTACCGCGAATACACCGGCCAGGACGGCGTGAAGAAGACCGCCTGCGACATCCGCTGCGACAACTTCGTCATGCTGGGCCGCATGGAAGACGGCGGCGGCAACCGGGATTCCGGCAGTTACGGTGGCAAGGCCTCCGGCACCGCTTCCCAGGATTTCGAGGACCACGGCGCGCCCAGCCCGGCCGGGGGTGGAGGCAGCTTCCCGGATGACGATATTCCGTTCTGATTGGTTGTTGTCCCGCCGATCGTTACGGCACGGCTTCAAAACGGCGCCTTTGGCGCCGTTTTGAAGTTAGGCACAGATCTTCTCGGTGGCGAAGCCGCCTAACTCCAGGCGAAGCCTGGAGCCCACCAGGGCCCCTGGAAAGAATCTACGGAAACATCCGTTGACAATCTACGGACGAAGACGTAGGTTTGTGGAACCCCGGAGTCCCCATGCCCGAACTGCCCCGCCCATCGGATTTCGAATTGGCCATCCTGCGCGTGCTCTGGCGCCTGGGGCAGGGCACCGTGCGGCAGGTCCACGGGGCACTGCAGGCTGAACGACAGCAGGGCTATACAACGGTGTTGAAGACCATGCAGATCA
>JANYAZ010000105.1 GCA_025361045.1 Geothrix sp. | reverse complement strand
GGAGCAGCCGATCCCCGAGACGAAGGCGATCTCGTGGGGTGGCCGGCCGATGGCGGCCAGGGCGCGGTAGATGCCCTGCACCACGGAGAAGTCGCCGCAGCCGGGACACCAGATGGGCTTGAGGTCGCTCTTGTAGTCCTTCGCTTGGTATTCGCAGGTGCCGGTTGCGCTCATGGTCGACCTCACTCCTGGGGCTGAAGTTTGCCCTCGTGGCTGCGCTGCAGCTCCGAGACAAGGTTTTTGAGGGCCGCAACAATTTCGCTGGGCAGGAAGGGGTTCGCGCCGCTGCGGGCCAGGGATTTCACGCCCTTGGGCAGATCGATGTGCATGCGCAGCAGCTTGAAAGTCTGGGCCAGGTGGGTCTGCTCAATGATGAGGCCCTTCTGAACGGAGGCGAAGAAGTCGTTGTAGACGCCCTCGGCCACCGGGTACAGCAGGTAGGGCACCAGCAGCTTCACATTCAGGCCGTCGGCCTGAGCCGACTCGAGGGCCTCGCGGCACACACCGGCGACGCTACCCCAGGCCACCATGGCGATGGGTGCATCGGGATTGCCGGTGACCTCAAACAGATCCTTGCGGTCCTTCAGTGGGTCGAATTTCTTGGTGCGCTTGTCGTTCATCCGTTGATGGACCGAACCGCTGTTGGTGGGGGCGCCGGACTCCACATGCTCGATGCCGGAGGCCAGGTAGGTGCCGCCCAGCATCCCCGGGTGGCTGATGGGGCTGATGTGGTTCTCGGTCTGCTTGAAGCGCTTGTAGTCCTGCAGGTCCGCGCCAGCAGGTCGGAGGCGGTTGATGATCTTGAACTTGGTGGTGTCGATGGGATCCAGCGTTTCCTTGCGAGAGGCGATCTCCTGATCGGAGAGAACGATCACCGGCGTCTGGTAGTACTCGGCAATGTTGAAGGCCTCGATGGTGATGCGGAACGTGTCGGCCACAGACGTGGGAGCCAGCACCGGGCGGATCACATCACCGTGGGCCGAGAAGGCTGCTGCGAAGAGGTCGGACTGCTCGGTCTTGGTGGGTAGGCCGGTTGATGGTCCTCCGCGCTGCACATCCACGATCACCAGGGGCAGTTCCGCGATGCTGGCGAGGCCCATCATCTCGGACTTGAGGGAGAGTCCGGGGCCGCTGGTGGCGGTCATGGCCTTCTTGCCGGCGAAGGAGGCTCCCACCGCGGCGCCGATGCCCGCGATCTCGTCCTCGGCCTGCAGCACAGAGCCACCGTACTTCCAGACGTGGTCGGTGAAGAACTGCATGATCTCAGTGGAAGGCGTGATGGGGTAGCCGCCGAAGAACTGGCAGCCCGCGAAGATCGCCGCCGCAGCGCACATATCGTTACCGTCCGTGATGAGCTTCACCGCACCCTTGGTCTCGGACGCGATGACGTTCATGCTGGCCTTGAGCGGGTGCTCCATGGCGAAGGCCCGGCCCGCGTCGAAAGCGCGCTGGTTGGCTTCCACCAGCTCCTCGCCCTTCTTGGCCAGCTTCTTCCGGATGCCCTTCATCACCGCCACGGCGCCAATGCCGAACCAACCGGCGATGAGGCCGAGCACCACGGTGTTCTTGGCGCGTTCGGTGCCGGCGGTCTCCTTGGCCATGGCCGCGATGGGTACGGCGATCACCTGCAGTGGCGTGACCCCGACGAGTGGGATATCGGTTTCCTTGATGCCCGTGGCGGCCTCGTAGATCACCACGGTGGTTCCCGCGACTGGCAGCTCGGCACCGAACTTGAGGAAGTCCTCCCAGTTCAGGGCCACGGCCACGTCCAGGTTGCCACCGGGGTTGAGGATGGGGGTCGTGCTGATGCGCACCCGGCAGGAGGATTCGCCGCCGCGGATCTGGGATCCAAAGCTCTTGGTCATGACGCCGTGGTAGCCCTCGGCTGCCGCGGCCTGGAGCAGCGAGTCACCGGCGGAGACGATGCCATCTCCCCCCGATCCGGCCATTCCGAAGACGAGATCCTTGCGCATGGGCACCTCCGGGTGGGGCGTGGACGGGGATGGCTAGACAGTTACGCACCGCCCAGCATCCCGCGCACGAGAACTGGGGTCGCGGCGTTCTATCTACCCTAGCCCTTTCGGCCCTTGCTTTTCATCACACCTTGCCGGGCGTCTATTGCTGCCAGGACGCTGTCAGCCCAGTTGGGTCAGATCTTCGGGGGAGCCCAGGCTGATGGTGGAAACCTCCTGGCCCCGTTCTTTGGCCTGCCGTTTGACCAGCCCGGCCAGGACCTTCCCGGGCCCAAGCTCCACAAACGTGGTGACGCCTTGTTCAAACAGCAGATCCAGGGTGGCCTGCCACCGCACGGCTCCTGGAATCTGGCGCACCAGGCCATCCAGCAGCGCCTCAGGACTGGACACGGCCCTGGCATCCACGTTGTTCACCAGTGGGCAGATGGGTGCCTTGAAGGTCAGCCTCCTCAGGATGGGCTCCATGCGGGTCTTGGCGGGTTCCATGAGGGGGGAGTGGAAAGGGGCGCTCACCGGCAGTTTCATCATCTTGCGGCCACCCCTGGACCTGGCGGCCTCCATGGCAGCCTCCACCGCCTCGGCGTGGCCCGCAATGACGATCTGACCAGGCCCGTTGAAGTTCGCGGGCACCACGATCTTGCCCGTGGCAGCAGCGGCCTCTGCACAGCTGGCCTCCACATCCGCCTGGCTCATGCCCAGCAGGGCCGCCATGGCACCCACCCCCACCGGGACAGCCACCTGCATGGCCTGACCTCGGTCGCGAACCGTTCGCACCGCGTCCTGAAATCCCAGGGCACCGAGGGCCACCAAGGCGCTGTATTCACCCAGGGAATGGCCGGCGGCGAAGTCTGGCTTGGGCAAGCGATGACCCCAGGCCCGGACGACCATGATGCTGTGCGTCAGGATGGCCGGTTGGGTGTGCTCCGTGAGCTTGAGGGTCTCCTCAGGACCATCGGCCATCAGGGCCGACAGGGCAAAGCCCAGGGCTGCGTCGGCATCCTCGAGCACGGCGCTGGCCGCGGGTTCGGCCTCGGCCAGCGCCACGCCCATGCCCACTGCCTGGGACCCCTGCCCCGGAAACAGCCACGCCACCTTGCTCATCGGATACTCCCAAGAACAACAATTCACCACGAAGACCACTAAGACCACGAAGGAAGACAGGAAGAAGATTTCACGTTTTTCTTCGTGGTCTTCTCGGTTCCGGCTTCGCCGGCACGCGAGACAGAATGACTTCTCCCGTCTTCGTGGTGGATCTATTAATTCTTCAGTCCTGCGGAAGCAGCAGGGCCACGCGCTCCTGGATGCGCTCGTGTAGCTTGTGTTCAGCGGCGCGCAGGGCGGCACGGATGGCGTTGCGCACGGCCTTGGCATCGCTTCTGCCATGGCCGATGATGCTTACGCCCTTCACCCCCAGCAGGGGAGCACCGCCGTATTCCGCGTAGTCCAGTTTCTTCTTGAACCGCTTCATGGCGGGCTTGGCCAGCAGGCCGGCGAACTTGGTGAGAGCGCCCTCCATGAAGCTCTCTCGCAGGCCGCTGATGATGCCTTCCGCCAGGGCCTCGCTGGACTTCAGCACCACGTTGCCCACGAAGCCATCGCAGGCGATGACGTCGAAATTTCCATTCCAGATGTCGCGGCCTTCGGCGTTGCCTTCAAAGCGGATCTCGATCTGTCGAAGCATGGCCGAGGCATCCTTGGTCACGTCCGTACCCTTGCCGTCCTCCTCACCCACACTAAGGATGCCGACACGGGGTCGCTCGAGGCCAAGCACTTCCTCGGCATACACCGATCCCATCACCGCGAACTGGGCGATGTGCTCTGCGCGGCAGTCCACGTTGGCGCCCACATCCAGCAGGACGGTGGGCCCCCCCTTCATGTTCGGCAGAACGCTGGCAAGGCCAGGACGATCCACGCCCTCCAGCTTGCCGATGACCAGGACAGAGGCCACCATGGCGGCCCCGGTATGCCCCATGGAGACGACGCCATGGGCCCGGCCATCCCGTACGAGCTGGGCGGCCACGCGGATGGAGCTGTCCTTCTTCTCCTTGAGGATGCAGGTGGCCTTGTCTTCCATGATCACCGTGTGGAAGGCATGCACCAGCTCGACCCGGGCCATCAACTCAGCCGTGAATCCATGTTTCGACAACTCGGGGCGGACCACGCCCTCATTGCCCACCAGGAGCAGCCGCAGCCCTGGCCAAGCCTCAAGGGCCTCCCGGGCGCCCTGCAAGGTGGCATGGGGGGCGTTGTCGCCCCCCATGACATCCAGTGCGATGCGATGGCCGTCCACCGGCGGCCGACTCTTAGGCCGTCGCGGCGACGCGAACGGCCAGCTTGCCGCGGTAGAAGCCGCAGCTGGGGCAGACGCGGTGCGGGAGCTTGGGGGTCTGGCAGTTCGGGCAGGTGCTGGCGCTCATGACTTCCAGCGAATCATGGGTGCGCCGACGGTCACGGCGGGCCTTGGAATGGCGGCGCTTGGGATTCGGCATGGCTTGCTCCTAGGTGTTGAATGCAATGTTCCAGGTTAAAGGGTTCAGGATTCCGGGTCCAGCTTGATTCCCGCCAGAGCCTTCGTCAGGGCCCGGTTCAGGGCTGAGGGGGTTTGATCGGCCTCGGGCCGACAGTGGCAGGGGCCTTTGTTCCAGTTCTTGCCACAGCTGGGGCAGAGCCCCTTGCAGTCCTCGACACAAAGGGGATGCATGGGGGCCTGGAGCTCGAATTGCTCCCGCACCAGATCGGCCTCATCCAGGGAATCCTCGGGCAGGAAGACCACATCCAGATCCTGCGAGCCCAGCTTGTGCGATCCACGACCAGCCAGGTCGGCGTCCTTGCTGCCCAGGAACTGACTTTCGACCACCAGGGGGCGGTCGAGGGGCGTCAGACAGCGACTGCAGGCGCCCTGCCACATGGCGTGGCCCTTCACCTCAAGGAACACATCCCCAGTGGAAGCCAAGGCGAAGACCGACCAGGCCAAGTCGCGGAGGGACACTTCCCCCTCCAGCTCCAGGTGGTCCGTCGTGCCCTTCAGGCGCAGGCCCTCGGGGGGCAGGTTGTAGAGGTCGATCACTTCTTGGCTCCAGCCTCGCCTGCAGGAGCATCCCCTGCGGGGGCCGCACCGCCCTTGGGCGAACTCACGGGAGAGGAACCCCTCACATCGCCGGGGGTGCGGACGATGGGCCCCGCATCATCCTGGTTGTTGGGATCCCCGTTGCACTTCAACTCGTAGTTGGCCCGGGTGGACTTGCCCTCATAGGGTTGGCCGAAGGGATCCTGGGCGGGCATGCCCGTCTTGATGAGGCTTTCCTTCACCAGGGAGGAGTTGCCGTCCACCATGGCATCGTAGCTGCCGAAATCCGGGAAGGAGCCATGCTTGAGGTAGTACTGATCCAGGCCCTCGGCCACGATCTTGAGCTCATCCCCGGCCTTGATGTAACGGGCCTGGGCTGAGTGCTTGCGGTACTGGGAGAAACCCAGGGTACCCAGCACGGCAATGATCATCATCGCCACCAGCAGTTCCAGGAGGGAGAAGCCGCGGCTCGTACGACGAGCCTGGGTGGAGGCCTGGTTCGAATCGGGGTTCATGGGCAGGGTCCGGGAGAAGGGCGCAGATGGGTCACATCCGAGCGTTCCAGTGTGCCAGGAATCGTTGGAAAAGCAAGCATTCATGGGCATCATGCCTCCTTGGATCCTTCAGTTCCGCCGCCTTCATCCACCACCGGGGCGGGGAAATCCGCGGGCCAGGGGAAGTCCAGTGGAAGCGCCTCCAAGCCACCCAACTCGGCCAGCCAATACCGGTAGGCCCTGAAGCTCATGCCCAGACGCTTCCCCGCTTTCGTTTTGACGCCCCCGACCTCGTCCAGGGCTTTTCGGAGGAAGTGTCCCTTCAGGGCCTGGATCCAGGCTTCCAGGTCGAAGCCATCGGCAGGTATGACCAGGGGCGCGAGGCGGCTCAGGGCCAGCGAAGCACTGGTTTGGCCCAGTCCCTCCGGAAGCAGATCCTTGGTGATGGGTCCGCCGGGATTGAGCGCCACACAGCGTTCCATCAGGTTTTCCAGCTCCCGGACGTTGCCCGGGAACCGGTAGCAGAGCAGCTGGGACATGGTCTCCGGGTGGAGTTGCATGGGCGGCTTGCCCAGCTTCTGGCAAGACCGACGGATGAAGTGCTCTGCCAGCACCGGCAGGTCTTCGGGCCGCTCCCGCAGCGGCGGCAGCTCAATCTGGAGAATGTTCAGGCGGTAGTAGAGGTCCTCACGGAAGGCGCCGGATTCGGCCCGGGCCCGCAGATCGCGGTTGGTGGCTGCGATGATGCGCACATCCACGGCCCGTTCCTCCGTGGCCCCGAGCCGCCGGAACCGGCGCTCCTGGAGCACCCGCAGCAGCTTCACCTGCAGGGACAGGGGCATCTCGCCGATCTCGTCGAGGAAGAGGATGCCGCCGCCGGCCTCTTCGAAGAGGCCCCGCTTCATGGCGCCGGCACCGGTGAAGGCACCCTTCTCGAAGCCGAAGAGCTCGCTCTCCAGCAGCGCCTCAGGAAAGGCCCCGCAATTGACGGCCACAAAGGAACCTTTGACCCGGTCGGAGTACCTGTGGATGAGCCGGGCCACAACCTCCTTGCCCGTGCCGCTTTCGCCCGTCAGCAGGACCGTGGTATCGGCCCGGGAGACCTTGCCGATGAGGGCGTTGATCTTCCGCATGATGGGCCCCACACCCACCAGCTCACCCAGATCCGAAGGCGGGGCGGTCTCGGGTTCGGTGGCGGCGAGCAGACCCTTGAGGGAGGCGATCAACGCCTCGTGCTTGAAGGGCTTGGTGATGAAATCCACCGCCCCCTGGTTCAAGGCCTGGACGGTGGTTTCAGTGGTGGCATAGGCGGTCATGATGACCACCGGCGTCTCCAGGCCCTGCTCTTTCATCCAGGTGAGCAGCTCGATGCCCGAGCCATCCTTGAGCTTCAGATCGGACAGTACGCCATCGAACGTGGTTTCCCTGAGGGCCCGCTGCCCCTCTTCGATGCCCGAGGCCGCTTCGCAGAGGAACCCGGCCCCCTCCAGGGCCAGCGTCAGTACTTCCCGGAGGCCGGGTTCATCCTCCACCAGCAGGATTCGTTGGGTCGAGGCAAGGGACATGGCAACCTGTGAATGTGACGCGCTAGGTCAGTCATCCTATCCTGAACTCTTTGCTGGGGTCCCGTGAAGCATGTCGTGTTCGCCCACCGCAAGCTGTCCTTCGGGGGCGGCGAGCGGGTGCTGCTGGAGCAGGTGGCTGCCTTGGCCCATCTGCCCGTCCGGGTTTCGGTCCTGTTCCGCAAGGAACCAGGGAAGCGCGACATTGAACCGGAACTGCGCGAGCGCAATCCGAATGTCGTCGAGGTGATCCACCTGCCCGGGGCCCTGGGCGCCTCCCGCTGGCTCTGGCAGGCCAGGCCCGACCTGCTGGTGCTCTGCAACCACAAAGGGGTGCAACGCGCCCTGCCCTGGCTGGCCCGCCTGGGCCTCCGCATCCCCACCGTCCTCACGCTGCACGAGCACTACGAGCGCCACCTGCGCAAGTACCGGGGGGTTCGGAACCTCGTGGATCGCTGGATCTGCACCTACGATTTCACCGGTGCCGTGCAGGAGCACCTGAGCGTCGCTCCGTGCAGCATCATCCACCCGCTCTATCCCCGGCCCGAAACGGCGGCAGCCACTGCGGAAGACCGAGTCAGGGCCCGGAGGTCTCTGGGGCTTCCCGAAACCGGGACCGTCGTGGGCTATGTCGGTCAGATCGATGGCCGCAAAGATCCCTCTGGCGTGCTCCGGTTTGCGGAGGCCCTTGGCCCGGTCCACCTGCTCTTCGCCGGGCGGGAGGAACCAGCCACAACCCATGCCCTCGATGCCCAGCTGGCCGCCTCGCCCCTCTGCAACCACACGCTTCGGTTGGGGCCCCAGTCCGATCTCGGACCGGCCTTCACAGCCTTGGACCTCTATGTCATGACCAGCCGAAACGAGGGGTTCTTCCCCCTCGCCCTCATCGAGTCCCTCGAGCGTGGCGTGCCCGTCCTGGCGCCCACGGTGGGGGGCATTGGAGCGGTGCTGACGGATGGCGAAGGCGGCTTTCTCATCTCCAAACCAGATGATCGGCAGTCGGTTCCCCCAGCACTGCTGGCCGCCGCCGCCGCCCGCCTCGCACCACTGCTGGCCGATGCAGCTGGCTGGGAGCGTCAGCGGGTGAAGGCCCACGCGTTCGGCACCGCCCTGACCCGGAACTATGATGCTGCGGCGAAGTTCCGCGAGGCGGTGGCGGAATGGCTGTGATCCCCAACCACGCCACCTGGGTGCGTTTCCCGCGCTTTGTGGGAGATGCCGCCATGCAGCTGCCGGTGCTCCGCCTGCTGCGGGACATCGGGATCGGCCCCATCGTCGTCTGGGGGCCGAAAGGGACGGTCGGCCTGGTGGCCGACACCTGGTTCTGCGATGCCACCCTGCCCGACGAGGGCAAGCCTGGCCCCTTTGCCCTGGCGGGGATCCTGCGCCGACACAAGGCGGCGCGCAGCATTCACTTCCCCAAGTCCCTCCGCCCCGCATTGGCGGCCTGGCTGGCGGGTGTGCCCGAGCGCATCGGTGTCGATGAAAGCCTGGCGGGATGGTTCAACACCCACAGCGGTCCTTTCTGGGAGGCGGAAGGTCCCTTCCTCCTCCGCTACCACGCGGTGCTGGCGCGGCGCTGGCCGGACCTGTCACCCATGCCCTTCGCCGACTTTGATCCGCGCGTGGCCATCGACCAACCCCAAGGCCGCTACCTCTGCCTCATGCCCGGCTCCACCTGGCCGTCCAAAGCCTGGCCTGTGGATCACTTCCGGGCGGTGCTCATCAAGGCGAAAACCGAGGGCTTCGCCGTCGCAGTATTGGGGTCGCCCGACGAGGCCCAGACCTGCTCGGCGGTGGCTGGTGCGGAGGGCATCAACCTCTGCGGGAAAACAACCCTGAAGGAAGCCGCCGCCTGGATGAGAGGTGCAGCAGCAGTGCTGGGCAACGACTCGGGCCTCAGCCACCTGGCCGCCGCCTGTGGCGCGCCGGCCTTGGCCCTCTATGGGGCCACGGATCCGGGTGGGTCCACTCCCTGGGGCCCGAAGAGCCAGGGACTCCGGAAGGAGGGCATCCCTTGCGCTCCCTGCTTCAAGCCCGACTGCTTCACGCCGGGGCATCCCTGCCTGACCGGCATCGAACCTGATCAGGTTTGGGCTCAGCTCAAAGAGCTCATCTCCGTATAGAATCACAAGTCTCAACCGAGGTTCCGCATGCTCCGTCGTCTCCTCCTCGCCTTCGCCGCCGCGACCTTGATGGCCCAGGCCCCGGTCATCACCTTCGACAAGACCCACCACGACTTCGGCCGCATCACGCCCGACCGAAAGGTGGCCGCCAAATACCGCGTGACCAACACCGGCAACGCCTACCTCAACCTCACCCAGGTGCGGCCCAGCTGCGGCTGCACTTACACGATGCTCGGAAAATGGTCCCTCGCCCCTGGGGAGGCTACGGAGATCGAGGCCCAGTTCGATCCGAAGGGGCTCAAAGGCGGGGTCCGCAAATCCATCGAAGTGGTCTGCAACGACCCGAAGACCCCCACCATCAGCCTCACCCTGGAGGCCGATGTGGTGCAGGAGATCATGCCTTCGGTCGAATCCGTGTATTTCCACCAGGCGCTGAAATCCGCCACCACCCGCAGCCAGGTCCGATATTCCAGCGGCAATGGGGAGCCGGTGCAGGTCGTGGATGTCAAGGCCCCCGGAGCGCCCTTCCTCACCTTCTCCTACCGCTCCGAAGGCAAGGACCTTGTGCTCGAGGTGGCCTTCGATGGCCGCAAGGTCCCGGCAGGTCTCCTGCGGGGAGTGGAGACCGCTGCAGTCCGCTTCACCAACCCCCGGATGAGCCAGGTGCCGCTGAACATCCAGTGGGATCTCAAGCCCTCGATTCAGGCCAGCCCCGTCGAGTTGGTCTTCCAGGATGTGGCCGGCAAGGAGCTCCGCCAGAAGCTGACGCTCAAACAGGCCGAGGGCAGGTCCTTCCGGATCACGGGCACCCACCCCTCCTTCCCGGGGATGCGGGTCGAAGGGCTGGACCAGAAAGGAGCCACCCTGGAACTGATGGTGGTCTTCCCGGCCACGGCAAAGGCGGGGCGGTACAGCGAGGTCCTGTCCCTGAATACGGACGATCCCGACCAGCCGGAGTTGACGCTTCGCGTGGTGGCCCTGCTGAAATAGGTGCGGACTGCCGATCCAGCCAAAGTTCTGCTCGGATCGACTACCTCCCGGCGATAGCCTGTGAGGATGCCGGAGTCCCGAGGATCCCATCTCATTGCCGTGCTCTCCATGGCCGCCATCGCGGCGGTGTGGGGGGGTGGCTTTCCCGCCACGAAGTACTGCCTCCAGGCGGGTCTTTCGGTGGGAGCCCTCCTCACCTTGCGGTTCGCCATCGGGACCCTGGGCCTCGGCCTGATGCTGCTGTTCCTGAGGGTACGCATCCGTCGGCAGGATGCCCTGGACGGCCTTTGGCTGGGCCTGGTGCTGGTCACCCTGTTCTGGCTCCAGACGGACGGTTTGCGCTTCACCACCACGTCGAAATCCGGTTTCATCACCGGGCTCTATGTGATCTTCACCCCCATGGTGGCCCTGTTGATCGGTGACCGCCTGCGCCCCTCCCACGGCCTGGGTGCCCTGGTGGCCCTGATCGGTCTGGCGCTCCTGGTGCGGGAACCAGGCCAGGCCTGGGGCGGCTGGAATCGAGGCGACTCCGAGACCCTGCTGGCGGCCGTGCTCTGCGGCTTCCACATCGTGATGACCTCGCACTTCTCCCGCCGGTCTTCTGGATGGGTCCTGGCCTTCATCCAGGTCGCCGTGACCGGCGCCGTCTCCCTGGTGGTCACCCTCATGCTTCCGGCCCCGTTCGGGTTCCAGGGCGCCGGGGTCGCCCTCGTACAGGCAGGCACCTGGGTGTCCCTGGCCTTCATGGGCATCCTCGCCACCAGCCTGGCCTTCTACATCCAGAGCGCCATGCAGGCCCGATTGGGAGCCACCGAAAGCGGCATCCTCCTGTCCACGGAACCCGTCTGGACCGCCGCCATCGCGGTCAGCGGGTTTGTGCCGGGCATCCGCGAGCACCTGAGCCCCCTCCAACTCGCCGGTGGTCTGTTCATTCTCGCGGCCACCCTCGTGACAGAACTGGGACCGAGGCTGCTGCGTCGCCTGGCCCCCATCGAAGCGGAAGACACCATCGGTTAGGGGTCGTTGGCCAACGCATTGGGCGATGGCGAAGCCGCTATGCTCTAGGCAAGGAGTCGGAGATGTTCATCGTCACGGGTGGCGCGGGATTCGTGGGCAGCAACCTGGTGCGGGAGCTGAACCGCCGCGGGCACGCCGACATCCTGGTCGTGGACAACCTCGCTAGGGCCGAGAAGGCCCGGAACCTTGCCGACCTGACCCTGTCCGACTACATGGACAAGCGCGAATTCAGGGCCCGCCTGGACGCTGGCACCCTGGACCTCCAGCCCGAAGCCGTGTTCCACAATGGCGCCTGCTCCGACACGATGGAGACCGATGGCCGCTACATGATGGAGAACAACTACGGTGACTCCAGGGCCCTGCTCCACTGGTGTCTGGCCCGCAAGGTTCCTCTGGTCTACGCCAGCAGCGCCGCCACCTACGGTGCCAGCCCCTCCTTCGAGCCCGTACCCGCGAACGAAGGCCCACTCAACGTCTATGGCTATTCCAAGCTGGCTTTCGACCAGCATGTGCGCAGCCTCCTGCCCGCCATCCAGAGCCCCGTGGTGGGGCTTCGCTACTTCAATGTCTTCGGCCCCCGTGAACACCACAAGGGCCGGATGATGTCCGTCCTGCACCAGCTGCTGCGCCAGCTGAAGGAGACCGGTGCCTGCCGGCTCTTCCGCGGCACGGATGGCTTCGGCGACGGCGAGCAGCAGCGGGATTTCATCTACGTGGGCGACATCGTGGCCATGAACCTCCATTTTGGTGGCGCCGCCATGGTAAAGGGCATCGTGAATGCCGGGACCGGCCATGCTCGCAGTTTCAACGACATTGCGAAGGCTCTCATCTCCCACCTCGGCCAAGGGCGCATCGACTACATCCCCTTCCCCGATGAGCTGCGCGGCAAGTACCAGAGCTTCACCCAGGCCGACGTGCGCAGCCTGCGGGAGGCGGGATACACCGCCGCCTTCACCGAGTTGGAAGCCGGCATCTCCGCCACGCTGGCCGAGATTTAAAGACAACAGAAGCTGGTCGCGGAGGGCGCGGAAGGTGCGCGGAAGGCACCAAAGAGGGGGATTTCCTGCGCTTGAGACCTGCGGTCCTGCTTCGTTTTCCTTCCGCGGTTTCCGTGTAATTCCGCGCCTTCCGTGACCAGCTTTATCGGATTCAGGCCTTGCGGTCGAGGATCACCAGGGTCACGTCGTCCAGGAAAGGTGCTGGCTGGTTGAAGGTCCGGGCCTGGGTGATGACGGCATCCGCCGCTGCCTCGGCACCAGCGGGGAGCTCGGCGCAGATCCGCCGCAGGCCGGCCTCCTCGAGCATGCTGCGATCCTCGCGTTCCACTTCCACCAGGCCATCGGTGTAGAGCACCAGGCGATCTTCCGGCAGGAACTCGGCGTCGTGTTCCATGAAGGGCAGCTGTTCGTCCAAGCCCAGCATGAACCCCTTGCCCCGCAGCACCTCGGAGCGCTGCAGCCCGCCCTTGGCCCCACCCACGATCCGCAAGGGGGCGCAGTGTCCGGCCACCACGTAGCGAAGCCGGTTGGCCACGGGATCAAGACGCCCCAGCCAGGCGGTGGCGAACTGCTCGGCCAAGGTGGACCGGCAGAGGTCTTCATTCATGCCGTGGGCCCAGGCCAGCGGCTCCCCGCCCAGGCGCACCTGGTTCTCGAAGGAGGTCTTCACCATGGCCGAGATGAGCGCCGCGGTGACGCCATGGCCACTCACGTCCGCGATCATCATGGCTGTGCATCCATCCGGGAGGGGCAGGATGGCGTAGATGTCCCCGCCGATGCCCGAGGCAGGAAGATACTTGTGGGTGTAGTGGGAACCGGGCGCTTCACCCGGCAGCTTGGGCAGCAGGCCCATCTGCAGGGCAGCCGCCAGTTCCATCTCCTCCTGCACCTTCTGTTGGAAAGTGGTGAGTTCTTTGTTCTGCCGCTTGATCTCCTTCTGCATCTCGATGAGACGGAAGGTGGAGTCCACCTTGGCCAGCACCTCCTGGGCGTGGAAGGGCTTGGGGATCATGTCGTCCGCGCCCAGGGCCAGGCCGCCGATGCGCGAGGCCGTGCCATCCAGGGCCGACAGGATGATGAAGTAGATGTCCCGGGTGGCCGGGTCGCTCTTGACGCGCTTGCACAGCTCGTCCCCCGGCATCTCCGGCATGCGGAGGTCCGAGATGATGAGGTCGGGCCGGGACCGGCCCATCTCATCAAGCGCCTCCACACCATTGGCGGCGGTCAGGACTTGGTAGCCTGCCCGCTTGAGGTAGAAACTCAGAATGTCCCGGATGGGTGCTTCATCATCCACCACCAGAACGGCACCCTTGGCCATGGGTCGCGGCGCCGGGTCAGGCGCCGCGGAGAGCGTCCTGCTCTGTGGCGAAGATGGAGAAGTAGTTGGTGAGGTTGGTCTGGTCGAAGGTCTTCTTCACGGGCGCGGGGAGGCAGCACAGGTGCAGCTTGCCACCGGACTTGTCCACGCTATTCCGGGCGGCGACCAGGAGCCCAAGGCCGGAGGAATCGATGAAGCTGACGCCCTCGAGGTTGATCGCAAGCAGCTTCGGCTGCGCGGTCGCCACCGTCTCGCGGATCACGTCCCGCAACTGGGCGGTCACCTCGAAATTGACCTTGCCCTGGATCGACACCACCGAAGCGGTGCCTTCTTGGCGGGTCTGGATGTTCAGCATGGTTCCTCCTGAAGGATTCCCTGAAGTACTCTTCGCCGGGCGGCGTCCCGCTGGCGCTGTTTGTATTCTGAGTGGGATGCGGGACCAGATCGTGAGCTTTGAAACCCCGATTGTTCCATCACTTGGACTTCATGTGCGAAGAAGAAAGTAAACTCCTCCTGATCTTGGAGCAACTCCGGAATGCGGACCAGGTCTGACAGCTCGGTGTCCCCCATGGTCTGAAGGCGCTCCTGGAGGGTCTCCAGGGCCTTGGTGGCAGGGCTGGGGAGCCGAACGAGGGTGCGGGCCGTGAATTGGATGGCCGAGTAATCCTTGCTGGAAAAGGGGTTCTGATCTTTTCCAGGGGTTTTGATGGCCAAGGTCCGGCTCAGGGCCTTCCGTTCCTCCGGTCCCAGGTCCTGGATCCTGAAGAAGGGAGGGGTGGCTTCGCTCCAGGTGGCCAGGGCCTCCATGTCGATCATCAGGTTCCGGCTCCGGCTCGGCTTGATGTGGGTCGGCATGAGGACATGGTGGTCCAGGAGGAAGCGGATGACCATCAACACGCCCAACTGATCCTCGGCCACCAGACGAATGCCGATCTGGTCGTAGATGGTCTCAGCCACGTTCTCGGGCTTGTGGAGCATCTTCAGGAGCATGGAGACGCGGTCCTTGTTCTCCTTGCGCTCCACGGCCACCAAGGGCACTTCGTAGGACCCCCGGAGATACCAGTGGTCCTCTTCGCAAACCAAGTACTGGTCGTAACGGCCAAAGACCTGCCGCTGGATCTCAGGCAGGAAGCGCAGGTTCACGTTGTGATCCACGTGGAAGAGCGTGTGCATGACCCGGAGAATGGCGCAGGACCAGCGCCCCCGGATGTTCCGGGGCCGGTCCGAAGCCCAGACCAGCAGGTCTAGGGGATCCTGCAGGTCGCGGACCTCAAGGGGGACGTGGAGCGTGGTCCCCTCCAGGACCACGGCCTCCAGGAAGTCCACCGCATCCTCGTAGACCCTCATCACCGCTGCCCGTTGGACTGGGACACCCATGTCGTAGCCATAGTTCAGGGCGAAGTTCCAGGCTTCTCCGGGCGAGTGGATCCGAAGGGAGTCCAGGTCGATGGACGAACCGCCCCCCAGAATCACCTGGGTGACTTCCGGGGGCATGGGGAACAGCGCGTGGGGAGTCATGGCGGCTACAACCTACATCGGTCGATCGCAGGAATCACAATAAAAACGGGGCGCCCAGGTCGTGGACGCCCCGCTGGGAACAAGAATGACCTACTTGATGGCGAA
>JANYAZ010000147.1 GCA_025361045.1 Geothrix sp. | reverse complement strand
CGACGGTGACGCCGTCCTTGGTCATGAGCGGGGAACCGAACTTCTTCTCGATGAGGACGTTGCGGCCCTTGGGGCCAAGGGTGACCTGCACCGCGTCGGCGAGCTTGTTCACGCCGCGCAGGATCGCCTGGCGGGCGTCTTCGGCATAGATGATGGACTTGGCCATGTGTGTCTCCTGATTCAGGAAAAGGGATTAACCACGAAGACCACGAGGACCACGAAAGAACACGAAGGGCTTTGTCCTCGTGGTCTTCCTGCCTTCGTGGTGAGTTTCTTTAGCTCATGATCGCCAGGATCTCGTCCTCGCGCACGATCACGTGATCGATGCCATCGATCTTCACTTCCGTGCCGCTGTACTTGCCGATCAGCACCTTCTGACCGGCCTTGACGGACATGGGATTGCGCGTGCCGTTCTCGTTGATCTTGCCTTCGCCGACGGCCACCACTTCGGCTTCCATGGGCTTCTCTTTGGCGGTGTCGGGGATGATGATGCCGCCCTTGACGGTTTCGGCTGCGTCGACGCGCTTCAGGACCACGCGGTCGGACAGGGGCTGGATGGCCATGGGACCTCCTTGAGAAGGATTGAAATTGGGAACGAACAAAGCTGTTAGCACTCACCAACAGCGAGTGCCAAGTCTCGCATTCGGGGAAATCCAAGTCAAGTCCAATTGCCCGCCAAAGGGTTAAATATGAGTATAATTAAGAAGATTTTCTTCTTTCAATCTTGTTTCCGTGAAAGCCCCGGCGGATTCCTGATAGAGGTGTAGCCTCGAATCATGGAACAACTCACCATCCTGCGCGATCTGCAAGCCACGCTCGACTACCTGGCGACCATCCAGCGGGAACTGGCAGCCCTTCCCCCGGACCTTGCGACCTTGGATGCCAAGGTCAAGGCGACGGAAAAGCAGATTGCCGAAAAGACCAAGGCCCTGGACACCGCCCGGGCCCAGATCCAGGTCAAGTCGAAAGAGCTGACCCAGGCGCAGAAGGACGAGGATCGAGCCCGCGCGGCCGTAAAGACCACCAGCCAGAAGCTCCAGTACACCGCCGCCATCCGCGAACTGGACGAGAAGGAGCGACTCAAGGCCTCCGTGTCCAAGCCGCTCAAGGCCCTGGAGATCACGGTCCAGGCCCTGGAACAGGCTCTCGCAGCCCTGGAAATCGAGCGTGTGGCCGCCCAGGCTCAGTTCGACGAACTCCACGCCATCTTCCTGGAAGAGCATTCCAACCAGGTGGAGGGGCGCAAGGTCCTGCTCGTCAAGCAGACCAAGCTCCAGGCGAAGCTGACCCCCGCCGAAGTGGCCCGGTTCCACCGGCTCGCCAACGCCCGCCAGGGGCGGGCCGTGGTGATCGTCGAGAATGGAGCCTGCTCCGGCTGCAACGTCAAACTCCGCGGCCCGATCTTCTTCCAGCTGAAGGAGGGCAAAACCCTCATCACCTGCGAATCCTGCCAGCGGACCCTCTTCCTGCCGTGAGCCTGCAGCGGCGCATCGAGGGCCTGCGGGCCCGCATCCAGAGCGCCTGCGAGGCCGCCGGTCGTGACCCAGTCACCATCGAACTGCTGCCCGTTTCGAAAAAGCAGCCTACTGCCCTCATCCGTGAAGCTGCGTCCCTCGGCTTCACGCGTTTCGGTGAAAACTACGTGCAGGAAGGCGCCGACAAGGCCGCTGCCGCACCCGAACTCAGCTTCGTCCTCCTTGGCCCCCTGCAGCGCAACAAGGCCAAGCCAGCGCTTCAGGCCTTCACCGAGCTCCAGAGCCTCGACCGCCCTGAGCTCGCGGCACGCCTGCGTCGCCTGGCCGAAGACCTGGATGTGGTGCGGCCCGTCTGGATCCAGGTGGACCTCTGGGATGAGGCCACCAAGCTGGGTGGCTGCACCGAAACCGATCTGCCCGCTCTGATCGAAGCCCTGGGAGGGGATGCGCGGCTGCCCTTGCGGGGCTTCATGGCCATTCCACCCCCTGAGGACGCCGGCGCCTTCGTCCAGATGGCCACGCTGCGCGACCGCCTGCAGCAGGACCTGGGCCAGCCCCTCCGCCTGAGCATGGGCATGAGCGACGACCTGGAAGCGGCCATCGCCGCGGGTTCCGATCAGATTCGCATCGGCACCGCGTTCTTCGGGGAGCGCACCCGCTAGGTCGAAGCGCCACCCTTCCCGGAGGTAGGGCTCGCCGAGTTCCCGCCTTCGTGGTTCGATGCTTCTTCAGCCCCTGGAGCCATCATGACCACGATCAAGACCGCCACCGCGACGCTGCCGATCTCCGCGGATGCGCTCTACGCCTTTCTCTCCGACCTGTCCAAGCACCGCGCCTTCCTCGAACCCGGCGCCATGCATTTCCAGGGCACGGCGGACGCGCACAGCTACGTCATCGAGGTCATGGGCATGAAGATGCCACAGGAGCTGGTGGCAAAGGTGCGTGTTCCCGGCCAGCTGGTGAGCCTGGTACCCGGCGCGAAGAAACTGTTCGACCACGAGCTGCGCTTCGAGATCACCGCCGATGGGGAAGGCAGCACCCTGCGCCTGATGGACGAAGCTGACATCCCCACGATGATGGCCATGATGGGTGCCGAGAAGCTCCTGCAAGGCCAGCTGGACACCGCCCTGGCGCGCATCCAGGAGCTGGCGGCGAACGGCGGGCTCGCCTGAGCGGAGACAAGGCAAAGGAATTTTGAAAGCGGAGGAGAGCAGAGAGGCGGAGGAAAGCGGAGAAGAAAGGATTGTGGCTTTTCCTCCGCTTTCCTCTGCTCCTCTGCCAACCTCCGCGTATTCCCATTCTGTTGCTTTCCCATGAAAGGATGCCCTTTCTCGCGACATGTCCAGGTATCGGGCCCCTGATCTGCCCGGCACCCATCTTCCGGAGGTCCCATGCGCTCTGCCCTGCTCCTCGCCGCCCTGCCTGCGCTGCTCACCGCGCAGGAGACCCCCACCACGCTGAAGGACCAGAAGGCGCTGGCGGTGACGATCTACAACGACAACCTGGCCCTGGTGAAGGACACGCGCGAGGTGCGGCTGCCCAAGGGCGAGACGCGGCTGGCCTTCCAGGAGGTGTCGGCGCAGATCCGGCCCGAGACGGCCCTGCTGCGGAACCTCACCCACGCGAAAGACTTCTGGGTGGTCGAGCAGAACTTCGACTTCGACCTGCTCACGCCCCAGAAGCTGCTGGAGAAATACGTGGGCGAGAAGGTGACCATCGTGCGCAGCGTGCCCAATGCCGACGGTGCGGGGGCCAAGGAGCTTCGCGAAGAGGCCACGGTGCTGGCCACCAACAATGGCACGGTGCTGCAGTTCGCCGACCGCATCGAGACCAGCATCCCCGGCCGCATCGTCTACCCCAGGGTGCCCGGCAACCTGCGGGCTCGGCCGACGCTCGTCATCAGCCTGAACAGCGGTATCGACAAGGCCCAGCAGTTGGAGCTGAGCTACCTCACGGGCGGCCTCTCCTGGCGGGCCGACTACGTGGCCAACCTCTCCTCGGACGAGAAAACCCTCGACCTCAGCGGCTGGGTGACCCTCACCAACCAGAGTGGCGCCGCCTATCCCAATGCCAAGCTCCAACTGGTGGCGGGAGATGTGAACCGGGCCCGCTCCCCCATCCGAGGAGGTGTGGCCGAGCTCTCCATGATGGCCAAGGCCCGCGATGCCGCTGCCCCCAAGATGGCCGAGGAAAGCCTCTTCGAATACCACCTCTACACCCTGGACCGCCCCACTTCCCTGGCCGTGAACCAGACCAAGCAGGTGGCCCTGCTCAGCGCCAGCGCGGTCCCCGTGCACAAGGAGTATCTGCTCCAGGGCCAGAACCACTACTACTCCGGCAGCTACGGCGACCTGGGCGAGAAGCAGAAGGTGGGCGTGTTCGTGGAATTCGACAACAAGGAATCCAGCCACCTGGGCATGCCGTTGCCGAAGGGCATCATCCGCGTCTACAAGCGTGACAGTGAGGGCCGCGCCCAGTTCGTGGGCGAGGACAACGTGGACCACACGCCCAAGAACGAAGTGGTGCGCATGAAGCTGGGGGACGCCTTCGACGTCACCGCCAAGCGCAAGCAGACTGACTTCAAGAGCCTGGGGCGCCAGGGGAAGTTCGCCTACATCTACGAATCCGCCTTCGAGGTGGAACTGAAGAACGCCAAGAAAGAACCCGTCACGGTGAGCCTCCTCGAACCCATGCCTGGCGACTGGGAGGTGCTGCAGAGCAGCCAACCGCACACCAAGGAGGCTTCTGGCACCGCCCGCTTCAAGGTCACCGTGCCCGCCGAAGGCAGCGCCACGCTGACGTATCGGGTAAGGGTGAAGTGGTAGGCAGGCGCTCGGTCTGCGCCATACTGAATCCCCATGCCCCTGCCCGCCCGCTTCCTCGCCCGTCTGCGACGCCTGCCGCTGCGCTTGCGTGGGCGGCTGGGCGGGGGCACGGAAGGCCAGCATCCTTCCAAGTTCAAGGGTGCGGGCCTCACCTTCGTGGAGAACCGACCCTACGTGCCGGGTGACGACCCCCGCTTTATCAACTGGCCCCTGACGGCCCGCACGGGTGAGCCGATCATGAAGCGCTTTGAAAGCAGCCGCGACCTGGTGCTGTGGCTGGTGGTGGATCCTTCGCCTTCCATGTTCCTGGGCGATCCGGTCTCGCCCCTGCGTTGGACCCTGGAGCTCTGCGGCGCCGCCTTCGCCACCCTGCAGGCCACGGGGGATCGCCTGGGCCTGATCGTGCCCGGCGACAGCCGCACGCCGGCGCTGCGCATCGCCCCCAAGCGCGGCCGCATCCATGGCCTGCGCATCCTCGAAACCCTGGCGGAGCGCGGCCCCTCCATCCCCACGGAGTCCTCCTGGCGTGAGGCCCTGGGCCACTGGGGTGAACACGGCAAGGGGCATCGACTCTGGTTGTTCAGCAACGGCTCAGGACTGCAGGGCGTGGCTCCGTTGCTTAAGCCCCTGGCCACGCGCCATCGCCTCGTGTGGTTCCAACCGGAGGACCACTCGGATCGCAAGGGCATGACCTGGCCCGACCCCGGCTTCAGCCCCGCCATCGAACGGCAGCGCTGGGACCTCATGGACGATCCCGTGGTGAAGCTGAATGGCTGGCTGCGGGCGGGGGGGGCGTGATCCGGGTGGGTTCCTCCCATCGCCTCTCCCCGCTCGGATGTCGCGGGCGAAATCCGAGTTATGCAAAAGCCCTCTGCATGCTGGTGGCGGCTGGACTTCATCTGGCGGCCGCGCCGGCCTGGAAGGCGCCGACCCAACTGAACCTCGGCGAATTGCAGGTGTTGGAACTTCGTGAAGATGATCCGTCGAAGCCCGCCCCGCCCCGTCCCACGGTGGAAGATCACCTGGGGCCTCTTCACCTGCGCGCCATGGAACCGCTACCAGACGGTCGCGGTTGGCGGTTCCAGGTGCAGGCACTGGAACCCGGTCTGGCGGTGATCCCGGCGCTGGATCTCGGCAACGGTCAACGCAGCCCCGAATTGCGGCTGTGGGTGCCCCGCAGCATTCCCTACGGCGGCCCCTGGGTGGGCTTTGGCGGAGGCAACGACGATCGCCTGCCCGCCATTCCCTTTCCCTGGGCCTGGGCCAGCCTGTTGCTGTTGCCTCCGCTGGCACTGGCCACCTGGGGTGTCCAACGATGGCGAAGGGGTTCAGCCAAGCGTCGCCTGCACCGCGCAGTGCATGCCTTCCGCCGCCAGTGGCCTCCGGCCAACCGCGAACGGACCACGCTGGACACAGCCCACGGCCTCGGGCGCGATCTGTTGGCGGCGCGCTTCGGCGAAGGGGCCCGGGCCTGGGGTACGGTGGATTTCCAGGACCGGGCGCTCGGTCCCTGGGTGCAGTGGCTCCGCAGCCTGGATGCAGCCCGCTTCGGCCGCACTGAGCCGCCCTTCCCTGCCCCGGACCAGCTGGTGTCCACGCTCCAGGCCGCCAAGGCTGACGGAGAGGTGCGGTCATGATCGCCCTGCGCCATCCCCTGCTGGTGTTGCTGGCGGTGCCGCTGGTGATCTGGGCCTGGCGCGTCATCTATCGCTGGGGTATCCCCTCCTCGCGGCCTTCCAGCCTCCTCGGCCGGCTCACCTCGCATTGGATTCCGATCGTGTTGGCTTTGGCCTTGGGCATGGCGGCCGCCGGTCCCGAGTGGCGCACGCCTCTGCGTGGGTTCGCCCCCGTGGTGGATCTGGCCGTGGTCCTGGATGGCAGCAGCAGCATGAGGATCCTCGACCGGCCCGACGAGGATCGCTGGCATGCCGCCCGCCGCACCCTCGCTCAGTTCGTCCTCCGGCGTCCCGACGATCGCTTCGCCCTGATCCTCTTCAGCGCCCACCCCGTGACGTTGAGTCCCCTCACCGCCGACCACATGCGTCTGCTGCGCATGCTGGCGCGGCTGGACATCGACAGCCGCGATGACGGTACGGCCATCGGGTCGGCCTTGATGACCGCCGTGCGGCGCCTGGAGGAGAGCCCGGCCCGCAGCCGCGTCATCCTCCTGATCACGGACGGCGTCCAGAACCGCGGCCGGGTGACGCCCATGGAGGCCGCTGAGGAGGCCCGTCGCAACGGCATCCGCATCCATGCCGTGGCCATCGGCAGCAACGGGGAAAGCCTGGTACCCCTGGAGGGTGGCGGCTTCGCCCGCCTCCGGGTGGAGGTGGATCACGCCACCCTGCAGCAGGTGGCCCACCTCACGGGCGGCGAATCCTTCAGTGCCGAGGATCCCGCCGGCCTGGAGAACAGCCTGGCCTCGGTGGATCGCCTTGAGAAGACCCTGTTGCCGGTGGACCCTCCCTCTGAAGGCAAGCCCCTGGCCCGGTGGTTCCTGCTGGCCGCAACCCTGCTGGCCCTGCCCCTGGCGGTGGACCTGGCCTTCAAACGCGGCAAGCCCAGGCCCGCCTGGGTGGAGGGGCCATGAGCCTATCCTTCTCCCATCCCTGGTTGCTGATCCCCACGGGAGGGGTGGCCCTGCTCATGCTGGCCCTGGCCCTGCGTGCCCACCTCCGCCCGGGCCTCGGGGTACAGGTGGTGGGGCAGCGCCCGCTGTGGCAAGGGTTGGGCTTGGCGCTGATGATCCTGGGCCTGGGGCTCGGGCTGGCGGAGCCGCGCTGGGGGCTGCCGGAGTTTCCGAGGCTCACGGTGCACGTGGTGCTGGACGCCAGCCGTTCCATGACCGTAGCCGATGCGGAGGGTCGCACCCGCTGGGAAGCCGCCGTGTCAGCCCTGGACCGCATCTGGTCGCGACCCCAGCCCGGGATTCGCTGGGGTCTGGACCTCCTCACCGGCGACGACATCCCGGTTCACCCCCCCGGTGAGGACCGCACCCTGCTGCGTGAGGCCCTCCGCGCCGTGATCCCTGGCGAGGTCGGCTCACCCGGAACCAGCCTGGGCCGGGGTCTGCCCCAGGTGGCCGCACAGGTGGATCGGGATCTGCCGGCGGTGATCCTGCTCCTGAGCGATGGCGAGGAGACCTGGGAGATGCCGGAAGCCGCCCTTGCCCGCGCGGTGGAACCCCTCAAGCTGGCCCGGATCCCCGTCTGTGTGATGGCCTTTGGGGACGGCCAGCCCCATGTGGTGCCAGCACGTGGAGGACCCGCGGCCCCTGGTCCCGAGCCCATGGTCAGTACCGCCCATCCCGACTTCCTGATCCGGCTGGCCCAGGCCACCCAGGGCCAGGTCTTCAAGGATGGCGAGGATGCCGCGGCAGGCCTGCAGGCTTTGGCCGCTGGGAAATCGCCCCTGCCTGCCCGGCGCTCCCTCCAGCCCGCCCATCCCGAGTTGGGAGCTTGGCTCGCCCTGGCCGGGCTGGCCCTCTGGTTGCTCTTCTCAGGGAAACCGCTCGTTCGATGGCGACCGATCCTCCTGTTCCTGGCGGGTCTGGCCTCGTCCCGCGTGGCAGCCCAAGGAACTCCCTGGGCGCCAGCCTCGGTCAAAGCCTGGCTGGCCCAGCGGGCCATCGAGGGGGGCGATCTGCCGGGGGCCCGCCGATGGCGGCCGGGCGATGGCCGGCCCGCCCATGTGCTGCTGGCCGCGCAAATCGACCTGCGGACCGGATTCCCCGAGGACGCCCTGAAAGCCCTGACCCCCCTGGTGGGCCAGGGCTCTCCGCGGCCGGTCCCCATGTGGCGCGCACCAGCCCTGTTGCTGGCCGCACGGGCCCACAAGGAATCCAACCGTCCGGAAGAGGCCCGGGCCCTGCTGGAGCGCCTGGTGCTGGAACAGCCTGGTCAGCGGGAGGCCATCCAAGACCTGCAGACCCTGGTGAAGGATGCCACTCCACCCCCTCCACCCAATCCCAAGAAACCGCCCCCACCGCCACCACCACGCCCTAGCATGGGCGCGCAGCAGGACGAATTGGAGGGCCTCAAACAGCGCCTGCCCAAGCCCCCGAAAACCCCTGCGGGCCTGAAGGATCTTTGACCGGCCGTGAATTCGCCTGGCACGGTGAAACAACGCGGCGGCCCGGAGGCCGCCGCGCATGAACTGACGATGGGAGGGCTTCGCCTACTTGCCGTTCAGCCAGGTGGCGAACTCGGCGCCGCTGCGGAAGGCGCCCACCTGGCGGCGAAGCTCCTTGCCCTCGGCATCGAGGATCACCATGGTGGGGAAAGCGTTCAGTTTGAAGGTCTCGGAGAGCTTGGTGCCTTCCGCCACGGGGGTTCCATCGCGCTTCTGGACCAGCGCGGAGAAGGGCACCACCTTGGCGAGGGCAGCCTGGGCCTCGGGCGTGGGGAATACATTCTTCTGGAGATGGAGGCAGGGTCCGCACCACTCGGTCCAGAGGTCCATGAAGATGAGTTTCTTCTCGGCCTTGGCGCGCTTGAGGGCGGACTGGTAGTCGTGCTCCCAATTGACGGTGCCTGAGGCAAACATTGGGGCGGCGATCAGAAGCAGGGCGGCAAGGGCTTTCATGCGGGGCTCCAGGTGAGGGTGGGTTCACCACAGGGGGTTGGATGGAGACAGGTCGGATTCTGTTCCAGGTTTCAGAATACCCGGGCTAATCCCCGGGACTTCCCCTTCGTAATCCCATGCAACCCGGCAAGTGCCGAACCCCATTCCTTCCAAGGAGGCCGCCCATGCGCGCCATCATGATCCCGCTGGCCCTGGCGGCCAGCTTCAGTCTCCCCCTGGCCGCACAGAATGCGCGGTTCATCAAGGTGGACATCGTCTCCAAGTCCATGATGCAGCACCACCACAAGCAGAAGGGCGTGGATGGCCCCACTGAAGTCCACATCCGCATGCCCATCAGCCTGGCCAAAGGCGTGCTGGACATGGCCGGCGAAGGTGAAATCAAGGTCAATGGCGAAACCAAGAAGGGCATGAAGCCCGAACAGCTCCAGAAGCTGCTATCCGACGCCAAGGCCGGCGATCTGCTGCTGGAGATCACCACGGACAAGGGCGATCACGTCCGCGTCACCGTCGAGTAACCGGGAGCCCCCATCCGTGCTGACATCGTCAAGCCCCGCTCCGGCGGGGCTTCTTCGTGTACGCTCGAAACCATGGAATCCCTGACCGAACTCCGAGTGCGCTACGCCGAGACCGATGCCATGGGGATTGTGCATCACGCCACCTATCCCATCTGGATGGAACTGGGCCGCAGCGACTTCCTGCGGGAGCTGGGGCAGAGCTACGCGGACT
>JANYAZ010000084.1 GCA_025361045.1 Geothrix sp. | reverse complement strand
TCCCTTGCCCAGCCCCAGTCCCGAGGGATGGCACAGGAGGCGGATGGCGTGATGCAGGTGGTCGAGGTTGTGCAGCGGCTCGCCCATGCCCATGAAGACCAGCGTGAGCAGGTGCCCGCGGTCGGGCCCCAGCTCGGCCATGAGGGCCAGCACCTGGCCCAGGATCTCGCCGGGCTGGAGGTTGCGCAGGATGCCCATGCTGCCCGTGGCGCAGAAGGTGCAGCCCATGGCGCAGCCCACCTGGCTGGAGATGCAGTAGGTCACGCGCGGATTCCGCACCCGGCGCGGCATGTGGACAGCCTCGATGCGCTTCCCATCCGCCAGTTCCAGCGCCAGCTTGGTGGAGCCATCCGAGGAGGGCTGCTGCTCCGCGATGACCGGCAGGCTCAGGTCGGCCACTCCTTCCAGCCAGCGGCAGATGCCGGATCCCAGGTCAGGTACCTCGTCCTTCCAGGTCCAGGGGCGGTGCAGGCGCTTGAAGGTCTCCAGGGCGCTGCCCGGACAACCCAACGCCGCGAGGTCCTCCGGAAACAGCGACCAGGCCGAGGGCAGGCCCATCCGCTCGGGAGCAGGCTGGTCCCATGGCATGGAACCGACGGCCATCAGGCCACCAGATCCTGTGGACGGATGTCGGCGCCGCGCCGGGTGCCGAGGGCACTGACACCAAGTTGCGCGGGGTCCAGCAGGTCCTGGGCGACGCGGAGCAGGTCGTCGGGGGTCACGGCCTCGATTTCGGCCATCTGCTGATCGAGGCTGCGCAGCTCGCCCAGATGGATGGCCTGGTGGGCCAGGCTGAACATGCGGCTGCTGCTGCTCTCCTGGCTGAACACGAGGCCGGTGCGGGCCTGCAGCTTGGCGCGATCCAGCTCATCAGCCTCCACGCCCGTCTGCCGGATCCGGGCGCATTCGACCATGGTCCGCTGCACCAGCTCGCGCAGCTGAGCCGGTGCGCAGCTGGCGCTGATCTGCAGGGCGCCGGTGTCGGCATAGGGGCTCAGGTAGCTGCCCACCTGATAACAAAGCCCCCGGCGCTCCCGGAGCTCCATGAAGAGGCGCGAGGCCATGCCGCCGCCCAGCACATGACTGAGCAGATGGGCCGCAGCCCGATCGGGCGAGTGATGGTCCGGCGCCGGGAACCCCATCACCAGGTTGGCCTGCTGGAGGTCCTTCCGGGGCACGTTCAGCAGGAAGGGCCGGGTCCGGGCGGCGGCGATGGGGGCGTGCTGGGTACCCTTGGGCAGCCGGTCCAGGATGGGTTTCAGCAGGTCGAGGAAGGGGCCCGGTTCGATGGCGCCCGCGGCGGCCACCACCAGGTTCGGGGCCCGGTAGGTGTGGTCGAAGAAGGTGCGGGCCTGGGCGGGACCATAGCTGGAAACCTGCTCGCGGCTGCCCAGGATGGGATGGGCCAGCGGCGTACCCGCCCAGAACCCCCCGTAGAACAGCTCGCTCACCCAGTCATCCGGCTGGTCCTCGCTCTGGGCGATCTCCTCCAGGATCACGCCCCGCTCCCGCACCAGTTCCTCGGTTTCGAACCGCGGGGCGGTCACCAGCTCACCCAGCAGGTGCAGCAGCTCCGGCAGCTGATCGGCGAGCACCTTGCCGTAGAAGCAGGCCACCTCCTTGCCGGTGAAGGCGTCCACATGCCCGCCCAGTCTGTCCGTGGCGGCGGCAAGCTCATCGGGCGTGGGGTAGGACTCGGTGCCCTTGAAGACCGTGTGCTCCAGGAAGTGGGCCAGGCCCTCCTCGCCGGCCCCTTCATGGCGGGAGCCCCGCCGCACCCAGAACCCCACCGCGCAGCTCCGCACGTGGGGCAGCTGTTCGATGAGGATCTCGGTGCCATCGGAGGTGAGGGTGCGGAGCGGTTCGGCCATCCCTCCAGTTTACGGGCTCTGGGCCAGGGACCGGAGCCTTGATGTGAGGAGGGCCCCCTGCCGCTGCGGGCACCTTCCGCCTACTCAACCAGCGTTGAAACGACATCCTTCAGGAACGCCAGGAGCCTGGGCCCGATCTTTGGGTCGCCGTAGGCCCCGGCCGTGGTCACCACCGTCAGGTCCAGTTCCGGCACGAGGAAGATGCGCTGTCCGCCGTTGCCGAAGGCCGCGACCCAGTGGAGCTTGCGGCCGTGCCAGTCCAGGGGTCCCAGCCACCAGAGGTAGCCGTACTGGAAACCGGGGATGCCCGTGTCGATGCGTGGCTGCAGGGAGGCTACGATCCAGTCCGCAGGAACGATCTGCCTGCCCTGCCACCGCCCGCGGTTCAGCACCAGACGCCCGAGCTTCGCCAGGTCCCTGGGCCGCATGCGGAGACCGGTGAAGGCCATGGGGCGCCCATGCAGGTCGGATGTCCATTCCCAGTCCAGGATGCCCAGCGGTTCGAACAGGGCCCTCCGGGCGAAGTCCTTCAGGGGGGTGTGCGTGGTGCGCAGAAGGACATCCGCCAGCACGGCCACACCGCCGCTGTTGTAGACCCAGGTCTGCCCGGGGGGGTTCGCGATCGGACGGCTGAAGACATAGCGGCTGGGCGACGCCTTCCAGAAGAGGCGATGTTCATCGTCCCGTCCGCGACCCCCCTCATGCCAGTCCAGCCCGCTGCTCATGGTGAGGAGATCCGTCAGCTTGATGGCCCTCCGCTGGGGCGTGGCCAAATCCCCGAACTCAGGAAAGAGGTCAATGGCCGGGGTGGAGAGGTCGCCGAGTCCGCCCTCCTGCCTGGCGATGCCCACCAGCAGGCTGACGACGCTCTTCCCCACCGAGCGGGTGTCGTGCAGCACGGAAGGACCGAAATCCCGGTTGAAGGCGAACAGGCTGTAGACCGATTTGTCCGCCCCCCGGCGATAGGCTTCGGCCACCAGGCGGCCGTGGCGCTCGATGACCACGCCGTGCATGTTGGTTCCGCCATCCATCATGGCCGCGAGCACCGAGCGCAGCCGCTGGGCGTCGAAACCCGAGGAGGCCGGATCCGCCCGCTCCCAGCCGTCCCCGCTGAGGACCGGGACCCCATGGGGTGCCTCGGGGACCTGGGCTCGCAGCGGCACCAGGATCCCAGTCAGGAGGATAAGGGCCCCAGACAAGGCCCAGGAAAGGAGGGATGGGTGGCTGGTTCGTGCAGTCATGGTGAGCTCCCTTACTCGTCCCAGGAGCCTCCAGGTGGATTCCCGGATGGGGCCCTCAATCTCCTTCTGCTGTCAGCCCTCTGCTTCGCTTCCGGCCAGGCCGATGGGGGTGCAGTTTCCAACCCGCCAGGGCCCAGCAGAGGGCGCCGAAGACCAGCAGCGCTAAGCAGGCGAGCACCGGATGGGTCGTCACCTGCTCCTGGGCCAGGAGCTGGTTGGCCCGGATTTCAGCCGCACGGCTGCCCGCAAGGCTTTCGATGTGGTGGGTGAAGGTCAGGCGCTGAAGGAAGGGTGGGAAAATCCGCACCAGGGGTTCCCACAGAAAGAAATAGAGGGCGCCCCAGAGGGTGCCGCGCTTGAAGAGAAGGCCCACCAGCGTCATCAGGGCCAGCTCACCCCACCAGGCGCTCACAAGGGCGACCAGGCGCCCAGGCAGCAGGGCAGGATCGCCCCCGAGGACCTGCAGGCCCAGGGTGCCGACGATCAACCAGGCCGCACCCCAGAAGAACCACGGCAGACCCTTGCCCAGAGGCAGGGCCCAGGCAGGTGAGGGGCGCACCAGGAGCAGGGGGAGGGTGCGCTGTTCCAGATCTTCGCGGATGCCTGCGGGGGCTGCCACCAGGGCCATGATGGGCAGCATCATCTTCACCAGCACTTCATGGAAGATCTTGAGGGCCTCGCCAGGATTTCCGTCCGCGCCCTGCAGGCGGGCCACGGTAAAGATGACGATGCTGAGGCCCACGGGCAGGGCCACCAGGGCGGCGAGCACCCAGCCGCGGCCCTGGAGCACACGGGGCGCATAACCCAGCGCCATGGCGCGGATGGTCGCCAGGGGAGAAGGAGCGGCGTTCATGCGTGATCCTTCGTCAAGTATTGGAAGACCGCATCCAGGTTGAGGTCCAGGGGATCCAGTGCCTGCAGGGGAATGCCACCCTCCGCCGCGGCTTTTTGGAGACGGGGCAGGATGTCCCGGGGTGAGCGCACGGACAGCACCACGGACCCTTCTTCGATCCGGAGCGCCACCAACTCCGGCTGCTCCACGGCCCAGCGCGCCAGGACCTGGGCTTCACCGGTGAGGCGCAGCTCCACGGGATGCCGGTCCAGCAGCTGGCGGATCTCGGTGACGGTGCCCTCAGCCAGCAACCGGCCCCGGAACAGCAGCAGGATGCGGTCCGTGAGCTGGGCGATCTCGCCGAGGATGTGGCTGGAGACGAGGATGCGGGTGCCCGCTTCCGCCAGGCTGCGCAGGAGGGCCATGAGCGTGAGGCGCGCCTCGGGATCCAGGCCGTTGAAGGGCTCGTCCAGGATGAGCAGCTCCGGCTCATGCATGAGGGCCTGGGCCAGTCGGATGCGCTGCCGCATGCCCTTGGACATGCGCGCAAAGGTGAGGTGGGCGCGATCCGCCATGCCCACCGTGGTGAGGGCCTTGGCCACGGCCGCCTTCAGGCCTTCCCCAGACAGGCCGGAAAGTTCACCCATCATGCGGAGCCAACGGTCGGCGCGGAGGCCCGTGGGCAACCGGTCGCCTTCGGGCACCAGGCCCAGGCGGGCGAGCACGGCGGGATTGCGGAAGGGGGCCTCGCCGAAGACGCGGACTTCCCCCCCGGACGGCGGCAGCAGGCCCGAGAGCAGCTGCAACAGGGAGGATTTCCCGGCGCCGTTGGGGCCCAGCAGGCCTGTGATCCCGCCGCCGTCGGGCAGCTCGAAGGACGTGGGACTGAGGCCGAGGATGGGGCCGTAGCGAAGGGAGGCGCGGTCCAGTGTCAGCATCAGATCACCGCCTCGGAGGGTCGCGTCCGCCGGGCGGCCACGAAGGTCCAGAGGGCGATGTGGAAGGCCGTGCCCAGGAGTGCGGGCAGCCAGCCCACCATGGGATGTTCCACGCCGACCAGCAGCTGGGGCCAGGCCTCGGCCAGCATGATCGGGTTCAGGGCATCCACGGCCTTGATGCCGGTGAGGCCGTGGATCATGGAAGCCAGGGTGCCGGCCCCCAGCACGAGCCCAAGCACCCAGCCAATGCCAGCGCGGGGCGTTGCGGCCATGCTCGAGGCGCCCACGGCCAGCGACCCCATCAGGACTGAGCTGATGACCATGGCGGGCAGCAGTCGCAGGGGCGCCGTGGTCCAGACGGGACCGTGGAACCCCGCCAGGAGCAGGGACATGAGCCAGGGCAGCAGGGCGAAGGGGAGCAGAATGACGAAGGGCAAGAGAGACGCGAACCCGAGCTTGGCCAGGAGGTAGTCCCTGGGCGCCACGGGATGGGCGTACATCAGCGGCCGGACGCGGTAGAGGGTGTCCCGCGCCACGAGCCCGCCGCCCACCAGGGCCACGAGAAACCAGAGCAGGTAGCTGGCCGGGTTGAGCAGATCCGCCTGGAAATCCGCACCCTGGGTGAGGATGGTCCTGGCGAACTCCTGCATGGGCTTGAAGGCCTGATTGGTCTGGAGCAGGTGGTCCACATAGATGCGTGCCACCTTCCAGATCAGCAGCATGAGGAAGGCGAAGCCGAAGAACCGGCCGATCTTCTGGCGCCAGAGCCGCGTCAGATCGAAGCGCATGAGCACCAGGGCCGGAGGATGGCCCTGATGGAGATCCGGTGCGGGTGGGAGCGTGGGGGCGTAGATGGGCATGGCTCAGACTCCCGCAGCCACAGGATGGAGGGCACGCAGCAACACCTCGTCCAGACGGTCGTGGCGGGGCGTGACCTGCACCAGGGTGGCGCCCCGGGCCTGGGCCCAGCGGAAAGCACCCGCGGGATCGGCTTCGGTCAGCTCCAGGTCGTAGAGACCATTCCGTGCTTCCAGCACCGTGCCCAGCTCCGACAGGGCAGCCTCCTGGGTTGCATCCAGCGGATCGAGGAAGCGCAGCTCCACCCGCTTGGCGAGGGCCCTGCGCAGACCGGCCATGGAGCCGGCCGCCTTGATCTCGCCCTGGTCGAGGATCACCAGCTGGTCCGCCACACGCTCCACGTCGCCCAGCAGGTGGGAGGCCAGGATGACGCCCGTGCCCAATTCGGCATGGACCCGCAGCACCAGGTCCAGCATGCGGCACCGGCCATCGGGATCCAGACCGTTGGTGGGTTCATCCAGAAAGATCAGCTCGGGGCTATGCACCAGAGCCTGGGCCAGCTTCACGCGCTGCCGCATGCCGGTGGAGTAGCCGCTGACCGGGCGGTACCTGGCCTCATCCAGCCCCACGAAATAAAGCACCTCGTGGGCGCGGTCCCGGGACGCCTCCGGCGCGAGGCCACTTAGCTCGCCCCAGAAGGCGACTTGTTCATAGGCTGAAGCATCCTCGATAAGGGCGTCGTATTCAGGCATGTAACCGATGCGGGCCCTCAGTCGGGCTGCTTCTGGTGCGCCCAGCGCCACCCCCAGCACTGTGCCGGACCCCTGGGAGGGGGTCAGCAGGCCCAGCAGGGCCTTCAGCAGGGTGGACTTGCCAGCCCCGTTGGGACCCAGCAAGCCCACGATGCCCCGCTCCAGGGAAAGGGTCAGCCCCTTCAGGGCGGGCACCGGGGTCGCGGCGTAGCGCACTTCCAGATTCTCGAAGGCAATCAACGGGGCCTCCAGGTGGGGTTCACGAAATCTCCAGGACGTTGGCGGCTACGAGCGGGAGCTCATATGGATTAGGGGCCGTCACGGTTGAGCGGAATGGATTGTTTCATAAAAGCGACTTAGGCTGTACCCGATCATCCTGATGAAGGTACCGCATGCCGCTCCTGGACTGGCCCTTTCTCGACGCCCTGCAGGCCGGAGCCCTGATCGCCCTGTTCCTCAGCTTCGGCACGGATGCCCTCACCCGTCGAGATCGCATGATGGGCTGGCTTGCGTTCACCTGTCTGCTGGTGGCCCTGCGCCACACGGTCCTGGCCATCGGCACCCTCCCCACGATGAATCCGGACCTGGTGGACCGCGCCCAGAGCCTGCTGGTGACCTTCGGGTTCCTCGCCCTCTGCACAGCGCTCTCGATCCTCTTCCCCCACCACGTACCCCAAAGGTTCCCCGTCTGGATCGCCCTGGGCATGCTTCCGAACTACATCCGCAACCTCGTGGCGCCGCACCCCAGCCTGTGGGATACCTGGCTGCACCACGCGGCCAATGTCACCTACTTGGTGGGTTGCGGCTTGATCATCTTCTGGACCCTGCGGGCCCGGCAGGATGACGACCTCATGGGTCGCAGACTGTTTCTGGGCTTCCTGGGCCTGACCTTGCCGGTGGTGGTGGAGATCTCGGCTCTGAGCCTCTTCGACATGAAGGTCCGACTGTCCGGTTTCAGCCTCGTGTTCCTCGCCATGGCCATTGGAAACTCATGGCAGCTGCTGATGATGAGTGGCATGGAATCCCGCATCCAAAGGGCCGAGGCCGAGGCCGAGGGCTGGCGGGACCTGGTACCGGGCAACGCCTTCCGCACCGACCACCCATCCCCCTTGATGGAAAGGGTCTTCGGGGCCTCCTGGTCGGAGCGGGTGAAGGCCACGCCCGACGCGTCTCTGGTCGGCCTCGACGGGATCACCTACCGGGTGCGGAGCCGGGTCCTCTACCATCACGAGCGCCTCGGGTGGTACGAGCGGGACGAAGAAGCTCAGTCCACCCACAAGGGATTCCTGTCCGGATGGGTAGTGGGCCTGGGCATGGAGGAGGGCCCCGAAAACAGTCGGATTCAGACACTGCTCCGCTCCTGGGGAGCCGAAGTGCAGCCTTGGGGCACCGTCCCACCCCGCGAAGGGCCCTTTCCCAGCGTGCTGCTCTGGGCTCGGGAGCCCAGCATCCTCTCCGTTTGGCGCGAGGATGACCTGCTTCGACGGCGTCCCCGCTGGGTGCAGATCGGCGGGCCCATCACCGAAGGCCCCCATGCTCGCCTGGAGCCCGGGATGAACGAAGACGGCCTTCGAAGCACCCTGGAGCGACTGCTCTCCCGGCACTGAACCTGGGGCACTTGCCCGAAAGCTCGGCATCCATCGGAGAATGGGCCCATGAGTATGAAGCATGAGCGAAATACCACTTTGGCGACCATTCGCCGCAGACGAATAGGACCGGCTGCAAAGCAGGCGGCCCCGAAGGGGCGAGCGCCATTTGCGCGAGTCAAGCCGAAGCCCGAAGGGCGCGGCACAGGAAGTGCCGCGTGAGTTTCGCCCATCTCCACCTGCATACCGAGCATTCCCTCCTCGACGGCCTCACGCGCATCCCGGATCTCGTGAAGAAGTGCCGAACCTCCGGCATGCCTGCCGTGGCCGTGACCGACCACGGGAACATGTTCGGCATGATGAAGCTCTTCGACGCCTGTGAAAAAACGCAGGATGCCGGTGGCAACTGGGCCGTGAAGCCCATCCTGGGCTGCGAAGTGTACGTCGCGCCGAAGACCCGCTTCGATAAAAAGTTGGAAGCGAAAAATGCCACCGGCGAAGAAGGTCTCGAAGACTGTGTGGATCCCAGCGGCAGCCGGGATGCGGGCTACCACCTGGTCCTGCTGGCGAAGAACTCCGTGGGTTTCACCAACCTGTCGAAGCTGGTTTCGGCGGGCTTTACCGAGGGCTTCTACTACAAGCCGCGCGTCGATAAGGACCTCCTCCGCGAGCACAGCGAAGGGCTCATCGCCATGTCGGCCTGCCTCGGGGGTGAAGTCCAGGCACGCATCCTCCAGAACCGCCTGGATCAGGCGGAGAAGGTCTCCCGCGACTTCCGCGACATCTTCGGCGAGGACTTCTACCTGGAGATCCAGGACCAGGGCTTCGACAAGGAGAAGGAGATCATCCCTTTCCAAATGGAGCTGGCGAAGAAGCTGGGCATCCCCCTGGTGGCCACCAATGATGCCCACTACCTCAACCATGAGGATGCCGATCTGCACGACACGCTGCTCTGCATCGGCACCAAGACCACCAAGGCCAAGGAGAAGCGGATGCGCTTCGCCACGGATCAGTTCTACGTGAAGACGCCGGAGGAAATGCGGGCCGTGTTCCCGGATCACCCCGAATACCTGGAGCGCACGCTCGAGATCGCCGCCAAGGTGGATCTCTTCCCCATCACGCGGAAGCCCGTCACGCCCCGCTTCCCCGTGCCGGAGGGCTACGACCTGGAATCCTACTTCGTCCACATCGCGAAGGAGACCTTCGAGCAACGGCTGGCGGAGTGCCGCCCCCTCTGGCAGGCGGGCGCCCTCAAGCATGCGGAGGAGAAGTACCACGAACGCCTGGCCTTCGAGCTGGACATGATCCTCAAGATGGGGTTCCCGGGGTACTTCCTGCTGGTCTGGGACTTCATTCGCAAGGCCCGGGAGATGGGCGTGCCCGTGGGCCCCGGCCGCGGTTCGGCCGCTGGCAGCATCGTGGCCTGGTCCATGCGGATCACCGACATCGACCCCATGCAGTACGACCTGCTCTTCGAGCGCTTCCTCAACCCCGAGCGCGTCTCCATGCCCGACGTGGACATCGACTTCTGCCGCGACGGCCGCCAGCGCGTCATCGACTACGTCACCGAAAAGTATGGCCAGGACAAGGTGAGCAACATCATCACCATCAACCAGCTCAAGACCAAGGCCGTCATCAAGGATGTGGCCCGGGTCTTCGAGAAGGACTTCGCCTTCGCCAACAACCTCACCAAGCTGGTGCCCCAGGAACCCGGCAAGCCCATGACCATTCGCGAGGCCCTGGAGAAGAGCGACAAGCTGCGCGAACTCTACAACGCCGATCCCGAGGTGAAGAACATCCTCGACATCTCCGCGCGCCTGGAAGGCCTCTCCCGCAACACCGGCGTCCACGCCGCCGGGGTTATCATCGCGCCGGACGAACTCACCCAGTTCGCACCCCTCAGCGTGGACAAGGACAAGAAGGTGATGGTGCAGTACACCATGGTGGAGGCCGAGCGCGCGGGCCTGCTGAAGATGGACTTCCTGGGTCTGGAGACCCTCACCCAGATCGCGAAGACGCAGGAAGTGATCGCCCGGCGCCACGGCCAGCCCAAGGACATGACCACCATCCGCGCCTTCGACGACAAGAAGACCTTCGAGCTCTTCGCCGCGGGCGATACGGACGGCGTGTTCCAGTTCGAGTCCGGCGGCATGAAGCAGCTGCTGCGCCAGCTGGGCCCGGACCGCTTCGACGATCTCATCGCCCTGAACGCCCTCTTCCGCCCCGGCCCCCTGGGCGCCGGCATGGGCACCACCTACGTGGACCGCCGCCATGGCCGCGAGGCCGTCACCTATGCCTTCGCCGATCTGGAGCCCATCCTCTCGCCCACCTATGGCGTGATCCTCTACCAGGAACAGGTCATGCAGATCGCCAGCCTCATCGCCGGGTACACCCTGGGTGAGGCCGACATGCTGCGTCGGGCCATGGGCAAGAAGGACAAAGAGAAGATGGCCAAGGAGAAATCCAAGTTCATCGACCAGGGTGTCAGCCGCGGCTATGACAAGGCCAAGGTCGCCGATCTCTTCGACCTCATCGAGTTCTTTGCCGGCTATGGCTTCAACAAGAGCCACAGCGCCGCCTACGCCATGGTGGCCTACGAAACGGCCTACCTGAAGGCCAACTACCCGGTGGAGTTCATGGCGGGTCTGCTCTCCACCAAATCCGGGCGCACGGACGACGTGGCCAAGTACGTGCAGAACTGCCGCGAGCGGGGCATCGATGTGCTGGGCCCGGACATCAATCAGTCCGCGCTCGATTTCACCGCTACCGGAGATCGGCAAATCCGGTTCGGATTTGCCGCTGTAAAAGGATTGGGAGACGCTGCGCTGCAGGCGATCCTTGAAGCGCGGCAGGCCGAGGGCTCGTTCAAGGATCTCTTCCACGCGCTGAAGAGCACGGACCTCCAGAAGGCCAACCGCAAGGTCTGGGAATCGCTCATCAAGGCCGGCGCCTTCGACAGCCTGGAACCCAACCGGGCCGCCCTGCTGCAGGGCCTGCCCGACGCCGTGTCGGCGGCCTCCCGCGGCGGGGGCGACACCGGCATGACCAGCCTCTTCGACGACGCCGAGATGGCCACCCTCAGCGAGGACTGGCGGGTGCCCGAGAACATCGAGCCCTGGGAGCGCAAGGCCCGCCTCGCCGCCGAGCGCGAAGTGCTGGGCCTCTTCGTGAGCGGCCATCCCCTGGAGGAATTCGCGGACGCCATCCAGGTGCATACCCACGGCACCCTGGCCAAGATCATGGAAGACGCCACCTCGGGCCGCCTGCGGGATCGCAACGAGGTCACCCTCGGCGCCATGGTGTCCACGGTCGCCTTCAAGACCAACCAGAAGGGGGAGCCCTGGGCCATCCTCCAGGTGGAGGATCTCACCGGCAAGATGGAGGTGCTCCTCATGGCCAGCAAGTGGGATCCCGTCACCAAGAAGAAAGATGCGCTGCGCCCCTTCGAGCGCTACCGCCACTTCGCCGTGCCCGAGGCCATGCTGCGCATCACGGGCGAGCTGCGGGTGGAGACCATCCAAGGGAATGGAAATGGCGGCGGCGAGGGCGAAGAGGAGGAAGAACAGACGGTGGTGAAGGTCTTCGCCACCCTGCTGGAACCCCTTGAGACTTTCCAGGGCCTGGGTTTCACCGGTGCCCTGGTGCGCCTGCCCCCAGGGGAGTGTCCGCCCCGCTTGTCGATGCTCCTCGGCGAGTATAAAGGCGAGCTCCCTGTGACCTTCGAGTACCGGTCCAAGGAGGGGCTGGTGGCCCGCGTCAGGGCCAGCCGTGACCTGCGCCTGAAATACGATGAGTCCCTGAAGGAAAAGATGGCCAAGGAGACCGGCTGCTCCCTGACCTGGACCTACTGAGGGTCGCCCGGAGTATCCTCACTTCCATGCCGAACGATCCGACCACCCCACCCGACCTGCATGCCGTCGTCGAGGCCCTCGCGGTAGCCTCCACCGCCCTGACCGAGATGCCCCTAGGCCGACGGGAGTTCCCTTCCCGCACGGCCCTGGCAACGGTCGTCGAGGACCTGCGCGCCCTGCTCTTCCCAGGCTATTTCGGGGCCTCCGAGCTGACCCTCGACACCCTCCGCTACCATCTGGGCGCTCGCATGGACCGGGTGCTGCATTCCCTCCGCGATCAGATCCAGCGGGGCCTGATGGCGTCGGATCCGGCCTGCACGGACTGCGGCGGGCGCTCCATGGACCTGGCCCGGGCCTTTCTCGCTCGGCTGCCAGAGGTGCGTCGTCTCCTGGCCACGGACATCCAGGCGGGCTTCGAAGGCGACCCCGCGGCCACCAGTCCTGAGGAGGTGCTCTTCTCCTACCCGGGCCTGATGGCCATTACCAACCAGCGCCTGGCCCACGAATTGCTGAAGCTGGGCGTACCCCTGCTGCCCCGCATGATCACCGAGTACGCCCACAGCCTCACGGGCATCGACATCCATCCCGGCGCCCAGATCGGCGAGCGCTTCTTCATCGACCACGGCACCGGCGTGGTCATCGGCGAGACCTGCGTCATCGGGCGTAACGTGCGCATCTACCAGGGCGTGACGCTGGGCGCCAAGAGCTTCCCGCTGGATGCCGAAGGCCACCCCGTCAAGGGCGTCCCGCGCCACCCCGTGGTGGAGGATGACGTCATCGTCTACTCCAACGCCACGGTGCTGGGCCGCATCACCCTCGGCAAGGGCTCTGCCATCGGCGGCAACGTGTGGCTCACCCGCAGCGTGCCCCCGGGCAGCGTCATCACCCAGGCCAATGAGAAGGACGGGATGCCCTCATGAGCCTCCTGCTCCGCTTCCTCTTCTCGGCCATCGGCTTGCTGGTGGCCTGCTCCGTCGTCACGGGCCTGGGCCATGGTTCCTTCCTGGACCTGCTCATCGTGGCCGTGATCCTGGCAGCGCTCAACACCACCGTGGGCAGCTTCCTGAAGCTCATGGCCTTCGTGCCCATGGCCTGCTCTTTCGGCTGCTTCAGCCTCGTCATCAACGGCCTGGTGTTCTGGTTGGCCGGGACCCTGTCCTTGAAGCTGGGTCTGAACTTCACGGTGAGCGGCTTCTGGGCCGGTTTCTTCGGGGCCCTCGTGTCGAGCGTCATCGCGTCCATCCTCGGCGCGATCTTCATCCCCAAGGATCGGCAGCGCCCGCAGGGACCGGCGCCCTCCATCAAGGTCGTGAACTGACCGATCAGGCCTGGGTCAAGAGACTACTGACCTGGTGCTCTGCCGCCCTCATGAGGGCTTCGGGCGTGGGGTAGTCCTTGGGCTCCAGGGCTGTGCCAAGCCTGATACGGTAGGCCCCACCCCACACCCGCCAGTTTCCCTTGGGCAGGATGTCGACGCCACCCTGGATGGCGAATGGCACCACCGGAACGCCTGCCCCTGATGCCAGGGTGAAGGCCCCCTTCTTGAAGGGGAGCATGCAGCCGTCCAGGCTGCGGGTTCCTTCGGGGAAGGCGACGATGCTTTGCCCGGCCCGGATGCGCTGGGCAGCCTCCTTCAGGCTGCGTCGCGAAGCATGGATCCGCCGCCGGTCGATGAAGATGAACCCCGCCAGCCAGATCACCCAGCCCAGGAAGGGCACCCGGATCAGCTCCTGCTTGGCGACAAAAACCGGGCGGCAGGGCAGCGTGGAGATCATCAAGGGGGGATCAAAGAGGGAAGTGTGGTTGCCCACAAAGATCGCGGGCCGAGTCCCTTCCCGGATCTCGGCCGAGAGCCCCTCCCAGCCTTCCAGCTCACGGTGGATGCCGAAGGCCCAGGCCGTTCCCCGGATGTAGCGCGGGGCGATCAACCAGAAGGCGCGCCGCCCACCCATGAAGGGGGTGAGCACGAAACAAAGGCTCACTGCGAGCACCAGGGCCAGACAGCCAAGGACCCAGACCAGCAGTGGCCTCAGGAGGGGGCGATGCGCCATGGTCCTACTGCGGAGGAAGCAGGGCTGCTTCCTTGAGATAGACGGGGAACTGCGGAATGTCCCCCATGCCCCGGCGCCATTCGGTTTTCACCTTGGCAATCTTGTCCACGGCCTCCATGCCCGAGACCACGCGACCGAAGGCGCAGTAGCCGAAACCCTCCTCGCTGAAGCCGTGGGGGTCCAGGCTGGGGTTGTCCACGAGGTTGATGTAGAACTGGGCCGTGGCACTGTGTGGATTCGCGGTTCTCGCCATGGCGATGGTGCCCCTGGTGTTCTTCAGGCCGGCCTTGAACGTGGACGCCACCTCGTTGAGGATCGGGTCCCGGGTGGGCTTCTCCTGCAGGGTGTCCAGCATGCCACCACCCTGGATCATGAAACCATCGATGACGCGGTGGAAGATGGTGCCCTTGTAGAAGCCGTCTTTCACGTACTGCAGGAAGTTCGCCACGGTCTTCGGGGCCAGTCCCGGCTCCAGCTCCACGATGATGGGACCGTAGCTGGTGAGCAGCTGCACCCTGGGCTTGGTGGTTGGCGCAGGCGTGGCGGCGGGTGCGGGCTGGGGAGCGGGCGCCTGGGCGATCGCAGGAAGGGCCAAGGCCAGGGTGCAGAGGAGGGTGCGAATCACGGGAACTCCTGGGGAACGGAAGCCGGGGTCTGTGTGAGCTTAACGGGAAAGGAGTCAACCGGCCCCGGCGCTCCGTGCCTGGGACCGTGTCGAACGATATGCTAAGCCATACCAAGATTCTGCCGCGAGGGGCCAGGATGTCGCCGTTATCGTAGAGCCATGCCCTTCCTCGACCTCCCACCCTGGATGCTCTCCCTGCTGCTGGCCCCCTTCGGGCTGGTGGTGGGGTCCTTCGGCAATGTGCTGATCCACCGCCTGCCCCAGGAGGAACCCGCCGACCGGAACGTCATCACCAAAGCCAGCCACTGCCCAGGTTGCAAGACGAAGATCAAGCCCTGGCACAACGTACCCCTCTTCGGCTGGCTGTGGCTGCGGGGCAAGTGCGCCGCCTGCGGCTGGAAGATCCCCCTCCGCTACCCCCTGGTGGAGCTCTTGGCCGGTCTGCTGTTCGCCGCCTCACCCTGGATCTTCCCCTTCGGGACCCTCATCTGGTTCAAGGGCCTGGTCTGCGGCTTCGCCCTGCTCGTGCTGTTCTTCACCGACTTCACGGAAATGATGCTGCCGGATGTACTCCAATTCCCGCTCATGGCCCTGGGCGTGCTGCTCACCCTGCCCCAGCTGTTTCGCCCTGAGGCCTTGGTAAAGGTCTGGACGGGCACCGGCGACATCATCCAGGCCCTGGCCTTCCACAATGGCCTGCAGCCCGCCCCGTCGTACCACGGCTTCGAACCGGCCGTCACCTGGCAAGCCAGCCTCATCGGTCTGGCGGTGGGCTATGGCGTGCCCGCCCTCCTGAACCAGATCTACAAGTGGATCCGCAAGACCGATGGCCTGGGCATGGGTGACTTCAAGATGCTGGCCTGGCTGGGCGCCTTCTGGGGCTGGGCCCCCATGCTGGGAGTCCTCTTCCTGGGGGCGGGTCTGGGCGCCGCCGTGGGTTTGCCTCTGATGCTGATGCGCCGCTCCACCGGTCAGACCATGCTGCCCTTCGGCTGCTTCCTGGCCCTGGCCACGCCCATCGTCGTGTTCTTCGGGCGGGCGTTGTGGCTCGGTTACCTGGGGTGGGTGGGGTAGCCGATTATTCTGCCGGACCGGGTCGGATGGTGAGGACCTCAAGCCGCTTCCTTCCAGCCGGTCGGCGCCAGACCACTCCATCGCCAGGCTCTGCGTGCAGGAGGGCCTCAGCCAGGGGCGAAACCCAGCTGATCTTCCCCAGGGCGGCGTCGGCCTCGTCCTCGCCCACGATGCGGTAGGTCTCGACCCGGCCCGCCTCGTCCTGAACGTCCACGGTCATCCCGAAGCCGACCCGTTCCGGCACCTGGTCCGCGGGATCCACCCGGATCGCGCGCTGGAGCCGCCCCTCCACCCAACGCAGGTCCCGCTGCACCAGCGCCAGCTCGTGCGGATCTGCGAGTTTCCCGGCCTCGCGCAAGCGGTCGAGGCGGGCGGAGAGGCCGACGGCCAGTGCCTCCAGCTGCCTCAGCCCGGCGGGCGTCACATAGTTGGGGTGGGGGCTCATCGGACGCTCAGGCACCTCCTCCGGGCGTCCCGCGTCATCCGGATCCTTGACGAAGGCTCGATTCACGTGCCGCTCCTGGTTGTACCCGCCTTACCCATGGGAGGGTGCGGTCCCCGGCCCCTGACTCAGCTCCATCAGCACGCCGCCCGTCTCCGCCGGATGGATGAAGGCCACGCGGCAACCATGGGCGCCGTTCCTCGGGGCCTGGTCGATCATGCGCACGCCCTTGGCCAGCAGCTGCGTCACGGCAGCATCAATGTCGTCGACCTCGAAGCAGACGTGGTGGATGCCGGGGCCGCGCTTCGCCAGGAACTTGCCGATGGGGCCTTCGGGATCCGTGCTCTCCAGGTACTCCAGTGTGCTTTCACCCACCGGAAAGAAGGCGGTCTTCACCTTCTGCTCGAGCACTTCCTCGGTGTGGTCCGCGGTCATGCCGAAGAGCCTCGCCATGCGCGCCATGGCCTCATCCAGACCGGTGGCGGCGATACCCAGGTGATTGATGCGGAGCAGCTGCATGGGGACTCCCGGAACCATTGTAGGCCGGAGTGTGGGAGTCCATTCCAGGCTCCGCACGCTGGGCTACATCGTTTTGTGTTTTCCAGAGGCCGGGAAGACTTCCTTGGCACAATCGGGACAGATGCCGTGGGTGAACTCGGCATCGGTGTGCTCATTCAGGTAGGCCTCGATCTGGTTCCAGTAGCCCTTGTCATCCCGGATTTTTTTGCAATGGCTGCAGATGGGCAGCAGCCCACCGAGGGTCTTCACCTCCGCCAGCAGCCGTTCAAGGCCCGCCTGGGCCGCATGCTGGCGCAGCCAGGTCCGGCGCAGCAACACGAAGGCCACCAGCGTCAGGCAGAGGAAGAGGGCCACTTCGGTGAGTTCCTGGTAGACCTCGCGCCGCCATCCCTGCAGGTAGTCCTGTTCGGCCAGGCCCACCAGCAGGTAGAAGGGCCAACCTGAGACCTTGCAGATGGCGAAGGTCCGCTGGACATGATCGAAGGGGGTGAAGGCCTGAAAGACTCCGGCCTCCTTGCCAGATTGGGCGAAGGTCCGGAACTCCCCTGAGACGAACTGCTGGCCCACGGCCGTGCCCGCGACGACGGGTTCGGGATACCGGGCGACCAGGCCGAGTTCCAGATCCCGGAGCGCCACAGAGCCATGGGGTCCCACGTCCAGGGCAGCAAAGGCCTTCTGGAATCCCTCCAGCGCGATCACCCCCAGGACCATCCCGGCGAAATGGTGGTCCGGGTATTCCAGGCGGCGGGCCACGATGATGACCCAGCTCCCCGTGAGCCTTCCCACCAGGGGTTTCGAAACCACCACCCCCGCCCCGGGATCGTCGCGGAGCTTGAGGAAATGTTCACGGTCCGCCGAGGAGACCGGGGCATTCACCTCCTGATCGCCTCCATGATCAATCACCCCTTCTGCATTGGTAGTACGGAGGGCCAGCAGGCTCGGCACCCGTGCATGCTGTCGGTGGAGGAAATCGTCCAGGTCACCGGCGCCGCCCTTCGGGTCGGCCAGATGGCGTTCGACTTCATCCTTCACCACCCCCACGGCCAGGTCCGCCTTGCTCATGGTGTCGGCCACGTAGTGGTTCAGCACCAGGCTCAGGTTCTGGGCCGTGGCGATGGCGCGGTCCTGGTGGTTCCGCAGGCTGGTACGGATCGAGACGACCGCCATGAGCAGGACAAAGAGGTTCAGGGCCAGAACGCCCGCACCCAGCCGGAGCATGCGGGGCCTGGTCGTGCTGGGGGAGTTGGGGTGGGCTGTCATGGGTTCGTGGTGGGTCAGGTCCTGGAAATGCCATCCCATCCCGCCCAGGACGCCGCATATCGGCCGGGCTTAGTGCTGGCAGGCGGGCGCCATGCCCAAGGCCACGAGGCCGTCGGCCACCCGGATCTTGCCCTTGCTGCCCAGAAAGGCGAGGACGCCGTCGAAGTCGAAGCTGTCGCCGTGGCAGTTGCAGTAGATGGCAGCGGTCCCATGGGCCGCGATGGATGCCGCCCGAAGGTCCTCCAGGCTGCAAGTCCCGCCCTTCTCCACCAGCAGGCCCAGCAGGTCGTGGCCGTAGAGGGGTTCGGACATGGGGATCTCCTATTCAGGAGGCGAAGCTCCTAAACTTATTCTAGTCTATCGGCAGGTGATGGCGGTCACGACACAGAGGGGCTGGAACGGAATAAGCAATGCCATCGTTGGCGTCCAGCCGCGATGCCTCCGCAAGGAAGCACCCGCAGGGCAACGTGGTTCGTTGTTCAAGGGCGCTGACGCCGCGGCGCGCGCGGATGGGCGCCAATCCTCCGGATGCAGGGCGGCGGGCGGCTCGATACGGCGTCGGCTTCGGTTCACGGAGTCCCGCTCCGCTGGAACCTCAGCCTCCTTGTCTCGCTTGCCCGGCGCCTTGCGCGACGGCATCGCCTATTTCGTTTCAGCCCCTATGGACAGGGCCACTTCGCGGATCAGGGGCTCGGGGCTGAGGTTCCGGGGCAGGTGCCGCAGGGCCTGGAGGGCGGCTTCCTGGGGCGCCTTCAGGTTCCATTCGGGGGTCGCCAGGGCCGTCAGCCCCTCTCGCCAGGGCATCAGGGCCGGGGCCTCCCCGGCGCGGATCCGGGCCAGGTCGGCCAGCAGGCGCAGCAGCAGTTCCAGCGGTTGCCGCAGCTGCTCTCCCTGGGCCAGGGTGGATTCCTTTTCGGGCAGCAGGGGGTCGGCCGATTCGCCGAAGGACCGCCCTCCCATCAGCGCGAGCCAGGCCTCCACCTGGGCTTCGGCCCGCCGGAAGGTCGCCTCCTCCAGAAAGCGGAGGCTGCCCTCCCCCAGGGCCGACCAGCGCTCATGATCGGCCTCCTGCCACCCATTCCGCTGCGCCACAGCCCAGGCTTCCCGGGGGATCAGGGGCGCGAAGGGGATCCGCTCACAGCGGCTGCGGATCGTCTGCAGCAGCGCCTCCGGGCGATGGGTGACCAGGATGAAGTGCGTGTCCTGGGGCGGTTCCTCCAGGGTCTTCAGCAGGATGTTGCCGCTGGACTCGTTGAGCCGGTGCGCCTCCTCCACCAGGACCCAGCGGTGGCACCCCATGGCCGGGGCCAGGGCGGCCCATTCGATGACGCCCCGGCTGAACCGGGGCTGGTTGTTGGAATCGAGGCCTTCGCGGATCTGATCGATGCGGATGACCCCAGCCTTGCCCTCAGGCGTGATGCGCAGCAGGTTCGGCAGCTCGAAGGGCAGTTCCTCGCCGCTGAACATCCGGCAGCCTTCACACTCGCCGCAGGCGCAGCGGCGGAGGCAGAGCTCACGCTGGGCCAGCTCCAAAGCCACGCGGCGCTTCCCGATGCCTTCGGGCCCCGTGAAGAGCAGCGAGCCACGGATGCGCCCGCCTTGCAGCCGTTCCAGCAAGCGCTGACGAAGGGCCTGGTGGCCAACGATGTCGGGGGAAAACATCAATCGACTCCGAAGCCGGCACTGCGCAGCAAAGGCGCAACGCGGAGCCAGATGGTGGCCTCCACCTGTTCGACTGGATCCCGGGCCGGGATCAGGGCCACGCGGTTGGGATGATTCTGCGCGATGACGAGAAATCGGTTCCGCACCCGCCGGTGGAAATCCAGTTCCGCCTCGTCGAACCGGGTTTCCGCGAACTCACCGCCCAGGGACAGGTTGCGGACCTCGACCCGCTGGAGGGACACCTCGGGGTCCATGTCCAGCATCACGGTCAGGTGGGGCTTGAGCCCCCTCAGGACCAACTCGCTGAGCCGGTCCAAAGAACCCTCAGCCACACCGCTGGCGCCCTGGTAGGCCCGGGTGGAGTCCTCGAAACGGTCCACGAGCACGATCTGGCCTTCCACCAGCGCGGGTCGAATCACGGTCTCGAGGTGCTGGGCACGGTCCGCGTAGAACAACAGCAGCTCGGCCTCTGCGCACCAGGTCTCGCCACTGCTGTGGCGTTCCAGCAGGAGGCGCCGGAGCTCCCGGCCCAGGGCGGTGCCGCCGGGTTCCTTTGTCACCACCACGGGCAGGCCAAGATGCCGCAGGCGCTCGGACAGGTGGAGCAGCTGGGTGGACTTGCCGGACCCTTCCACGCCCTCGATGGTGATGAACACGCCCTGCACGGGACCTCCGTGGTTCGAGGATACCCGGCCCGGCCTGGACGACAGATACAGGACACGGTGCTATCCTGCTCGAAACGCCAGGAGTTCCAGGTGGCCGAAGCGATCCATTGCCCCAGCTGCTCCACCCGCTACCGCTTCCGTCCCGAGCGGCTGAAGCCGGTCACCCGCCGGGCAAAATGTTTCTCCTGCGGGTTCACCTTCCCCGTGGGCGACGTGGTGCAGCGCCTGCTGAGTCTCCCCGCCCAGACCGCCACGGCCGGGTTCACCTCCGAGGTCGTCGAGGCCATCCAGCACGACGAACTGCCCCCTGTCGCCGTCACGCCCCCCTCCCTCACCCTTGGCGACCTGGATGTGGCGGACGACGAAATTCTCGAGAAGACCCTTGTGGTCGTCCCGACCGCCCTACCCGAGGAAAAACTCCAGGCCCCGGCCTCCTTCCCCGTCGAGATCACGGAGACCACCCTCTCCGGATACACCTCCGCCCGCGATGCCATCGAAAAACTCTTCGGAACCGCTCCTGCCTCATCCGGCTTGAAGGTGAACCAGGATTCCAACGCCATGGACCTGGAAGCCACCCTGTCCGCGCTGGATAGCACCCTCGGCCCCACTTCCTCCACCCCTCCTTCCGCGGGAACCACCACCCAAGGCGACAGCCCCACTGCCTCGGGGCTGACGGCCGAGGATCTGGCCGGACCTTCCACCGACACCATGCGGCTCTCCCAGTCGGACATGCAGGCCATCATCGCAGCCGCTTCGACCCCCGCCCCTGCGGAGCCCACTGTGGCCCTGCGGGCCTCGGACCTCGTGAGCCACACCGAGGCTCGCAACGACGTGGTCGCAACGGTTCCGGTGGTACGTTCCTTTGCCCCCCTGGCGGATTCCCCCGATGCCGGTGCCGAACTCCTGCGCTTGAAGATCGGCGAAGACATCTATGGCGGCCTCACCATGCCCCAACTCATCGCCTGGGTCGAAGAAGGCCGGATCCTCGAGAACCACCTCGTGGCGCGTCAGCACAGCGAGAATTGGCTCGAGGCCCACAAAGTGCCTGGGCTGCGGCCGATCTTTGAACGGCTCCGTCGCGAGCGCAGTGGCGGCGCCCCCAGCCTGGACTACGGCACCGGTGATCCCGCCGCCAAGAAGAGCCTCTTTGGCGGCCTGTTCGGAAAGAACTGACATGCACATCCTGCTTCTCGTGACAGCCCTGGGCCTGGCCCAGGAACCACCCCTCCAGATCCCGCCTCCCGTCTCGGAAGCCCCGGCTGCCGTTGCAGCCCAGGCCCCGGCACCCTCCCCGGCGACCCCGGCCCCGGGTCCCAAGGTCCCGCCTGCGGTGACTACTCCCCCGGCACCCGCGGCCCCCCTGTCCTTCTATTCCGAGCGCTTCGACTTTGCCTGGGATCGCATCATCCCCCTGCCCGCCAACCTCGACGGGCTGAAGGTGAACAGCATCTTCTTCAACAAGCGCGTGGTCCAACCCGGATTTTTCAACCTCCTGAAGGGGGCCGAATTCGGGACCCGGGCCCAGGTCGAGGTCACCAACACGGGGAAATACCCCAAGGTGGCCGGCTTCGCCGTGGCGGTGCTGGACAAGGACGGACGCTTGCTCGGTGTGGCCTCCGGTGGCACCAAGGTCGGAACCATCAAGGCGGGCGAAACCGAGACCTTCGACCTGAACTTCACTCAGGTGAAGGAGCGTCTGGCCTTAGGCGACAAGTTCTTCCTGACCATCGAACTCCGAAACTGAGCCTCCCAAAGCCAGAAGCTCAAGAGCGTTGACAGGATTAACAGGATGATGAGCAGGATTAGAGCTTTCTCCTGCTAATCAATCTTTTCAATCCTGTCCAGTTCTGATGCAGCTTCCTAATTCGCTTCCTGCTCATGGTAGTGCGCCAGCAATTCTGCCGGCGTGACTATGGCGGTACCCACCTTGGCTACGACCACGCCAGCGGCGGCATTGGCCAGCATGGCGGCATCCCGCCAGTCCGCGCCCGCGGCAATGGCCGCGCTGAAGGCGGCGATGACGGTGTCGCCCGCGCCACTGACGTCGAAGACCTCACGGGCTTCTGTGGGGATCATCCAGGGGGCCGCGTGCTCGGCGTCGACCGAGAAGAGAGCCATGCCCCGCTCACTGCGGGTGACCAGCAGCCCCTTGAGGCCCAACTCGGCCATGAGGGTCCGGCCCGCCACGGAGACTTCCATGTCCGAGCGCGCGGGGCGCGTGGTCAGCTCCGAGGTTTCCTTGGTGTTGGGGGTCATCAAGGTCGCGCCACGGTAGAGGGCTTTGTGGGCGGGTTTTGGATCCACGATCCAGGGCAGGTTCCGCGCCGAACAGATCGCGCGCACGGCGTCCATCACGGGTTCGTTCACCGTGCCCTTGGCGTAGTCGGAGACGATCAGGGCCGAGGCTGAACTCAGCGCCCGCTCGAGCCGGTCCTTCAGGCCCAGGAGCACCGCAGCCTCCGGCAGACCCGGATCCTCCCGGTCGATGCGGAGCATCTGCTGCTGCTGGCCGATGACGCGGGTCTTGATGATGGTGGGGCGGGAGGTGTCCAACACCAGTCCTGAGATGGACACGCCCAATCCAGTCAGCAGCCCCAACACCCGGTCCCCCGCGGCGTCCTTCTGGAGGGTGCCGATCAGCAGGGGTTCGGTGCCCAGGGCCTTGAGGTTGGCCGCCACGTTGGCCGCGCCACCGAGCACCGCCCGCTCCCGCAGCACCCGCACCACGGGCACCGGCGCCTCGGGCGAGATGCGATTGACTTCGCCGAACAGGTACTCGTCCAGCATCACATCGCCCAGCACGGCCACCTTGCGGCCTTCCATGCGCTGGAGCAGGGTTTCGGCCTGAGCGCGGTCCAGTCTCACTTCTCCACCTTCCTCGCCGCACCGATCAACATCACGGGGATGCCATCCTCGATGGGATAGAGCAACCCGCAGGCCTGGCAGTGCAACCCCTCCGGTTTCTCCAGGAGGTCGCCATGGCAGGCCGGGCAGCAGAGGATCTCGAGAAGGCGGGGATCGAGGGGCATGGGGCTAGCTTAGCGGAATCGATCCAAGGGAGTGAGCGGCACCCGGGAAGGGCAGTATGCTGGGCGCCTGCTCCCACGCGATGTGACGAACCGAACCCCGGGAAGGAGGCCAGTCATGCCCGCTATCCCCCTCCTGCAGGACATCTCGGCCTGCGTCTTCGATGCCTACGGCACCCTGTTCGACGTCGGCAGCGTGGCCCGCGGTGCGCAGGAGGAACTGGGCGGCCGCTGGCAGGCCCTCTCGGACCTCTGGCGCGGCAAGCAGCTCCAGTACACCTGGCTGAGAGGCCTGTCGGGCCAGCACGCCGATTTCTGGCAGGTCACCGGGGAGGCCCTGTCCTTTGCCATGGCCAGCCTGGGTCTGGCCGACCAGGGGCTGCACCAGCGCCTCATGGACCTCTACCTTCGCATCTCCGCCTACCCAGAAGTGCCCGCCACGCTGGCGGGCCTCCAGGCCAAGGGTGTGCGCCTCGCCATCCTCTCCAACGGGACGCCGGCGATGCTCGCCGCGGCGGTGGCGAATGCCGGCCTCGAATCCCGGTTCGAGGCCCTTCTCTCCGTGGAGGAAGTCGGCGTGTTCAAGCCGGATCCGCGCGTATACCACCTCGCCTCACAGCGGCTGAACCTGCCGATGGGGCAGCTCTGCTTCCTCTCTGCCAACGGCTGGGATGCCTGGTGCGCCAAGGCCTGCGGCATGAAGGTCCTCTGGTGCAACCGCACCGGCCAGATGCCGGAATGCCTTCCCGCAGCCCCGGACGGCGAACTGCGGGACCTTGCCGGGTTGCCAGGGGCGATCGGGTATTGAACAGGGCGAACCCCCCAGGGGAGACACTGGCAAGGGCCATTGCCACCCTGGAGGACGCCCGCAGAACTGGCGACCCCAGTTGGTCGGGCCTCAGGGCCCGATGGCCGCGCCCCCGGTTTCGCCGGTCCGCACCCGGTAACAGTCCTCCAGGTTCAGGACGAAGACCTTGCCGTCGCCCAGGTGGCTGGGCTCGGACTTGGCCGCCGCCATGATGGCTTCCACCGCGGGCTTGAC
>JANYAZ010000073.1 GCA_025361045.1 Geothrix sp. | reverse complement strand
CCAGCATCACGAAGCCCATGTGGCTCACGGAGGAGTAGGCCACCAGCTTCTTGATGTCGCGCTGCACCATGGCCACCAGCGCGCCGTAGACGATGGCGATGACGCTAAGGATGGCCAGAGGCTTGGCGTAGTGCATGGCCGCCTGGGGGAACATGGGGATGGCGAAGCGGATGAAACCGTATCCACCCAGCTTCAGCAGCACGCCGGCAAGAATCACGGAACCGGCCGTGGGTGCCTGCACGTGGGCATCGGGCAGCCAGGTGTGCAGGGGGAAGAGCGGCACCTTGATGGCGAAGGCCACGGCGAAGGCGATGAAGAGCCAGCACTGGACGCCGAAGGGCAGCAGCGCGGCCGCCTGGCCCATCAACGTGGGGTTGAAGCCGCCGGCCTTGTTGGCCAAGTAGAGCAGGGCCACCAGCCAGAGCAGGGAGCCGCCCAGGGTGTAGAGGAAGAACTTGTTGGCGGCGTAGCGCCGCTCATCGCCGCCCCAAACTCCGATCATGAAGTACATCGGGATGAGCATGGCTTCCCAGAACAGGTAGAAGAAGAACAGGTCCTGGGCCATGAGGGCACCCAGCATGCCGGTCTCCAGCATGAGGAACAGCGCCGCGAAGGTGCCGATGCGATCCTTGAGGCTGTTCCAGGTGCCCAGCATGGTGAGCGGCACCAGGAAGGTGGTGAGGAGCACCAGCCAGAGGTTCAAGCCGTCCACCGTCAGGGCGTAGTCCACGGGGAGACCCACCAGGGTGAACCACGGGGCGCGTTCCGTCACCACCGCCCCACCGTGACCAAGGAGCCACGCGAGACTGAGGGCAAAGAAAGCCAGGGCCCCCATGAAGCCGAGCATGCGGGAGAGGCGGCCGAGGGCATGGGGCAAGGCCAGGATCAAGAATCCCAGGAGCGCCGGTGCGAAGACCAGGAAGGTGAGGGGATGGGAGGTCAGCCAGGTCATCGCCCCACCTACTTCAGGAAGACATAGAGGAGGAGCGCGGTCCCCAGCACCATGCTGAGGGCGTAGTTGCGCACCCGGCCGGTCTGGAAGAGGGCGGTGAAATCGCCAAACACCCGCGTCAGCGCGCCCGGCAGGTTCACGCCCACGCCATCGATGAGGATCACATCGAAGAGCTTCCACAGCAGGTTGCCGAACCAGCGGATGGGCCGGAGCAGGTAGAGTTCGACGCCCTCATCCACGTAGTACTTGTTCAGCAGCAGGTTGTGGACGAAGGGGAATTTCACCGCAAAAGCCAGCTCCGGAGCGGGGCCGTTCTTGAAGGTCTTCCAGCCCAGGAAGCCGAAGCCGAGACCCAGGCTGGTCGAGATGACCGCGAGCAGCACGGCCGGTCCCTCGTGGTGGCCGTGGGCCGCATGGGTCTGGCCAAAGGTGAGGGCCGGCTTCAGCCACTCACCCACGGCAAAGTGGCCGCCGAAGGCCTCGGGCACACCCCAGAAACCCCAGAGCAGGGAACCCGCCGCCAGGACCATCAGCGGCAGCGTCATGGTCAGGGGGCTCTCATGGGCGTGGTCGTAGGCGTGGTGATCCCGGGGCTCACCCCAGAAGGTGAGGGCCATCAGGCGCCACATGTAGAAGCTGGTGCAGCAGGCGCCGAGGACACCGATCACCCAGAGGGCCGGGGACTTCAGGAAGGCCAGGTAGAGGATCTCGTCCTTGCTGAAGAAACCCGAGGTACCTGGAAAACCCATGATGGCGATGGTGCCGGCGACCATGGTGATGAAGGTGATCTTGGTCTTCGTCTTCAGGCCGCCCATCTTGAAGAGGTCCTGCTCGTGATGCATGGCATGGATCACGCTGCCGGCACCAAGGAAGAGGAGGGCCTTGAACCAGGCGTGGGTGAAGACGTGGAAGAAGCCCGCCGCGAAGCCCGAGGCGCCCAGGCCCAGGAACATGTAGCCCAACTGGGAGACCGTGGAGTAGGCCAGCACCTTCTTGATGTCGCGCTGTACCAGGCCGATGGTGGCGGCGAAGAGCGCCGTCGCCGCGCCCACCCAGGCGACGACATCCATGGTGATGGGCGCCAGGGTGAACACGGGCGCCAGGCGGCAGATCATGTAGATGCCGCTGGTGACCATGGTGGCCGCGTGGATGAGTGCGCTGACGGGGGTCGGGCCCGCCATGGCGTCCGGCAGCCAAAGGTAGAGGGGCAGCTGCGCGCTCTTGCCTGTGGCGCCGAAGAACAGCATCAGCGTGGCGAAGGTGAGGACCCCGAAGCCCACTTCAGGCGCGAGGTGTCCGGCCTGGGTGAGGATGTCGGACACGGTCAGGGTGCCAAAGGCGGCGAAGAGCACCATCATGCCGATGCCCACGCCCATGTCGCCCACGCGATTGAAGAGGAAGGCCTTGAGGCCGGCGTCCGGAGCAAAATCCGTTTCGTAGAAGTAGCCAATGAGCAGGTAGGAGCAGAGACCCACGCCCTCCCAGCCCACGAACATCAGCACCAGGCTCGACCCCAGCACCAAGGTGAGCATGAAGAACACGAAGAGGTTCAGGTAGCAGAAGAACCGGGCGTAGCCCTCATCCGCGTGCATGTAGCCCACGGAGTAGAGGTGGATGAGGAAGCCGATGCCCGTGATGACCAGCATCATGGTGCCGCTGAGCGGATCGATGGCCAAGCCGAAGGGCACGCTGAGGGAGCCGGTCGCCATCCACTCGCCGTAGTTCAGGATCAGCCGGTGGTCCGGCATGCCCTTCATGGTCAGGAAGGCCGAGGCGGCCAGGAGCAGGGACACGAACACGACGCCGAGGCCCACGAACGTGACGATGCTCTTGCCGGCGCGCTTGCCCAGCAGGCCATTGAAGGCCGAGCCCAGGAGGGGGAGGATCGGAATGAGCCAGTAGTACTTGTTCATCGCATCCTCACTGCTTCAGGCTCGCGGCCCGGTCCGAGTCGGTGGTGTCCCGATGCCGGTAGAGGCCGATGACCAGCGCCAGGCCGACGGCCGCCTCGCAGGCGGCCACGGCGATGATGAAGAGGTAGAACACCATGGCCTGGGAGTCGCCCCCGCGGAACCGGGCGAAAGCCAGCAGGGCGACGTTGGCCGCGTTGAGCATGAGTTCCACGCCCATGAACTGCATGAGCAGGGTCCGCCGCAGCAGCACCGCCGCCAACCCGATGGCGAAGAGGAGAAGGGCCACGACCAGGTACCCCTGGAGGCCGCCGTTGAGGGTCGGGAGGATCGCGTCCAGGCCGGTCATCATAGATTCCTCTTGGTCAGCGCCACAGCGCCGATCATGGCCGCCAGCAGCAGGAGGCCGGCCACTTCGAAGCCCAGCACATGGTCGGCAAAGAGGGTCAGACCCACCTTCTGGAGGGTCATGGCCTCGGGCATGGCCGCGCCACGGATGGCCAGGGCCTTCAGGCCTGGCGAAGCGAACACGAGCTTCACGGCGCCAACGGCCAGGGCAGCGACCACTGCGATCGACAGCCAGCGTTGGATGGCACGGGGAGACTGGGCCTTCTCCTCCTCGTGGCTGTTCAGCATCATGATCACGAAGAGCACCAGCACCATGATGGCGCCGGTGTAGACGATGATCTGCAGGGCCGCAGCCACGGGATTAGCCAGGAGGACGAAGAGGCCAGCGACACCGAAGAACGCACCCACCATGAACAGGCCGGCGACGATGATGTTCTTCTGGAGCAGCATCCCCAGGGCACTCAGGAGCGTGATGAGGGCGAAGGTGATGAACATGGCCTCTCCTTACATCACGATGGTGCGGCGAGGCACGGTGGGGGTGGTGTCCTGGGTGATGCGGTCCTTGCCATCCACCTTCGAGTAGGTGTTCATGAGGTCCCACTTGCCGTACTGCATGGAGAGGCGGTCGTAGGCGGCCACTTCGTAATCCTTCCGCAGCCAGATGGCGTCCTTGGGGCAGGCTTCCTCGCACATGCCGCAGTAGATGCAGCGCAGCATGTCGATCTTGAACTGCGCCGGCCGCTTCTCCTCGAAGCCCTGGGTGATGTTCAGGTCGCTGAATTCCTCGGCCTCGATGCTGATGCAGCGGGCCGGACAGGCCTCCTGGCACATGAAGCAGGCCACGCACTTGATGGCCCCGTCCTCGAACCGCTTCAGCTCGTGGAGACCCCGGTAGCCTTCGGGCATCTCCTTCTTCATCTCAGGGTACTGGATGGTGTAGCGCTTCGAGGTGGGGGTGAAGAGCTGCTTGATGAAGTGCTCGAAGGTGATGGCCATGCCCTTCAGCACCGGCCAGACATAGGTGCTGTCCAGCCAGCTCAGTTCGACTTTCTTGACGACGACGCCCATCGCCCTCTCCTCAGTGTCCCTGGCTCATGCGCCAGGCGTGGAAGACCAGGTTGACCATGGACAGCGGCAGCATCCGCTTCCAGCCGAGGCGCATGAGCTGGTCATAGCGGAACCGCGGCACCGTCCACCGGATCCAGACGAAGACCCAGGCGAAGAACACCAGCTTCAGCACGAAGCAGGCCACGGACAGCATGACGGAAGGATCCTTGACGAAAGGGACCTGCCAGCCGCCGAAGTAGAGCGTGGCGATGAGGGCCGAGGCCGTCATCATGTGCGAGTATTCGGCCAGCGCCATCAGGCTGAACTTCATGCTTCCGAATTCCGTGTTGAAGCCCGCCACGATCTCACTCTCGCCTTCGGCGAAGTCGAAGGGCAGCCGGTTCGTTTCCGCGAACATGCAGGTGAAGAACACGATGAAGCCCAGGGGCTGCCGCACGACGTTCCAGGTCCAGGGGAGGTGGCCCTGGGCCGTGATGATCTCGGAGGGATCGTAGCCGCCCGCGGTCATGAAAATGGCAACCACGGCCAGGCTCATGCCGATCTCGTAGCTCACCATGGCCGCCGAGGCCCGCATGCCACCGAGGATGGACCACTTGTTGTTGCTGGACCAGGCTGCCACCAGCACGCCGTAGACGGCCATGCCGCCGATGGCCAGGGGGTAGAGCATCCCCATGCCATTGCCGGGATCCAGCACGGAGAGGTGGTAGGTGTGCCCCCCGCTCATAAAGCTCTTGCCGAAGGGGATGACTGCGAAGCCCAGGAGCGCCGGCACGAAGGCGAGGAAGGGGGCCAGCCAGAACAGGCGCCGATTGGCGTCCGTCGGGATCAGATCCTCCTTGAAGAACATCTTGATGCCATCCGCCAGGATCTGGGCCAACCCGATGATGCGGATCTTGCCAAACAATGCGGCGCGGTTGGGGCCGATGCGGTCCTGGATCATGGCCGAGCCCCGGCGCTCAACCCAGGTGAAGATCGCCGCCAGCGACATGACGCCGCCAAAGACGATGACGATCTTCAGTGCCATCCAGACGATGGCAGGCGTGGTGTGCAGCAGGCTCGCAAGCTTGTCCATGGGCGGCTTCCCGGCAGGGCCGCCCGCGGGGAGGCCCAACCCATCGAGACTAGCAGAGCGCCAAGGTTGGGGCATGCGACTTGCGTCACTGCCAGGGCTCGGGCGCCTTCGCGCCCGAGTCATGAAGGACCCCAATTCTTGCGCGGCAAGGCCGCGCTCTAACTAAATCGTGGGCGCAGCCTGCGATTTAGCAGCCCTTGGCCTCAATCTTGCTCCAGCTGTCCTTCAACCCCACGGTCCGATTGAAAACCGCCTGCCCAGGGCGGGAATCCGCGTCGACCGCGAAATACCCGGTCCGCTCGAACTGGAAGCGCTCACCAGGCAGGGCCTCGGCCAGGGTGGGCTCCAGCCGGGCCTCGGTCAGCACCTCGAGGCTGGCAGGGTTCAGGAGGGCCTTCCAGTCCTGGCCCTCTGGCACGTCCATGGGATCGGCCTGGGTGAACAAAGGCTCGTAGAGTCGAATTTCAGCCTTCACGGCATGGGTGGCGCTCACCCAGTGGAGGGTGCCCTTCACCTTGCGGCCATCGGGGGCGTTGCCCCCTTTGCTGGCGGGATCCCACTCACAGCGGAGCTCCACCACGTTCCCGGCGGCATCCTTGAGCACCTCCCGGCAGGTCACCAGGCAGGCCCCGCGCAGGCGCACCTCGGCGCCCGGAGCCAACCGGAACCACTTCTTGGGCGCCTCCTCGCGGAAGTCGTCCTGGTCGATGAAGAGCTCCCGGGTGAAGGGCAGCTTGCGGGTGCCCATGGCCTGATCCTCGGGATGGTTCTGCACTTCCACCTCGAAGGCTTCGGCGTCGGTCATGTTGGTGATCACCACCTTGAGGGGGCGCAGCACGGCCATGCGGCGGGGGGCCCGCTTCTCCAGGTCCTCGCGGATGCAGAATTCCAGCAGCCCCACATCGGCCACCATGTCCCGCTTGGCCACACCCACCCTTTCAGCGAAGGCCCGCACGGCCTCGGGCGTGTAGCCTCGGCGGCGCAGGCCGCAGATGGTGGGCATGCGGGGATCGTCCCAGCCACTCACGATGCCGTCCTGCACCAGCTGCAGCAGGCGCCGCTTGCTCATCACCGTGTAGGTGAGATTCAGGCGGGCGAACTCGATCTGGCGGGGCAGCGGACGCTGGAAGAACTTCCCATCCACATCCTGCTCCAGGAACCACTCGTAAAGCGGCCGGTGATCCTCGAACTCCAGGGTGCAGATGGAGTGAGTGATGGTTTCAATGGCGTCGGACACGCCATGGGCGTAGTCGTACATGGGGTAGAGGCACCAGGCGTCGCCCGTGCGGTGATGATGGGCCCGGCGGATACGGTACATCAGAGGGTCCCGCAGGTTCATGTTGCCGCTCTGCATGTCGATCTTCGCCCGCAGCACCTTGGCGCCGTCCGGAAACTCGCCGGCCTTCATGCGCCGGAACAGGTCGAGGTTCTCCTCGGGGCTGCGGCCGCGGTAGGGACTCGCCTTGCCCGGCAAGTGAAAGTTGCCCCGGTACTCGCGAATCTCGGCTTCGGTCAGGTCGCAAACATAGGCCTTGCCTTGCTGGATCAGGTATTCCGCATAGTCGTACATGAACGGGAAGTAGTCGGAGGCGTAGTGCTCACCCTTCCACTGGAAGCCCAGCCACTGGACATCGTCGCGGATGGAGTCTACGTACTCCACATCCTCCTTCACGGGGTTGGTGTCGTCGAAGCGCAGGTTGGTCGCTCCGCCGTAAGTCCTGGCCAGCCCAAAGTTCAGGCAGATGCTCTTGGCGTGGCCGATGTGCAGGTAGCCGTTGGGCTCGGGCGGAAAGCGCGTGAGCACACGCCCTCCGTGCTTCTCGGTGACGCGGTCGGCCTCCACGATCTCTTCGATGAAGTGGAGGCTCTTGGGTTCATGCAGGGGCAGGTCAGCGGACATCGGGGCTCACAGGATGCAAACCTCTAAGATAGCCGGTGGGTTGTATTTCTCACAAAAGGCATTTGAAACCGCAGATGTCGCAGATTGGCGCAGATAAAAGCTAGAGCACACTTTTTCATCTGCGTCATCTGCGTCATCTGCGGTCAATTGTCCTTTCACCAGTTTGTTTGGATGGTCACCTATCCCAGCCCCGCCGCCACCTGGGTCGCGCGCTCGATGCCGCGGGCCACGACGGAGCGGATGCGGCCATCCTCCAGGACCATCAGGCCGGCGATGGTGCAGCCGGCGGGGGTGGTGACCTCGTCTTTGAGGGCCGCGGGATGCCGGCCCGTCTCCAGCACCATGGAGGCCGCGCCCAGGGTCATCTGAGCGGCCAGTTCCACGGCCACGGCCCGGGGCAGGCCGCACTGGACGCCGCCCTCCGCCAGAGATTCAAGAATGACGAACATGAAGGCGGGGCCGCTGGCGCTGAGGCCGGTGACCGCATCCATGTGCTTTTCGTCCAGGTCCATGACCCGGCCCAGGGGCTCGAAGAGGGTGCGGGCCTGGGCCAGCTGGGCCTCGGTGACACCGGCCCCGGCCGCGAGGACCGTCATCCCCTTGCGGATGGAGCAGGGCGTATTGGGCATGGCCCGCACCAGTGGTGTGCCTTCCGGCGTGTGCGCCCCGAGGAATTCGAGGGTGGTGCCCGCTGCGATGGACACCACCAGGGGCCGGTGGTCCAGGGCCCCAGCGGCCGTCAGGCCTTCCAGCAGCCCCTTCAACTCCTTCGGCTTCACACAGAGCAACACCACCTCCGCCGTCTTCGCGGCGGCATCCACGTCGCGGGAAAGCGCGATGCCCAGGGCCTCGGCCCGGGCTTTCGAGGCGGCGGGGTGGATGTCGGCGGCCTGGATGCGATCGGCCGGATAGCCCGAGGCTTCCACCAGACCGGCGCTGATGGCCTGGCCCATGGTGCCGAAGCCAAGGATGGCAAGCTTGGGGTGCTGGCTCATGCGTTCTCCCTGAAATGAAAAACCCGCCGAAGATGGCGGGGGGATGTCAAAACCTGGATCCAGGTCAGCGAGGCGTGCAGCTCCCCCCCGCACTCCACGTGCTAGGGCGCGGGTGGACGACCGTGAAGCGAAGCATGCGCATAGCATAGCGGGATCGCATCGACGGCGGGTGAAAACAGCTACTGATCCCGCCCCTGCCCCAGGGTCCACCAGGCGCAGTCCTCCAGCTCCGACACCACGAACCCCTGTCGCAGCTCAGAGATGCGCTGGACTTGCGTGGAGACCTGGGTGTGGAAGCCCGTGGTGATCTCACCGGGACCCGACCTGACGCCAAAGTAGAACTCCGACTGTTCGAGGCCCAGCCGGAGCACCGTTTCCTGGAGGGCCTGCCGGTGGTCCAGCCCCTCGGGGATGCCCTGGATCACCTGCAGCGTCTCCTCGGCGATGATCGTGGGCGCATAGGCCTCTGTGCCCTGGTCCTCGAGCACCGCGAGGGTAATGTGGGTGAACTCGTTCAGATCCATCAGAGCCACTTCTCCAGGCGAGCCGCGACTTCCTCCCGGCCCACGAGCATGAGCGTATCGAAGATGCCCGGGCTCACCGGCTTGCCACAGAGGGCCACGCGGAGGGCCTGGGCCAGGTCCTTGGTCTTGAGCGCATGTCGTTCGAGGATGGCGTTGAAGCCCACCTCCAGCGCGTCATGGCCGTAGTCGGTCATGGCACAGACGTCACGCAGGGCCAGCTTCGCGGTCGGCGTCATGAACTTCTCCACGGCCTTCTCGTCGAAGGCTGCGGGCCGTTCGAACGCGAAGCGCAGCGCCTCGGCCATGTCCGTGAGCGACTTGCCCTTCTGGGTGCACTGGATGGCTTGCGCCCGCCACCATTCAGGCTGTTGATCCCACAGCTCAGGCACGAAGGGCCTGAGCTGCCCCTCCAACTCCTGCCAAGTGGCCCGCTGGATGAGCTTCTGGTTGATCCACTGCAACTTGTCCATGTCGAACCGGGCAGCGCTCTTCTGGCAGTCAGCCAGGTCGAAGAGCTGGATCATCTGCTCGTCCGTGAGCAATTCCTCCTCGGCGCTCTCCACGGCCTTGCCATCGATCTTGGGCGTCCAGGAAAGGCGGGCCAGGGCCAGGCGCACGGCAGAGGGCAGCAGGCCCATGGCCTGTTATTCGGTGATGCTGGTGGCGCCGTGGCGCTTGCTGAGCTTGGCACCGTCCGCACCCAGGATCATGGGCACATGGGCGAAGGCCGGCAGGTCGTAGCCGAAGGCCAGGAACAGCGGAATCTGCTTGGGCGTGTTGTTCAGGTGGTCGTCGCCCCGGATCACGTGGGTGACTTCCATGTGGGTGTCGTCCACCACCACGCAGAAGTTGTAGGTGGGCACGCCGATCTCGCCGGGCCCATCGCCGGTCCGGGCGATGATCCAGTCATCCAGGCTGTCCGCCGGGAAGTGGGTGTCGCCCTTGATGAGGTCCGGCACCACGATGTCGCCCTCGGCGGGCATGCGGAAGCGGATGGCGGCGGGCTGGCTGGCATCATGGTTCGCGTCGGCGCACCCCTTCCCCCGATCCAGCCCCCGGTTGTACTGGAAGACCTTGCCCGCGGCTTCGACGGTCTTTCGGCGCTCCTCGATCACCGCACGGGAACAGCGGCAGCGGTAGGCCAGGTTCTTGTCGAGCAGTTCCTGGATCTTGGCCTTGTAGCGCTCCATCCGCTGCATCTGCCGGTAGGGGCCGTTGGGGCCCTTCCAGCTGCCGGGATCCCCCACCACGGGGCCCTCATCCCAGTCCAGCCCGCACCAGGCCATGCCTTCTTCGATGATGCGGATGTTGTCGTCGGTGCTGCGGGACAGGTCCGTGTCCTCGATGCGCAGGATGAAGCGCCCGCCGTGCTTGCGGGCGAAGAGCCAGCAGAACAGGGCCGTCCGCACCCCCCCGATGTGCAACATGCCGGTGGGAGAGGGGGCGAAGCGGGTGACGATCTGGCGGGACATGGGGAGGCCTCGGATCAATCCTTTAGTTTGCCCCAAGCGCGCGGACTGCGTCCGCGCGATAACGAAAAACGCGCAGCGTTTTTCGCCTTACTTGATGTACAGCTTCAGCCGAATCTCCACGGGCGAGTCACCGCTGAAGAGGCTGCGATCGAGCACGACGGGAACCTCCACCACGCTGCTGTGGGGCATGTGCCCAGGCGCGGAGGCATGGGGATGGGCGGGCTGGCCGGACTCGACCGGGATCTCGTCGATCTCCTCGAGCAGTTCTCCCGCAGACAGTTCCTCCACTTCCAGGGGCCGGGTGGATTCTTTGACTGGAGGCGGAGGGGGTGGCGGTCCTCCAAGAAACACGGGTGGTTCTTCGACAACGCCCCCACCGTATTTCTCAGCCAGGCTCTTCAGCACCAGCTTGGCCACGCCGGTGAGCGTTTCCTTGACCCCTTCCCCGCGCATGGCGCAGGCGACGAAGGTGGGCGCCCCGAACAAGTTGACCTCCCGTTCGAGGGTTTCCACCGGGAGGGCGTTGGGGGTATCCCGCTTGTTCCACTGGATGACATGGGGGATCTTCTCCAGGTCCGCCCCCTGATCCTTCAGGTTCACGATGAGGTTCTGGAAGCTTTCCTTGTTGCTCTCCAGGGCAGGAGCCTGGGAGTCGGCCACGAACACCACCGCATCCGCCCCCCTGAGCACCAGCTTCCGGGTGGCGTCATAGAAGACCTGGCCGGGAACGGTGTAGAGCTGGATCCGGGTCTTCATGCCGCGGATGGTGCCGAGCTCGATGGGCAGGAAGTCGAAGAACAGGGTGCGGTCGGTCTGGGTGGCCAGGGACAGCATCTTGCCGCGGCCATCGCCAGGCAGCGTGTCGTAGACATGCTGGAGGTTGGTCGTCTTCCCACACAGGCCGGGGCCGTAGTAGACGATCTTGGCCGTCAACTCCTTGGTGGCCGCGTTGAATAGCACCATGCCTGCACCTTATCTCGTGGGGGAAGATTGGCGGGTCCGCCTCGGCCCGTCAAGAAAGAACCGAGATCCAGAGGCCACTCGCAATCTATCCCGATACGGCCAGGATGCGCTACACTTCCGGCCATCGCACATCCCCGAGGGTTTCCATGGCCAAACTGCTGGTGCACGAGAGCGCGGGCATTCGTGAATTCGAGATCATCGATAACGAAGTCCATATGGGGCGGGAGCTGGACAACACGCTCCGCCTGCCGGATCCCAGCATCAGCCGGCACCACTGCGTCCTCCGGAAGGTGGGCGGGGGCTTCGAGATCCAGGACCTGCAGAGCAGCAACGGCGTGCTGGTGAACGGCAACCGGGTGCAGTCGTCCCCCCTGCGGGACGGCGACCGCATCACCCTGGGCCAGGTGCAGCTCACCTTCCAGGACCCCCGTCCCGAAGTGGCCGCCACCGTGGCCATCAATATTCTCGATAACCCCGCCCCGCCCAGCGGCACCGTGCGCATGACCGCCGACCAGCTGGCGGCCATCCATACGGGCAAGCCCCCGGCGGAACCCGAGCCCAAGATCCAGCTGCAGGACCAGATCTCCACGGGCCCCGTGGCGATCCCGGCCCTCCCGCCCGTGGCGCCGCCCCCTCCGCTTAGGCCCGCCCCGGCAACAGCAACCGCCAGCAGCGGCCTCATCCCGGACTTCCTGGCGCCCTACTGGCCGCCAGTCCCCGACGACGCCCTACCCACCGGTGAACGGGGCGACTTCTTCACCCGCCTGGTTGCGGTGCTGCTCGACGTCGTGCCGCTGATCGGCCTCTATATCCTTGCCTTCATTCTCGTCCTCGTTCCCTTTCTGGGCTGCCTAGTGTTCCCGCTGGTGGGTCTGCTGGGGTTTGTCTACCAGTTCCTGTTCATCCCGTATTGCGAAAGCTACTACGGTGGATCCTTCG
>JANYAZ010000021.1 GCA_025361045.1 Geothrix sp. | reverse complement strand
CAGGCAGTAGGCGATGCCGTCCTTCACGGCGAACTGCAGATTCATGAGGCCCAGCACGCCCAGGTCCAGGGCCAGCTGCCGGGCATAGCCCCGGACAGTTTCCAGAATCTCCTCGGAGACGCCCAGGGCGGGGATCACCGCGTAGCTATCGCCGCTGTGGATGCCGGCTTCTTCGATGTGGGCCAGCAACCCAGCGATGGCCACGTCCACGCCATCGCAGACCACGTCGATGTCCAGTTCCTGGGCGCCATCCAGAAAGCGATCCAGCAGCACGGGCTGGTCGTTGCTCACGGCCACGGCCTCGCGCATGTACTTCTCCAGGCCCGCATCATCGAAGACCACAGCCATGGCCCGGCCGCCCAGCACGAAGCTGGGGCGCACCATCACCGGGTAGGCGAGCCGGTGGGCCACCTCCAGCGCCTGGACAAAGCTGGTGGCCATACCCCATTGGGGTGCGGGAATGTTCAAGCGCTTCAGGGCCTGGCCGAAGCGCTCGCGGTCCTCCGCATCCAGGATGGTGTTCAGGGGCGTGCCCAGCAGCTTCACGCCCGCCTGGTGGAGGGGCTCGGCCAGCTTCAGCGGTGTCTGCCCACCGAACTGGGCGAAGACCCCCAGCAGCTTCCCGCCAGCGGCCTCGCGGTCGACCACGGCCTTCACATGCTCATAGGTCAACGGCTCGAAGTACAGCCGGTCGCTGGTATCGAAATCCGTGCTCACGGTCTCCGGATTGCAGTTGATGAGGATGGCCTCCACGCCGCTGGCCCGGATGGCCTCCACGGCCTGCACGCAGCAGCAGTCGAACTCCACGCCCTGCCCGATGCGGTTGGGACCGCTGCCCAGCACGATGGCCTTGGGGCGGTCCGTGGGTTCCGCTTCGCTGGTCTGCTCCCAGGTGCCGTAGAGGTAGGGTGTTTCGGCCTTGAACTCGCCCGCGCAGGTGTCGACACGCTTGTAGGCGGGGCGTAGGCCCAGGGTTTCGCGACGGGCGGCCACTTCGGCCTCGGTGCCCGAACAGAACACGGCGATCTGGTTGTCGGCGAAGCCAGCGCGCTTGGCCTTCTCCAGCAGCTCCTCGGGCAGACGATCCACCGGAAAGCTGCGCAGACGACCTTCCAACACGACAATTTCTTCGATCTCGCGCAGGAACCACGGCGTGATCTTCGTGAGGCGGTGCAGCTCCTCCACGCTGTGGCCAGCCTTCAGCGCGTGGTAGATCCAGAAGAGGCGCTGGGAACCCGGAATGATGAGGTGCTCCTTGAGGCGGCCCAGATCGAGCTTGCCCTCCAGGGCGCCCGAGAGACCCTTGTGGCCTTCCTCCAGGGAGCGGACCGCCTTCTGCAGGGCCTCCTGGAAGCTCCGCCCCAGGGCCATGACCTCACCCACGCTCTTCATCTGCGTGCCCAGCACCTTGTCGGCCTGGGGGAACTTCTCGAAGGTGAAGCGGGGGATCTTCACCACCACATAGTCGAGCACCGGCTCGAAGGCCGCCTTCGTCATGCGGGTGATGGCGTTGGGCAGCTCCCACAGGCGGTAACCCAGGGCCAGCTTGGTGGCCACCCAGGCGATGGGGAAGCCCGTGGCCTTCGACGCCAGCGCCGAGCTGCGGCTTACGCGGGGATTCATCTCGATGACGATGATGCGACTGGTCTCGGGTTCCAGGGCGAACTGGATGTTGGAGCCGCCGGTCTCCACGCCCACGGCACGGATGACCGCCAGCGCCGCATCGCGCATGGCCTGGTACTCGGGATCCGTGAGGGTGAGGGCCGGGGCCACGGTGATGCTGTCGCCCGTGTGGAAGCCCATGGGATCCAGGTTCTCGATGGAACAGATCACCTCGACGTTGTCGTCCAGGTCCCGCACCACCTCCAGCTCGAATTCCTTCCAGCCCAGGATGCTCTCCTCGATGAGCACCTGCTTGGTGGGGCTCAGGTCCAGGCCGCGGGCGACGATGGTCTCGAACTCGTCCACGTTGTAGGCGATGCCGCCGCCGCTGCCACCCAGCGTGAAGCTGGGGCGGATGATGGAAGGGAAGCCCGTGAGCTTGAGCAGGTCGCGGGCTTCACTCATGTTGTGCGCGAAGCCGCCGCGGCAGGTCTCCAGGCCCAGGTCGTCCATGAGGGCCTTGAAGAGCTGGCGGTCCTCGCCGCGGTTGATGGCCTCGGGCTGGGCGCCGATCAGCATCACGCCCGTACGCTCCAGCAGACCGCTTTCATGGGCCTCCATGGCGAGGTTGAGGGCCGTCTGACCGCCCACCGTGGGCAGGATGGCGTCCGGCCTTTCCGCCTCGATGACCTTCTCCAGCACCCTCAGGGTGAGGGGTTCGATGTAGGTGGCGTCGGCGCGGCCCGGGTCCGTCATGATCGAGGCTGGATTCGAGTTCAAAAGAATGGTTCGAATGCCCTCTTCCCTCAAGGCCTTCAGCGCCTGGGTCCCCGAGTAGTCGAACTCGCAGGCCTGGCCGATCTGGATGGGCCCCGAGCCCAGCACCAGCACACTTTTCAGATCCGTTCGCTTAGGCATGAGCATTCACCACGAAGACAGGAAGACCACGAAGAAAAACAAATTCAATTGACCATGCGACGGATCCCATTCTTGAGTGGAACCACATTGAAGTTGATTAGGAAACCTAGCCTATTGCTGGAGAGTTTCAAGTAAGTAAGCATTTGGGCATAGTGGACTTTGGTGAGTTCATCCACTGCCTTCAACTCAAGGATGACGCAACCCTCTACGAGGATATCTAGTCTGTACCCAGCATCTATCTGGACCCCTCGGAAGGTCACTGGCAAGCATTTCTGCCGTTCGACCGACAGCCCACGACGGGTCAGTTCATGGACTAGACACGCTTCGTATGCACTTTCTAGTAAACCTGGACCAAGCTCCCGATGAACCAAGATCGCCGCATCGACGATGGTTGCAGCGATGGACTCAAGCGCAGGGTCCAACGCCCCCATCCACCTTTCTTCCTTCGTGGTCTTCCTGTCTTCGTGGTTCATCTTGGATTGCTTTTCAAGAGTTCAACGAAGCGGAGGAAGGCCGGGTGCGCGTCGTGGGGTCCGGGTGAGGCTTCGGGATGATGCTGCAAGGAGAAGATGGGGAGCTTGGTGTGGCGCAGGCCCTCGACGGTGCCGTCGCTCAGGTGGCGGTGGGTGACTTCCACATCCTTGGGCAGGCTGGCCTCGTCCACGGCGAACCCATGGTTCTGGGCCGTGATCTCGATGCGCCCGGTCATCAGGTCGTGCACGGGCTGGTTGGCGCCGCGGTGGCCGAACTTGAGCTTGAAGGTGCGGCCCCCGAAGGCCTGCCCCAGCAGCTGGTGGCCCAGGCAGATGCCGAAGATGGGCAGCTGGCCGATGCAGGCCTCCACTTCCTTCTGCATCCCGGGCAGTGCCGCGGGATCACCGGGGCCATTGCTGAGGAAGAGGCCATGAAAGCGCTGATTCGTCAATTCCGCAGCGGGTGTATCCCAGGGAAAGACTTCCAGGTGCAGCCCTGCCCCCACCAGCTGGTTCAGGATGCTCAGCTTGATGCCACCGTCCAGCACCGCCACGCGGAACGCGCCGCCGGGATTCAGCTCGTAGGGGTCCTTGCAGCTCACCGCCCCGCAGAGGGACTGGCCAGTCATGTCCGGCAGGGCCTTGGCTTTTGCCACGCCGGCTTCGAGGCCGCCATCCACTTCGGTCCAGATGAGGGAGGGCTGGGAACCCTGGTCCCGCAGGTGCTGGGTCAGGGCCCGCGTGTCCAGGTCGGACATCACGGGGATGTGGTGGCGCTTGAGCCAGCCTGCCAGATCGCCCTCACTGCGGTGGTGATCCGGCGCGAAGGTCAGGCGGCGACAGAGCAGGCCCGTGGCCCAGGGCCGCGTGCCCTCGTTGAGATCCGCGTGGATGCCGTAGATGCCCTGCTCGGGAAAGGTCATGCAGACCATCTGCCCCGCAAAGCTTGGATCGGTGAGAATCTCCTGGTAGCCCGCCATGGCCGTGGTGAAGACCGCCTCGCCGCTGCCACCAAAGCCCAACGGTGCCCGTCCCCGGAAGATGGTGCCGTCCTTCAGGATCAGGTGCGCGCGCATGTGGCCTCCGCCCGTGCTTGGCAAAAACCCCGCGAAGGCCGAGCCGTCGCGGGGTCGTGAGAATGATTCGGTCCTTGCAGGACCAAAGTGAGTGTAGCGACCCGGAAATGCGAGGATCAGCCTTTTTCTTCAAGGCCGAATCGGCCATACTGCTCCTTTGTTCCTGATGTACGGGCCGCTGTTTAAGCCACACTGGATAAATGTGGAGCGGTGACGACATCTACTTCATGAAGCTCGCCCTCGAGGAGGCCGAGAAGGCGGACAGCCTGGACGAAGTTCCCGTCGGGGCCGTCATCGTCTCCGAAGGCTGTTTGCTGGGCCGGGGGCACAACCACCCGGTGAAGCTGAACGACCCCACCGCCCATGCCGAAGTCCTGGCCCTGCGCAGCGCCGGGGCCTGGACCAAGAACTACCGCATGACGGGTGCCACGCTCTACGTGTCACTGGAGCCCTGCCTTATGTGCTTCGGCGCGCTCATCCACGCCCGGGTGGGCCGGGTGGTGTTCGGCGCTTCAGATCCCAAGGTGGGCGTCAGCCGCTGGTTGAACACGCTGGACGAAGCCGCCCTGAACCACCGCTTTACCCTGGAGGGGGGACTCCTGGAACCGGAGTGTCGCGCCCAGATCCAAGCTTTCTTCAAACGGCGCCGATGAGAGGGCTGCCATGTTGACCCGCTTCCCCGCTGCCACCCCGGTGCTGACCTCCCCGCTGCCCCTGGCCATCCAGGCCTTTCTGGCCGGCATCCTCGTCGCCTTGGCACTCCTGTCCATCCTGGCCTACCGCCCCCTGCGCGACCGGGTGCTCAGCCAGGCCGGGATGTTTGGTCTGGTCGCCGCCGCCGCCTGGATCTCCTACAGCGGGCTGGCGACCCCCCTGCTCCCGGCCACGCTGACCCATTGGGTCCATCCCACGGCCCTGATCCTGAGTGGCCTCTGCCTCGCCATCTGGGAGCGGGTCACTTCCGCGCTGCTCGCAGCCTCCCCGGGTGCCCAGCGCCTAGCCCACAGCCGGCGGATCACCGCCCTGGCCACCCTGGCCATCGCCATGGCCGCCCTGATCCCCTGGGGGCCTTTCCATCGACTAGCTGAAATGATCCTGGGGCTGCTGGCGCCTCTGCTGGCCCTGCTCACCCTGGCGGCCGGGCTGCGCGCCCATCGGGAGGGCCTCAAGATTGCCGGTGCCCTGGTGGCGGCCACCTTGGCCCTGCTGGTCTGCTGCGCCACCCTTTGGATCCTGACGGCAGGCTGGATGGGCACCCCCGCGAGCCTGACCATTCTCCAATTCGCGCTCGTCGTCCTGGCCATGTCCCTGGGCTGGGCCATGCTCAGCCGGATGACCGAGCTGCGGCAGACCACCGAAGCGGCCCAGGCCGCCCAGCTCGCCGCCATCGCCCATCAGGCCCAGGATCTGGAAGTGCTCGTGGCCCAGCGGAATGCCGAGCTATCGGTGCGGCTGAAGGACCTGAGCGACGCGCGGAACACCTCGGAGCTGGCCAACCAGAGCCTGCAGCGGGCCTTGGACCAGTTGGAACAGGCCGCCTCCACCGACCGCCTCACCGGTGCCTGGAATCGCCGTCGCTTCGAGGAGGCGGTCCTGCCCGAGATCGCGCTGGTCCACCGCCGGCGCGATCCCCTCTCCCTGCTGATGTTCGACCTGGATCATTTCAAGCGCGTCAACGACAGCTTCGGACACGGTGCCGGGGACGCCGTCCTGGCCGGCACCGCCCAGACCGTCAGGAGGCACCTCCGGGCCTCGGATTCGCTGGTCCGATGGGGAGGTGAGGAATTCCTGGTGATGGCCCCAGCCACCCGACTCGAAGGGGCCCTGGGGCTGGCGGAAAAGCTCCGGGCTGCCGTGGCGGCCATCGACTTCCCCGGCGTAGGACACGTGACCATGAGCCTGGGCGTTTCGGAATACTCACTGGGGGAAGGGCTCGCAGGATGGATCGAACGAACGGATCGGGCGCTCTACTGTGCCAAGTCGGGTGGCCGGAATTGCGCCGTCTCGGCCCTGACGCCCGAAGGCCACGAAGGAGAACCCCCCTCGGAGCAATCCCTGCTCGAAGTGATCTGGGAGGACACCTACGCCTGTGGCCACGTCCTGGTCGACGCCCAGCATCAGCGGCTGTTCCGACTGGCCAGCACCTTGATGGCTACGCTCACGGAGAATCGCCCGCTGGCGGAAGTATCCCTTCGCCTAGAGACCCTGCTCGCCCACGCGGCCCAGCACTTCCACGATGAGGAGGCCCTGCTGCGGGAGGCCCGGTACCCCGACCTCGCCGAGCATGCCGCGGTGCACGCCACCCTCCTCTCGAAGGCCTGGAAGCTGCAGGCGGAGGTCAAGGCCGGTCAATTGGATTTCGGCCGGCTGGTGACCTTTCTGGCCCTGGACCTCGTGAAGGGCCACATCCTCACGGAGGACCGTGCGTACTTCACGCACCTGCTGTCCGCCACCGGTACCGACAGTGCGCCACCCGCGGGAGCCTGACGCACGCCTTGGTTGGGCACTTACCGTTCCGACAGCATCCGCACGGCGAAGGTGGCCAGCCAGTGCTCGCCTTCGTAGCTCCCGGAAGCCAGGTGTGGCAGGGAGGCCCGGGCATGACGGTCCGCAAGGCGGTTCAGTCCGGCTGACCGGGCATCAGCCGGACCCAGGACCGCGGCGATCCGACGCAGGGTTCTCGCCCGACTGAGGTTCAGGCCATCCAGATGGACGATCTTGGGATCGGTCCGATCCGAAACCACGGCCGGCTGCAGGCCCCCTGGCAGGCTGGGCAGGAACGCATCCAGCCAGCGGCGAAAGGCCTTGGGCGGCAGCAACCTCGACATGAGGGCCGCCTCCTCCAGGCAGGGGGACAGGAAGTCCTCACCACCCGGCTCCCAGGCCAGCGGTCCCCGACGGTCCCGCCCGAACCAGGTCCTGGCGCGTTCAAGAATCAGCCCCTCGAACCGGGCATCCGCGGTGGCCCGGGCGTAGTCCAAAGCCAGGTCCAGACTGAAGGCCGTGTTGGGATGGACGCCGGTCCGGATGGGATAGGTCTGCTTGGGCAGGAAGGCCATGAAGCGTCCGGTCAGCTCGTTGGCAAGGGGCTGCAAGGCGGTGGACCAGCGCCTGGCTGAGGGGTCGTCCCAGGTGCGCAACTCCGCCGCGAGCTTCAGCAGCCAAGCCCAGCCGTAGGTGCGCTCAAAGCTCCGGCGGTTGTCCTGTCCCAGGTAGGCAACCTCCATCGCGATCCGGTCAGCGGTCAGGTTTTCATCCAGGGCCGTGCGGATGTCGCTGGCCCGGGCCATGCCCGGGTGTTCCCGCAGCAGCTTCACGAGCATCCAGTGCCCGTGCACGGAGGAATGCCAGTCGAAGCAGCCATAGAAAGCAGGATGCAGGTCCCTCGGCGATTTTACCTCGCCTGCCCCGTTCATCACGTGATCCAGCTTGTTGGGGTATTCCTGGCGCACACACCTCAGCGCCAGCGCAGCGAAGCGGTCCGCTGCCGCGTCTGTGAGCGACAGGTCCACCGCCTGGGCCTGCAGCCCGAGCACCAGCACCAACCCCAGTCCCCACGCCATTCGAGCCATGTCTTCCCCCACTGCTGGATTCTAATCCCTGATTTGCTAGACTGAAGGGTCTGGAGAGATGGCCGAGTGGTTGAAGGCACCTGACTCGAAATCAGACGTGGGAGTGATCTCACCGGGGGTTCGAATCCCTCTCTCTCCGCCAAGAAAGGGCCCCTACTCTGGGGCCCCTTTTTGGCGGAAAAAAAGGCGGGACTCGAAGTCACTGAATCCCCGCCTACGCCAGTACCCGCTCCACTTCCCGCGTCAAGGCCTGCAGGCTGAAGGGCTTCTGGATGAATCCGGCGGGACTGAGCCCACGCAAGGGCTCGATGACCTCATGCTCGCTGTAGCCGCTGATCAGGATCACCTTCACTTCCGGATCGCGGGCCTTCATCTGGAGGAAGGCCTCCTTGCCGTCCATGCGGGGCATGGTCAGGTCCATGAAGACGAGGGCGAACTCGCGCGGATGGAACCGTTCCAGCGCCTCGAACCCATCCCGCGCAGCCTCCACCTGAAACCCGAGGTGCTGCAGCATGCTCCCGAAGCTGAACCTCAAGTCGGCTTCGTCGTCCGCCAGGAGCACCTTGCCATGGAATCGGCCCTTATGGGCGCCGACGTCGATGTGGATCGTGTCGGCAACCTTGGCCTCACTGGCCCGGAAGTGGATCAGGAAGGCGCTGCCCGTGCCAGGATCCGATTGGATTTCGATGCCCGCCTTGTGGCCCCGGACAATGCCAAGCATGGCCGACAGGCCGAGTCCCCGCCCGGAGCCCTTGGTGCTGAAGAAGGGATCGAAGATGCGGCCCCGGATTTCCGGCTTCATGCCGCAGCCCGTGTCGGCGACCCGGAGGGTGACGTACTGCCCCGGATCCAACCCCTGCCCTGAAAGGAGCGTACCTTCATTCCTTTCGCCGAGTTCGCAGAGGCTCGTCGAGATGGTGATGACGCCATCAGTGTCCCCGATGGCCTCCGAGGCGTTCGTGACCAGGTTCATCACCACCTGCTGCAGCTGGGCCGAGTCTGCCTCGATGGCGGGCAGGCCAGGGGTGAGCTCGTATGCCAGCTGGACTCGCTTCGAGATGGACACCGCGAGCAGGTGCGTGATCTCCGCCACAAGACGGTTGAGGTCGATGGGCTCCACCACGAACCGACCCTTGCCGGAATAGGCGAGCATCTGCCGGGTGAGTTCCGCCGCCTTGCGAATGGTGCCTTCCATGTTCTCCAGGTAGGGAGCAGAAGCACCGCCGACGGGCAGCTTGGTCTGGGCGAGGTTCAGGTTGCCGAGCATGGCGCTCAGCAGGTTGTTGAAGTCGTGGGCGATGCCACCCGCCAGCACCCCCAGGCTTTCCAGCTTCTGCGCCTGCCGCAGGGCTTCTTCATTCCGACGCCGATCCGAATGATCCGTGAACATCACGAGCCACTGATCACCGACGATGGCGGCCTGAATCTCGACCTCGATCCTTCGGCCATCCTTGCAGACCACAGGGTATTCGCCGGGCGGCACGGCTATTCCCGTGGCGATGGCCTTGGCACAGGCTTCGACCCAATGAGCCGAGACCGTGGTCCTGAGGTCGAGATCGGGATAGGCCTTCTCCCACCAGGCACCGATATCCGGAAGGTCCTCGACCATGTAGCCAAACAGCTGCTGGAAGCTCCGGTTCAGGTAGTGAATGGTTCCTTCCTTACTGGCCAGGGTGATGGGGATCGGGGCGTTCTCCACCAGCGACCTAAAGCGGCTCTCGCTTTCCCGCTGGGCGGCCAGAGACTCGCCGAGTTGCCCACGCTCCTGGTGGTACCCCTCCAGCACCACCCAGAGGATGATGGCGCTGACCAAGCTGGACAAGACGAACCCCGTCATCAGGTCCAGGAACCGATCCCCCGGGCTCGCGAAGGGCCACACCCAGCCCGGGTTGAGGCGTTCGAGGCAGAGCAGAGTCGCGCCGTTCATCAGGTAGAGACCCATCATCACCCAACGGGTCAGGCCCTTGAAGAAGATCACCAGGTACAACGCCGCGGTGAGCAGGAACAGCCCAATGCTGCCCTGGGACCCGGCGTTCCCGAACCAGATCAGGTCCAGGTTCGCCAGGTGCAGGAAGAAGACCAGTTTCATGCCGTAGTGCCCACGGAAGGTCGCCCGGCACAGTAGCAGGCAGATCAACCCAAAGGCGCCCACCGAGAGGTTCACGAAGGCCGGCAGACCCTGCAGAATGTTCATGGGGATGACCACCAGGAGCGCCGCCAGCCCCCCAACCAAGGTGAGCCAGCGGAACAGGCGCTGCTCGATGGTGGTGCACTCCTCCACCTTCATCCAGGTCTGCAGACGGTCCAGCAGGGCATTCACCTCAGCCTCCCGACCGCAGGGCCCTCTCGAGGGCAGCGATCAGGGTAGCAAGTTGATAGGGCTTCTGGATGAATCCCGCCAAGCCCCGGCCCAGGAACTGCTGGATGGCCTCCTGTTCGTTATAGCCACTCGAAAGGACGACCCGCACGCCCGGATCCAGCTCCTTCATGCGCCGGAAGGCCTCCTTCCCGTCCATCCGGGGCATGGTCAGGTCCATCAACACCAGGGCAAACTCACCCGGACGAAACCGCTCGAGGGCCTCCTGACCGTCTTCAACCGCGACGACCTCAAAGCCAAGGTGGCCGAGCATGTCCGCGATGCTGGCCCTCAGATCAGGTTCATCATCGACCAGGAGCACCTTGCCCTGAAAGGAAACGGGGATCGCCGGCAGGGCCTTCTCTGCGGCGGGGAGAACTGTACCCAGGGCCCGGAAGTAGACCTGGAAGGTACTGCCCTTGCCCGGCTCTGAATAGATCTTGATGCCGGCCTGATGCCCTCGCAGGATCCCCAGCATCGCGGACAGACCCAAGCCGCGGCCCGCGGCCTTGGTCGTGAAGAAGGGATCGAAGATCCGGGCCAGGGTCTCGGCCGACATGCCACAACCCGTATCCGAAACCTGAAGGGTCACGAAGCGGCCGGGCTCCAGTTCCTGTCCCGCAAAGAGGAAATCCATGGCTTTCTGATCCAGCTCCCGGGTACCCGTGACGATGGTGATGAGCCCCTCCTTGTCCCCGATGGCCTCCGAAGCATTGGTCACCAGGTTCATGATCACCTGCTGCACCTGGGAGGCGTCTGCCTCGATGGCGGGCAGTTCTGGAGGCAGGTCGTATCGCAGCAGGACCTTCTTCGAGATGGAGACGGACAGCAGATGCGTGATCTCCTCGACCATGTGACTGAGGTCGAGGGGCTCCACGACAAACCTCCCCTTGCCGGAATAGGCCAGCATCTGTCGGGTGAGATCGGCGGCCCGGAGGATCGTGCTCTCCATGTTCTTCAAGTACGGTTCTGAGGCAGAGCCAACGGGCAGCTTAATCTGGGCCAGGTTCAGGTTCCCCAGAATGGCACTCAGGAGGTTGTTGAAGTCGTGGGCGATGCCACCTGCCAGCACGCCGAGGCTCTCGAGTTTCTGAGCCTGCCGGAGCGCGTCCTGGGAGTGCCGCTCGTCGGTGATGTCCCGGCTGATGCCAGCCAGCAGGTAGATGGACCCCTCCGGATCCCGGATGGGGACCAACTGGGTGAGCAGAACCCGCCTCCCTCCCGGCAGGTTCAGCACCTCCTCGTAGCTGAGGATGCGGCCAGCAGCCACGCAACGCTTCAAGTTCCCCAGGATGAAGTCGGCCACCTGGTTGGGGAGGCAGTCCTGGGGGGATTTACCTGCCACCTGGGTGGTGGTCACGCCGAAAGTCGCCGCGAAGCTGGGGTTCACGCCCTCGAACAGGAACTCACCTTCCGGCATCACCCTCAGGACCTTGATCAGGTCCGGTGAGTTCTGATAGATGCCCCTATAGCGATCCTCGCTGGCCCGTCTCGCCTGTTCGGCCTCCACACGGGAGGTGACATCCAGCACCAGCCAGACTTCGCAGGTCGGCAGCATGCGCATGCTGATCTCGACGTGCCTGCGCCCGCCATCTCGGCGGAGAACCTCTGCGGACAAGGGGGCCACCGGGTGAGTGTCGCGCTTGGAGGTGTAGGCCTGATGGATGCGCTGCCCTCCTTGGGGATCAAGGATCCCGAGCCAGGCTTCGAAGGTCGACAATTCGGCCCGGTCATAGCCCGTCAGGTGCTCTACGGCGGCGTTGGCGTAGAACCCCGTGTCGTCGATGTAGACAGCACCCGCAGGCAGGAACTCCACCAGCAGCCGGAACCGCTGTTCCCGCTCGGCCAGGTTCGCCTCGGCCTCCCGGCGATGCTCGACCTCCTCCTGCAGGGACCGGGTCCGGGACGCCACCTTGCGGCGCAGTTGCACAATCCAAAGGCCGGCGACCAGGGCGCAGGCAAACAGGGCCGCCAATCCGAAGCCAGTCCATTTCAGCCAGATCGCACCCAGGGGCCTGGGTAGGTCGAACAGGAAGTCCTTGGGGTCCCGAACGGACTTGAGCACCCCCAGCTTCACCGCAGTCTGGGCGATGCGTTCGAACCGGCCTGGATTCATGTGCCCGGCATCCACCAGTCCGGGGAGAAGCAGGTCGTGCATGCTCCTGGCTTCATCGCGAAGCTTTTCGCGGGTGATTCCGCGCTTAGCCACGCCAGGCATGGCCAGGATCCAGTCGATGACCTCCTCTGGATGGTCCATGGCGTATTCCCAGCCCTGGAAGGAGGCCCTCCGGAACTGGGCTGTCAGCTCTGGATTGTTGGCAGCGAAGGCCTGGGTCGTGAACAGGATGTCGCCGTAGAAATCGACGCCATAATCCACCGGCCGGATCAGGCTGAGTTCCGCGCCCTTGGCCCTCAGAAGGTAAGGTTCGTCCGTGATGTAGCCAAGCGTTGCCTCAACCTTGCCCGTGAGCAGATCATCCAGATTGTAGGAGTAGGGGATCGCCTTCATGGCCTTGGGCTGGATGCCCTCGGACTGGAGCATGGCGAAGATCTCCATCTGCGCCTGGTTGCCAGCGAACATCACGCGACGGCCAGCCAGATCTGAGGGACGGTGGATGCCGCTGCTCCGCAGAGCGATGATCACGTTGGGAGAATGCTGGAACACCACGCCCAGGGCCACCAGGGAGTGACCCTTCTCGAAGGCCTCGAAGACCTCCATGTCACTGACGCCGAACTCCGCCTCACCCTTCTCAACCACCGGCAGGGGCAACCGACCCGGGCCAGCTTCCACCAGGGTGACCTCCAGGCCCCCTGCGGCGTAGTATCCCTTGGCATTGGCCGCATAGAATCCGGCAAACTGGAAGGCATGGGACCACTTCAGCTGCAGCGTGACTTTGCGGAGAGGCACTGCCTGCGGGGCCGCCATCAACCCGCACGCGGCCACCCCGAAGAGGAAGCGCAGGAGGTCTGTAAGGGGGCGTCGCACAGGGACCCGGAAAGAAGGTGACGGGGGCAGGGACAGTCAGGCTGCTTGCAAGTCATCGGAACGGAGGGGGCAATGGCTGAGATTCATGCAGGTTAATGCACCTGGTTGGGCCCCCATCGTGATGCGCGTCACGCCTGCGTCGGCAGGCCCCCGGTACCCTGGACACCTGGCCCCGATCAACCTGCGGGCCGACGACCCTTGGGAGGCCCTGTGAATGCCCTGCTCGAATCCCTCGAACCCAAATCCATCTGGTCCTATTTCCTGAAACTGTCGGAGATCCCGCGCGGTTCCAAGGTAGAAGCCGCCGCCGCCGCCTGGGTTGCCGATCAGGCCAAGGCCCTCGGTTGCGACGTGGAGCGGGATGAAGTGGGCAACGTGATCATCCGTAAGAAGGCCTCCCCCGGACGCGAGGGCCATCCCACCACCTGCCTCCAGGCCCACGTGGACATGGTCTGCGAAAAGAATGAAGAGACCGTCCACGACTTCGCCAAGGATCCCATCAAGGTCCGTCGCGTCGGCGACGAGCTCTGGGCCACAGGCACCACCCTGGGCGCCGACAATGGCATCGGTGTTGCGGCGGCACTGGCCGTCCTGGCCAGCAAGGACATCGCCCATGGGCCCATCGAGGCGCTGATCACCATCGACGAGGAGACCGGCCTCACCGGTGCCAACGGCCTACAGCCGGGGCGCCTGAAATCCAAGTTCCTCCTCAACCTCGACAGCGAGGAGGAGGGTTTCCTGACCATCGGCTGCGCCGGTGGCGAAGACACCATCGTCACCCGCAAGCTCACCCGCTCGGCAGTTCCGGCCGGCCAACGCGCCTTCCGGCTGAAGGTGTTCGGCCTCAAGGGTGGCCACTCCGGCATCGACATCCACGCCGGGCGCGGCAATGCCATCCGCATCCTCGCCCAAGTACTGGGCGCGATGAAGCCAACCTTTGACTTCGGCTTGGCGGCCATCAAGGGCGGCAACAAGCGCAACGCCATCCCCCGCGAGGCGTCGGCCTACATCCTGTTGGATCCCGCCCAGGAGCAGGCCTTCCGCGAGGCCCTGGGCGCCCATGAAGCCCACTGGCGCGCGGCCCTCGGTGCCCATGATCCCGGCCTGCACCTGGCCCTCGAGGCCGGGGAAGCCACCCAGCTCATGTCCGGCGCTGATGCAGATGCCCTGATCCGCCTCCTGCTCGCCCTGCCCCACGGCGTCGAGGCCATGAGCCCCGACATCAACGGCCTGGTCCAGACCTCCACCAACATGGGCGTCATCGACACCCGCGAGAACGAAGTGGAAGTGAACCTGCTTACCCGCAGTTCCATCAACGCTTCCAGGACCGCCCTCTCCGAGCGCATCGCGGCCACCTGCGCCCTGGGTGGCTTCGAGTCCCACGTCACCGGCGGCTATCCCGGCTGGAAACCCGAGCCCAAGGCCTCCCTGGTCCAGATCGTCCAGGACGCCAATCAGAAGACCTTCGGCAAACCCCTGGAGATCATGGCCATCCATGCCGGCCTGGAATGCGGACTCATCGGGGAGAAGTACGCCGCCATGGAGATGGTGTCCTTCGGTCCCAGCATGTGGGATGTCCACACCCCCGACGAGCACGTGAGCGTGCCTTCCGTGGGCAACTTCTGGAAGCTGCTGGTGGCCGTCCTCGAGGCCGTGTAGTCCTTTCAATCCCGGCCCTTGGCCGATCCCAGGGGCCGTGCTAGCCTTGTTGTTTCCGCGTTTTCGCGGAAGCCATGGAGAGTTGTCCGAGTGGTTTAAGGAGCACGCCTGGAAAGTGTGTGTAGGTCAAAAGCTTACCGAGGGTTCGAATCCCTCACTCTCCGCCAGATTGAAGCCGCCGCAAGGCGGCTTCTTTCATCTGAAGGCGGAGGGTGAGGGATTCGAAGTCACTGAATCACCGGCTTTCGTTTTGGCTCGGGGAGAC
>JANYAZ010000018.1 GCA_025361045.1 Geothrix sp. | reverse complement strand
CAAGGGAACGGATGTCTTGGGCCGACCCAGGGTGGCGTGGAAGGTGTCCCAGTCCAGTTCCTTCTCCCAACTGGCCATGACCACGGCGGCGATGCAGTTGCCGATGTGGTTCGTGATGGCCCTGGCTTCGGACATGAACTTGTCGATGCCGAGGATGAGAGCCATGCCGGCCACGGGAATGCCGGGGACCACGGCCAGCGTGGCGGCCAGCGTGATGAAGCCGGAACCGGTGACCCCGGCGGCGCCCTTGCTGGTGATCATGGCTACCACAAGGATGCCCAACTGCTGGCCCAGCGTGAGCTCGATGCCCAGGGCCTGGGCGATGAAGAGCGAAGCCAGGGTCATGTAGATGTTGGTGCCATCCAGGTTGAAGGAGTACCCGGTGGGGATGACCAGCCCGACGATGGATTTCGAAAGACCCAGCTTCTCCATCTTCTCCATGAGGGGGATGAGGGCGGACTCGGAGGAACTGGTGGCCATCACGAGCAGCAGCTCGTCCTTGATGTAGCCCACCACCTTGAAGATGTTGAAGCCGGCCAGCCGGGCGATGATGCCCAGGACCACGAAGATGAAGATGGCGCAGGTCGCATAGAAGAGGAAGATGAGCTGCGCCATGGGCACCAGCGACTTCAGGCCGAACTTGCCGATGGTGTAGGCGATGGCGGCCCCGGCGCCGATGGGCGCGAGGTAGAGGATCTGGTGCATGACGCCGAAGAACATCTTGCTGACGTTCTCCAGGAAACCGACGAGGGGCGCCTTGTATTTGTCGTTCATGGCGGCCACGGAGAAGCCGAGCAGCACGGAGATCAGCAGCACCTGGAGGATGTCGCCATCCGTGAAGGCGCTGAACATGGTCTTCGGGATCATTTTCAGCAGATGCTCCGAAATGGTCATGTGCTGCGCCTGGGCCACGTACCCGGCCACCAGCTTGGGATCCAGCTTTGAGGGGTCGGCATGGAAGCTGCGCCCGGGCCCGAACACGTTGGCCATGACGAGTCCGATGACCAGCGCCAGGGTGCTGACGACTTCAAAGTAGAGAAGCGCCTTTCCGCCCACGCGACCGGCCTTCTTGATGCTGCCGGAGCCTGCGATGCCGAGAACGACGCTGCAGAGGATCACGGGTGGGATGAGCATCTTGATGAGGGCGATGAATCCATCGGCGAGCGGTTGCATCTTCACCGCCACGCCGGGGAAGAAGTGTCCAATCAGGGCACCAAGGACGATGGCGACCGCGACCCAATTGTAGAGCTTTGAAGCAGCACGCTTAATCACGGGACCTCCGGGTGGTTTTCCCCATCCTGGAGTGCCCGCCTGGTGAATGGTCGTTCTGGAAGTTGATTCCTAGATTTGAAACTTTTGAAAGCGACGCCTGGACGCAGATCACAGGAATCGCTTGGCCTCCCGCAGGTATGACTTCTGCACCAGGAAGCGGTGGACCGGCCGTCCGCCGGTGCCGTAGCCAGGTTCCATGCGCAGGACCTTGAGGGTGCAGAGGAACTCGAAGTATTTCCGCACAGAGACCCTGGAGATGCCCACCTGCTGACCGATCTCCTCACTGGTGAACCAGGGGGGATTGTCCGGCCACGCAGCGATGGCCAGCAGCACCTTGTCCAGGGTGTTCCGGTCCAGTCCCTTGGGGAGTCCTTCCGCGACCCGTCCCTCGGTGGGGCGACGGGCCAAGCGCTTGTCGAGCTCAGTCTGATCGAGGACCTGTCCGTCCCGGATCAGGCGGCGGGTCTCGCCATAGCGCTCGAAGGCCTGCTTGAGCCGCTCGAACTCGAAGGGCTTGATGAGGTAGTCCACCGCACCGAGCTTCAGGGCCCGATCGATGGTGGCCGCATCCCTGGCCGCCGTCACGAAGATCACGTCCACATCCAGGGCCTGCCTGCGGATGTCTTCCATGAGCTCGAGGCCGCTCTGGCCGGGCATGAAGATGTCCAGCAACAGCAGGTCCACGGGTTGGGTCCGGAGCAGTTCCAGAGCCTCGGCAGCGCTTCGGGCGGACGCCACCGTTTCGAAGCCCGGCACCCGGCTCAGGTACATCCGGTTGAGTTCGGCCACCATGGGATCGTCTTCGACCAGCAGCACCCGGATCATGCGTCCTCCCCGGGGAACAGGTGGAGTGTGGCGGTGAATTCGGCGCCACCACCTTCCCGGTTCTGGCCCGCCAATCGTCCCCCCCGGGCTTCGATGGCCCGGGCGGCCTGCCAGAGGCCGAAGCCGCGATTCTCGCCCTTGGTGGAGAAACCCAGGGTGAAGGCCTTGGCCAAAATGTACTCGGATAGTCCGGGGCCGCTGTCCACCACGGACAGGTGCAGATCACTGCCTTCGGGTCGGAGAGAGACCTGGATCTCTCGTCGGCGGGCATCCCCGATGGCCTCGACCGCATTTTCGAGTAGGTTGCCCAGGACGGTGACGAGGTCGTGCGAAGTCGCATCTGTGGGACACGGTGGAACCGAGGAATCCTGGTCCAGGCTCATGAGGATGTTCTGTTCCCGGGCCGACGAGAACCGGGCCAGGAGGAAACCCGCGATGACG
>JANYAZ010000261.1 GCA_025361045.1 Geothrix sp. | reverse complement strand
ACGCGAGGGGTGGGCAGGACCTTGCGCAGCAGCTCCACCTTCACTTCGTCGGCCAGGGAAATGCGGGCCTCCTTGCCGATGAAGGCCAGATCCTTTTCTTTCTGCAGGCTCTGCAGTCGCAGGTCCACGTGAGCCTTCAGCAACGCCGGTGGCACACGACGGGTATCGATGCGCAGACCGAAGACGGCAAACCGCTCCTGGCTGACCCAGTCTTCGTCAGGCGGCGTGATCAGTGGATTTCTCCAGTCGCACCACCCCATGCGCTCTTCCTCGAGGCCATCCTGGAAAGGCCTGAACTGGTCCTGGTTCAAACCGGCCTGAAGGTCCTTCTCGTCGGGCACCGGACCCAGCACGAGGAAGCGTTTGAGGGAAACGGACCCCTGAAGGATGCTCATGAGATGCCGCCTCCAAAAAGCCTACGGAACCGCTCCCAGATCCCTCGACCGCGTGGGCTGACTCCCGGATGAACCAGATCGAGGGCCTCCCCGGGAGTGGGTAGGGGCAAGCCAGGGTCGTTGAGGGTGAGAAGGACTCCGGTGATGTTGTCGCGGCCCCCGTGGGCAAGGGCCTCGTCCACCAGAATTTCCAGGCTACGCCGAGGGCTGAGGCCCTGAACGAGCACCTCCTGGATTCCCAAATCGGTCACCTCGCCATGCAACCCGTCGGAGCAGCAGAGCAGGCGGTCGCCGCGTCGGAGGGCGAGTCGTGATTGGACCACGCGCAACGGTTGGGGGGAGCCAAGGGCCTGGGTAATCATGTTGCGCTGTGGATGGGTGCGCGCCTGCTCTCGCGTGAGACTGCCCTGAGCCACCAGATCGTTCACCAAGGTCTGGTCCTCGGTGATCTGATGCAGCAGGCCTTGTCTCAGCAGGTAGGCTCTTGAATCCCCGATCTGGGCCACATAGGCACAACCATTCCAGATGACCACTGCGGTCAGCGTGGAACCCATACCGCGGGCCGTGCGGTCGTCGTCTGAATAGCGCAGAACGGCGTCGCTGGCTTTCTCCACGGCCATTTCCAGGGCTTTGAGCAACCCTGCTTCACGGACCTTGTTGGGGACAAGGCGTCCCCAATGCCCGAAAAGAAACAGAGACACCGCAGCAAGCCCTTCGCGACTCGCCACTTCACCAGCCGCAGCCCCTCCCATGCCATCGGCCACTGCCACCAGGAGCCCAGAATCCCCCACCTTAAGAGATCTTGCCGGTCCATTGATGATGGGCTCATCGCCGTCCAACGCGCTCAGCAGATAGGCGTCCTCGTTGTTCTTCCGGACCTTGCCCGGATGCGTGATGGCGGCGTAATCGATGAGCATGAGGAAGGATGGCCCTGGCAGGGTTTGCGGGGTTACGGTGGCGTACGGAAGGCCCTTTCCGTTCATCATAGCGGGTGGAGGCTTGAATCCATGACCGAAGGGCCCATTGAAATGGAACTTCTAGACCTTTGTGCCGCACCCATCGGGCTTGAGCCTTGAGCGCTGCGCTGGCCATCCTCGGCCCTGGCGTCCTGGGCCTGTCCACCGCCCAATGGGCCGCAGAATGTGGGCTGGAGACGCGATTGCTGGGTCGGGACCAGGGCCACGCCGAAGTTGGCCTGCGTGAAATCCATGCTCGTTGGGACCAGGCCCTCGCCAAGGGCCACCTGAGCCGCGAGGTGAGAGACCATGGAGCGGCCTTGCTCTCCGCTGCCGCCTTCTCCTCCGAATCACTGGAAGGGGTTTCTGCCTTCCTGGAGGCCCTTCCGGAAGCACTGGACCTCAAAGCCCCACCCCTGACCGCTGCCCTCCGATGGGGCTCGGCAAACTTGCTGCTCCTGTCGGGCACGTCTGCCCTGCCCATTGCGGAGTTGGCCCAAAGGGTCGGGGCTGAGGGCCGATTGCTCGGTTTTCATCTGTTCGTGCCCGTACCCCGGATGGCGGTGGTTGAAATGGCGGTTCCGGCAGGCACCTCCCAAGCCTGGGTGGATCGGGCCCGGTCTTTGGGATTGGCCCTTCAGAAACGGGTGGTGCAGGTCCGCGACCAGCCTGGTTTTGCCGCAGCCAGAATGGCCTTGGCCCAGGGTTTGGAGGCCATGCGACTGGCGGAGGCCGGGGTGGCCACCGCTGAAGACCTGGATGCCCTGATGACCCTCGGATATGGACACCCGGTCGGACCGCTCGAACTGTCCGACCGGGTGGGCCTGGACCTTCGCCTTCGCATCGCGGAAGGCCTAATCGCCAACGGGGAGGACCGGTTCCTGCCGCCCCGGCTCCTGCAAGCAAAAGTGGCTTCGGGCTCAGTGGGCCTCAAGAGCGGCCAGGGTTTCCACACCTGGATGCCAGATGGGAAGCGGACATGACGACCTCGATGCTGGTTCTGACGGTGGTGGTGGTATGCCTCGTGATCTACGTCGCATATCGGATCGGCCAGCTGCTGCTGCGGGTCTTCATCGGCCTCGCCGCTCTGGCTCTGGTAAGCTGGGGGCTCTGGAAACTATTCCACACCTGAAGCCCAGCCTTCCCGAGGAGCAAGCATGGCCGCCATCTCCTGCACCCATTGCGGCGCCGATCTGACCGCACCCCAGAGCGTACGCATCGCCGAATACCAGTTCGGCCGGATGGAGAAGGTTGACGAAGATCCTGGGTTCAAGTACCACTTCGAACAGGCTGATAACTTCACCATCCTGTGCAACAGCTGCAAGCGCCTGGTTCGAACGCTACCCATCGCGAAGTAGGTCCTTCTCGTTCCATGAAAACGGCCCCTTTCGGGGCCGTTTTCATGGTGGGGTTCGACTATTGGCGCAGGACGCGGGGCGTGATGAAGATCAGCAATTCCACGTTCTGATCCTGCTTGGTGTCGTTGCGGAAGAGGAAGCCAATGAGCGGAATCTTCGACAGGAACGGCACTCCGGTGGTGCCTACGGAAGTGCTGGTGATGTAGACGCCGCCCAACACCGCCGTGCCGCCATCCCGAACCAGAACCTGGGTCTCGATGGATTTGCGGAGGATGGTCGGCGTGCCTTGCACCGTCCGGGTGAAGTCGGCCTCCGCCTTCTCGATCTTCAGATCCATAATGATCGTGCCTTCATTCGTGACCTGAGGCGTGACATCCAGCTGAAGGTTGGCGTCGATGAAGGCCACCGTGATGGCACCGCCCGCAGCGCCACCCTGCTGCGTGGGATAGGGAATCTTCTGGCCACTGAGGATGGTGGCTTTCTTGTTGTTCTGGGTCACGACCTTGGGCGAGGACACGATCTTGAGGGTGCCGTCCTTCTCCATGGCTTGCAGGACCGCATTGATGCTGAAGCGGTTGCTGAGGAAGGACAGCCAGAGTTCGCCAGCGGGCGCGGTAATGGAGGTCGCTCCATCCTTGCCAGGAGCAAAGGCAACGGAAGCATTCTGGCCAGAAGCAGGACGGTTGAAGCCTTGGATGCCGTTCCAGAAGGGAGAAGCTGTGCCGACCCAGGGGGTTCCGGTGCTACCCGTCCCACTGGTGATAGACGCGGTGCCGTTATTGGACTGGGGCCACTTCACGCCGAATTCCCGCTGCCAGTTCTTGTTGGCTTCTACCACGCGGGCCTCGATCTGAACCTGCTGGATCTGAACGTCCAGGGTCTGGAGCAGGTCGTCGATGACGGATATGTTGCGAGGCAGGTCCGTGATGATCAGGGTGTTGGTGCGCTCGTCCAGAATGGCCGAGCCGCGCTTGGTGAGCATGTCCTTGAGGATCTTCTGGACTTCCCCGACCTTCGCGTAGGAAAGGGGCCGAGTGATGGTCTGAAGTTGACCCGCCAGGGCCTTGGTTTCATCCAGTTTCTTGCGCTCCTCTTCTTCCTTCTGGAGCTTGTCGATCTTGGCGACCCGCAGCACGCCATTCTGGATTTCCTTGCCAAGTCCCGCGTTCTTCAGGACCACATCCAGGACCTGATCCCAGGGTGTATCCGTGAACTTGAACCCGAAGTTGCCTTGCACATCGGGATCCATCACCAGGTTGAGCTTCCCAGTATCGGCCAGGATCCGCAGGAAATCACGGATCTCGGTGTTCTGGAGGTCAATGGTGATCTTCGATCCGGAGTAGGTGGCGAGACCCTCACCCAGGGTCCGACCCGATGCACGACCCGATGGCTGCGACGGTGCATGCGGCTTGTCTGCTTCGGGGGTCTGCACGGCCTCAGGGATCGCCACGGTCACCGCCGTCGAAACAGCGAGCTGCGGCAGCAACTGGAAGGAACTTCCAGCGGCCGGGAGGGAAGCAAGGGGCTTGGCCACGGTCGTTGAAACGGAGGCGACAGCCACTGACGCGGGAGTCGCGGTGGCGATCTCAATGGCTGGGGCCGGAGGAAGGAACTGGGGCTTGATCGTCCCTTCGAAATGGGCCTGGACGCGACCGTCACCGGGGGTCAGCAGGAGCTGGACACCCTCGGGGCTGGAGCCGACCAGCACCTGGGTCCCTGGCACAACCTCAATCACCAGGCGGGTGACGGGCTTGGGGTCCGTGGAGAACTGGGCGAGGCGGGTCTTCTGAATCAGAGGATGCGCCAACTGGGCCAGGTCCTTCCGGCTCACCGCCGTGCCGCGGTCGACCCCCGGAAGATCCAGCACCACCCGATGGGGATTGGTCAGAACCTGCACGCCAGGCTGCGAGGTCATGCCAGGCACCCGGAGGAAGATCTTGGCCCCACTCCCTTGGACTTCTATGGATGTTGAAAGCAGGGTGGCCTTCCGGGAGGCCGTCTCAACAGAAGGTGATGCAAGGAGGGACCCCGTGTGGATCCCCGCCAGGACCACGCCCCCTGCGACCAGCAAGGAACTCAGGCGAGCATTCATCGTTTACCCTCCTCACGCTTGAACGTCTTCGTGATGGTTCGAAAAATGGAACGGTTGGTGGTATTCAATTCCCATTGGTGGAACGTCACCGCCTTGTCGGTAATGGCGGTGATTTCCCCATCTTTGAACCGGTGTCCGACGGGAAGCCAGCGGACATTACCCCGGCTGTCTGAAACGATTGCGAAATTCTTGCCATCCTTCTTGATCATCCCTTTGACGGCGATGTCATCGAGGACGTCCAGGGCATCGGCGGGTCGCTCATCCCTTGGCGCAGAGAACGGGTCCCGCTGGATCGTGGGACTGTAAGGCGTGGCCTTGATGATGGCCACATCCTCGATCGGAGCAGGAGGGGCAGTCATCGGGGCCTGGGCAGGTTTACCAGGGGCCTGCGCGATGAGCGCAACGGCTGAAAACAGGGATATTGGGAAGAGTCTAAGGGTCATGGTGTTACCTCAATCCTCTTTGGCGCCGGCCTTGGGGGCGGCGGCAGCCGGCTGCTTCACGGGGTCAGCCGGAGGAGGCTCGGGATTGTAGACGAATGCGCTGATGGTGCACTTGACGGATGCAGGATAAACGCTGCGAGCATCAGTTTTACGATTGAATTCGATGTTCGAGATATTAATGATCTTGTTGTACCCAGACACCAGTGAGGCGAACTGGCCGAAAGAATGGAACCCCACTCGGAACTCGAACTCCACGGGTTTCTCGGTGTAGTAGGAGTCCTTCCGTTCGGGCTTGAGGGAGAAGGAGACTTGATCGATTCCGGCATCATCGGCAATCTTTTTGATTCGATAGGGGATTTCGCCGTAATCGGTCTCGGAAGGCATGATCTTGATCAGTTCCTCGATCCGTTTGTCCTGTTTGGCCACCTCTTCGCGAAGCTTCTCGTAGCTGGCTTTGAGGAGTTTGCCCTTGTCCACATCCGCTTGAAGGGTCTTCACATCGGCGTTGATGGACTCCAAGTCGGATCGCTTGCCGCCGAGGAGGAAGTAGACCAGACCGGCCAGGACAATGCCCGCCAGTGCGCCCACACCAATTTGTTTCTGAAGTTGAGGATTCATGGCCTACCTCAGACGGCGTTCTGGAGTTCAAAGGAGATGGTGAATTCGAACGAGCCGCTGGTACCCCGCTTGGCACCGGGATAGTTGATCTTCTTGAACCAGCGGGTACGGGATTGGAGGTTCCCGTAGAAGGCATTGATGGACTCGAAATTCCTCCCCTCACCCTCAATGGTGACGGTCATGCCTTTCTGGGCGATCTTCTTGAACCAGACATCGTCTGGCAGGCTGTTGGCCAATTCCTCGACGAAATGCACCGGCAGAGCCTGCTGGCGCTTCAAGGCCGTCATGACTTCCTCCTTCTTCTGGAGGGCTTCCTTCTTCTCCCGGTACTTCTTTTCCTGGGCGATGTAGGGTTCGTAAATCTTCTTGTCGCGATCAAGGTCGGCTTTCTTCTTCTCGGCCTTGGTGACCTCACTGTTCAACCAGAGGTAGTAAACACCCCCGAGGGCTGCGAACAGGAGTCCCACCACGACGCCAGCGATGGGAAGGCTGGCACGACTGCCACCTTCACCCGTATAGACCTGAACGGGTTCGGCCGAGGCCTTGTCGCCACCTTTTTTTGCCCCGGCCTGAGCCAGCGCGTCACCGAGTAGGTTGATCTTGATCATCGGTCCCCCACTTGGCGCATGGCCAGCCCGACAACGACTGCAGCAGCGCCGCCAATCTCTCGGACCGTCACGGGATCCTCGGTACGACCATCGACTTCAATGAGCTGGAACGGGTTGAACCGGTCCACAGACACGCGAAGCCGATCACCCAGCACGTCCATCAGACCGTGAATCATGGACCCACCACCACAGACCAGCACTCGATCGAGACGATCCACCTTGAAACTGCTCTTGAAGAAGTCCAGGGTCCTGGTGAGTTCATCGGCGAAAGCATCTGAGACCGCGTTGATGGAAGGCTGGATCTCTTCGGGCTCCCGGCCTTCGGATGCCTGATTCCTCTTCAGCCGCTCCGCCGCTTCGCGACTCACGCCCCAGTCTTCCGTCAGTTTCTCAGAATACCGACCGCTACCCCAAGCCATATCCCGCCAAAACACAGACTTGCCGCCAACCATCATGGTGAGGTTGGTAAAGGTTGCACCCATGTTCACCAGGGCGACGACTTCATCCCGTCCGCCCCCCATGGTGTTGATTTCATAGGCATTCTGGACCGCAAAGACATCGACGTCCACGACCTTGGGGCTGCAACCAGCTTGGGCAACACAACTTACGTAAGCTTCGAGCTTGTCCTTCCGGCAGGCAACGAGGACCACATCCATGTTGCCTTCACCGGATCGTTCTTCGATGAGGTAGTAATCCAAAGCATAGGAGTCCAACCCCTGCCCTGCCGGGAAGAAGCTCTCGGCTTCCCATCGGACGGACTCTGCCAATTCGGCCTGGCTCATCAGGGGAAATGTCACTTTTTTGACCATCACCTGCTGACCTGACACGGAAATGGCCACTTCCTTGGCTTTGATTTTCTGTTCTGCCAGGACCTGGCGAATAGCTGACGCAACTGCGTTGCTATCCATGATGTCCCCATCGACGATGGCATCTGCAGGCAGAGCCACTTGCCCCAATTTCTGGAGCCGGTAACGGATGTTACTTCCCTTACCCATCTGCTGGAGTTCACAGACTTTCACCGAGCTGGAACCAATATCCAAGCCGACAAGACTTTTGGTTTTGCTTCCGAAAAGACCCACCGGATGCCTCACTTGGAGAAATTAGGTAAAGGAAAGAGTACCGCCAGAATGGAATAGGTCAAGGTTAACAATGCTTGCGTTAGGTCTCCTCGGATTCCCAGGCAACCAGGACGGCCGTGATATTGTCCTCGCCCCCGTGTTCTCGAGCCACTGAAATTAGTGATTCGACAGCATGTTGGATATCACTGGATTGCTCCACGATGTCCCAGATCTGTTTGTCGCCGATCATTCCTGACAGGCCATCGGAGCAAAGCAAGAGTCGCTCCGATTTTGCAAGTTCCAGATCCTGAAGCTCCACATCCAGTTCCCCACCGTTGCCAAGGGCCTGGGTAATGACATTCCTGAAGGGGTGAACCCTGGCCTCGGAGGGGGTGAGAATCCCATTGGCCACCTGTTCGGCCACCCAGCTGTGGTCACGGGTCACCTGACGGATCCCTTCGGGTCCAAGGATGTAGGCTCGACTGTCCCCTACATGGGCCAGAGTGACCTTCGGACCCTGCAACAACCCGGCAACCACGGTGGACCCCATGGTTTCCCGCTCAGGGTTGCGCCGGATGTCCTCAGCAATGGCTTGATCCGATAGAAGCAAGGCCACTTTCAGGCGATTGCCATCATAGGAAAGGGTCGGATCATACTCCACGGGCCAGGTGCGATCCTTTTCAAGCGTCTCTCCGACGAAGCGAGCCACAGTCTCCACCACGATCTGGCTTGCAACCTCACCGGCAGCATGGCCGCCCAGTCCATCAGCCACGATAAACAAGCCAAGACCTGAATCCGAAAGGAAACTGTCTTCATTGTGTTTACGAACACAACCGACATCAGTCATGCCCACAGCTCGGATCCCCATGATCAACCCTTTCCCGTCAATCGGCCCCACAGGTCCTTAAGTTGATCCAGGAGGCCCATGGGTGGAGCAGAGGCCGTGGCTTTCTGACCCGAAGCCGCCTTGCCCTTAGCCCCAGGAACACCCTTGGGACGCTTCGGGGATGGCGTACGCAGCTTCGGATGATTGGGGGAGATTTCACGGGCCAACTGGAGGTGCCGCTGGGCCCGAGCATCCATGCCCAGGGTCTGGAAATGATGGGCCAGTCGGATGTGGCTATCCACATCACGGGGAGCCAGTCGGACGGCTGTCTCAAGTGCCTTTACCACCGCCCGAAGGTCCCCACCTTCCCGTTCAAGGATGGAAGCGAGCAGTGAGTGGTACGGGGCCTTCTCGTCGTTCAATCGGATGGCGTAATGAATGAGGGCACGGGCCTGATCGATCTTACCTTCCTCAAAGGCGGCTTTCGCCATGGCCGCCCAGTCCTCTGGCGTGCGTTCCTGGGCGGACTCGGGTTCTTTGTCTGGAGAAGACGGAGATTGGGTCTTCGGCATCTGTTGCTGCAGCGTGAGCCGCTTGGCGGGGTCTTTCAGAATGCTGAAGGCCTCCGCCAGTTCACGGAATTTAGATTCAGCTTCTTCCTTTTCAGCACCCGTGTATCGATCCGGATGCCAGCGTTTCGCGAGTCTGTGGTACGCAGCCTTGATGTCCTCTGGGGAGGCGTCCGGGGGTACTTCCAACACGTTGAACGGATTCATGGGATTCCAGATAAGCCAGCCACCGGCGCATCGAACGGGATGGAAGGACAGGGCTTGAGCAGAGGATGGTAGCCTATTTCCATCCTGAGCGCAGTTCCTGAGCTTCAGAACAGGGATGATTCCCACCGGGAGATATTCCCGGACACCGTGTCCCGGGCTGGAAGGGACCCCGGCTCAATGGCACAGTAGAAGGCTTTGGAGGCTTAGGCTATGGCGGTGGGCACGGCGGTGGGTTGGCGCGAAGGCCTCGATGCCGGCGACTTATCCTCCGAGGCTCTGGTCCGGGCCTCCATCGACCGCATCCATAGTCTGGATGGGCATCTCCGCGCGATTCTGTCCATGGATGAGGGTCATAGCCTGCAACTCGCCAGGAAGGCCGATGCCCGACTTCGGGCCGGAGAACGCTCTCCTGTGCTCGGGTTGCCCATCGTCTTGAAGGACAATCTGCACTGGTCGGGCCAGCAGGTCTCCTGTGGTTCCCGGATCCTCAACGGTTTTCTGGCGCCCTACGATGCCACCGTCGTTGGGCGGTTGATCTCAGCCGGGGCAGTGCCGGTGGCCAAGGCCAACATGGATGAATTCGCCATGGGTTCCAGTGGCGAATACAGTGCTTTCGGACCTGCCCGCAATCCCTGGGATACCGCTCTGGTTCCTGGGGGCAGCAGCAGTGGGTCCGTGGTCGCTGTTGCTGCCGGATACACGCCCTTGGCCCTTGGCAGTGATACGGGGGGTTCGGTTCGCCTGCCAGCCAGTTTCTGCAACGTGACCGCCCTGCGCCCAACCTATGGCGTGTTAAGCCGGTACGGCCTCACGGCCATGGCTTCCAGCCTGGACCAGGTGGGACCCATCGCCGCATCAGCGGCAGACATCGCCTTGGCGTTCGGGGTCATGGCCGGCCGGGACCCCATGGACAGCACATCCACCGACCTTCCCGGCTCGGAACGCCTGGCATCCTTGCACCCTGGCAAGCTCAAGGGACTCCGGATCGGGCTTCCCGCAGAATACTTTGGTAGCGGCCTGGATCCCGGTGTGCGGAGCGTTCTCGAGACGGCGCTTGAGGTGTTCTCTGCTCAAGGTGCAGAGATCAGGGAGGTCAGTCTTCCCCATACACGATATGCCATCGATGCCTATTACCTGCTCTGCACCAGCGAGGTTTCAAGCAATCTCAGCCGCTTCGATGGCATCCGCTATGGACATCGTGCCCGGGCGGGATCATTGCCAGAGATGATCGCCGAGACTCGGGACGAGGGACTGGGGTCCGAAGTCAAACGGCGCATCCTGCTTGGGACCTTCTGCCTTTCCAAGGGCTATTACGACGCGTTCTACCTCAAGGCTCTGAAGGCACGAACGCTGATCACCAGGGATTTTGAACAGGTGTTTGAAACCGTCGACCTGCTTGCCACCCCCGTCAGCCCAGGGGTCGCTTTCCCATTTGGAGCCAAGACCGACGACCCCATGGCCATGTACTTGGCGGACGCCTTCACGGTGACCGCACCTTTGGCCGGGATGCCTTGTCTATCCATGCCCGCAGGGTTCACCGCAGGCCTGCCGACCGGCATCCAACTCATCGGGCCGGCTTTTTCGGATGTCATGCTACTGGAGACGGCCCACGCCTTCCAGTCCCTCACCCGTCATCACCTCGAAATGCCACCCCTTTCCGCATAGGAGCGAACCATGGCCTTTGATGTTGTCATGCCCCAGATGGGTGAAAGCATCGCCGAAGCCACTGTGCTGAAGTGGCACAAGCAGGTGGGTGATGTGATCGCCAAGGACGACACCCTCTACGAGATCAGCACCGACAAGGTGGATGCCGAGATCCCTGCCCCTGCGGCCGGGACTTTGCTTGAGATCCTCGTGGACGTGAACATCACCGTTCCCGTCGGAACAGTGGTGGCTCGAATCGGGGATGCCTCTGAGAAGCCCTCCGGCGGTGCGACTGCCCCGGTGCTGGTCAACCCAGAGCCGGCCGCCATGCTGCCTCCGGTTGCTGTTCCCGTTGCTCCCGTGGGAGTCGAAGATGACAACAGCCTCGAAGGACGCCTGAAGGCCAAGAGCAGTCCCCTGGTTCGAGAAATGGCGAAGCAGCATGGCATTGACCTCGCCAAGGTCCGGGGGAGCGGCCAGGGGGGCCGCGTCACCAAGGAGGACCTGGAGGCCTACCTCGCCAACGGGGTGGTCCTGGGCACTTCCAACGACAGCATCGCCCCGGTCCTGCCGGTGGTGCACGACCCTTCTGCCCCGACCATGGGTCTCACCCCCGCGCTGGCTGTGCCCCCAGCGTCCCCGGTTCCAGCCTTCGCAGCCGGTGAGCGGGTGAAGGTCGAGCCCATGAGTCGCATGCGGAAGATCATCGCCGACAACATGGTGGGTAGCCAACGCACCTCCGCTCATGTCTACACGGTCTTCGAGATCGACATGACCCATGTGGCCCAGCTGCGCAACAAGCACAAGCAGGCTTTCGAGGCCCAGTTCGGCACCAAACTCAGCTTCATGCCCTTTGTGATGATGGCAGCCTGCAAGGCCCTGCGTGCCTACCCCATCGCCAATACTTCCATCGATGGAGATAACGTCGTCTACAAGCAGGATATCAACCTCGGGATTGCCGTGAGCCTGGACTGGGGCCTCATCGTGCCCGTCGTGAAGAACGCCGACATGATGAACCTGGGTGGGTTGGCCCGCAGCCTGAATGATCTGGCCGAGCGCGCCCGTGTCAAGCAACTCAAGCCGGACGAGATCAGCGGCGGCACTTTCACCATCACGAACCCTGGTGTCTATGGCGACACCTTTGGCCTGCCCATCATCAATCAGCCCCAGGTGGCCATCCAGGGCGTGGGCGCCATCGTGAAGCGCCCGGTGGTCATCACCGGCCCCGATGGCACCGACTTCATCGCCATCCGCCAGATGATGTTCAGCAGCCTGGGCTTCGACCACCGCATCATCGACGGCGCCACCGGCGATCTCTTCATGGCGTTCGTGAAGAAGGAGTTGGAGACTTCGACTTTCGGCTTGGAGTAGGACTCAAGCATCGCCGCAAAGCCCGAAGGAGAGGTCTCGCACATCGCCCCCGCGAGGGGGTGATACCGAGATGAAGGAGTTGGAGACTTCGACCTTGGGCCTCGAATAACCGCTGCCACATGGCTCCAGCAAAACGGCGGCCGGAAGGCCACCGTTTTGCTATCAATAGCTCGCAGTCTCTCGCACCATCTCCCGGTACATGGCAAACTCACCCTGGAAATGCAGCTGGATGATGGCGGTGGGCCCATTTCGATGCTTGGCGACGATGAGCTCTGCGGATGGATCCGGTTCTTCGGTCGAAGGCATCATCTTCCGGTGGATGAAAGCCACCATGTCCGCATCCTGTTCGATGGCGCCTGAATCCCGGAGATCACTCAACTGGGGACGACCACCCGTGCGATGTTCCACCTCGCGGTTCAACTGGGAAAGTACCACCACGGGGATTCCGAAATCCTTCGCCATGAGTTTCAAACCGCGGCTGATCTCTCCGATGCGCACGGCCTTGTTCTGCTTGGCACCGCGGCTCCCTTCGGGGCTGCTAAGCAACTGCAGGTAGTCCACGATGACAAACTCGACGCGGCGATTGCTCTGACTGCCCTGCTTGACGATCATGTTCTGGATCTGGGGTACCGTGATCGAGGCTCGATCGCAGATGAACAGCGGCATCTGAACCAGTTCATCCCTGGCCTTCATCACGGCACTCATGCGGCCACTGGCCCGTCCCGACTGCAGATCCTTCATGTTCGTCTGACTCTGCGCAGCCAGCAGGCGCATGAAGACTTCTTCGTGGCTCATCTCCAGGCTGAAGAAGGCGCCGCAATGCCCCGGGCGACCATCGCGCTCCTGAGCGGCCCTCAGGACCCAATTCAGTGCCAGAGCCGTCTTGCCGATGCCTGGACGGGCCGCCAGCACGATGAGGTTGCCGGGCTGGAACCCCTGGGTCAGCTCGTCGAACCGGTGGAATCCCACGCGGACACCGGGTGACAGCCTCCCCTCCATCCGGTCCGAAAGGCGCTCCATGGTGTCATCCGCCACGGCCTGGATGCTGATCAGTCCCTTGGCCTTGGCATCCCCCTGGGCTAAATGGAAGAGACTCTGGGCCGTCTGGTCGACCAACACCTCCGGGGCTTCATCCTCCTCGGCGGCCTGGCGCACCAACTGGGCCCCGAGGTGCACGAGTCGGCGGAGCTTGGCCTTCCGTCTGATTACATCCGCCAGCACCTGGGGGCGCTCGACATCCTCACCCGCGAGCAGTTCGACCAAGCCCGGATAGCCACCCACCTTGTTCAGGCTGTCGTCCTGATCCAGGGCATCCTTGAGGGTGAGGGAGTTCACCTCGACCTGGGCTTCAATCAAGGTCTTCAGGGCCCGGAAAACCGCCCGATGACTCGGGTGGACGAAATCCTCCTCAGCCAGCGTAAACACGGCCTCGCTTGCCACGAAGCCAGCCCCGGGAGCGCAGCAAGTGGCCAGAAAGGACCGCTCTGCGTCAATATCCTCCGGAAGCCGTTCCGGAAGCCAGTCCGCCATCACCACTCCCGCCAAATCCCATTACCGAAGATGATCCTGACATCAAACCCACGAGGACAACATAAGAGGCCGTAACGGAACAACCAAAAAAGGGCTGTCCTTTCGAAACAGCCCCGAATCAGAGTCCCGGGGGCGTGTACCCGCCACCGTTCACGTCCACGAAGATCGGATTGGTCACAGCAATGGGGTAGATGCCCTTCATGATCTTGTTCCAGGGCGTCCCCACCCGGTAGGCGCCGGTCTGGCTTCGGCTGACGCCTGCCTCGACCACGATCCAGGCGTCTTTGCCGGCCGGCATGGGCACGCTCAGGGTGGTCGTCCTCAAACGAGAGTCTGTGGTCGAAGCGGTGAAGCTGGCCAGAGGTACCTGGATGGGTGCGGCACCATTCACGACCACCCTTACTTCATCGACAGGAACCCAGTCAGGGGCATAGAGTGCAATGCTGACTGTGGCACTGGCATTGGCACCAACCACCAATCCGCCCGGACCAATCGTGCCAACCGACACATCGAGCAGAGGACCGGTGGAGGCGACCGCAGCGCCACTGCGAAGCGCCGACAGAACCGGTCCAAGGGCGTTCTGACTCAGGGTGTTGGTGGAACCAACATTCAAGTAGGTCCTGGCAAGGCCCACTGGAGTGTCTAGGCTGTAACGAGCGGCGGACAAACCTAGGCCTTTGGTGAATGCAGTGGGTGTCTGCTGGTTGAGGAGGGCATACCAGTCATCCCTGAGGGTAATGAACTCGGCGTACCAAGGGGAGGGATCCAGTGGATTGCAGCCTTCGGCCCGCAGCAATTCAAGGGCATCAAAATCACCCAACCGTTTGCCAAGGGACGATGGGCCTGTCTGGGTCCACCAGGCGTTGACACCGGTGCCAAGGGGCACTGTTCGATCGAAGCCGCGAACGGAGAAGAGGCCCTGGGGCCCGCGGGGTTGATGGATGACAGTGTAGCTCCCCTCGGCCTGGGTGATGAATTCTGCCAGATTCCAGCCCTTCGAAGGTCTAGCCCCGCCGTTACGATCCGTCGTGGGAGCCAACGTGAAGAGCGCGGTCACAAACCCGTCCCCCAGAGTTGAACTGCGGGCACCCACCACAAAGGGGTCCGCACCAAGGGGAGCGCGCTGGACATCGGTGATGGCCGCGATGTCGATCTCTTGCCTGAATTCCGTCCTGAGGGCCGAAGGGTCTGTAAGGACATCCTCCTCGGTGCGGGCCACCACCTGGACACCTTCAGCCACAGCTGAACTCAGCAACTCACCCGGATTGAATCCCCCGGTGGTTGCCTGGGTTGGAGCCGGAACGTCGAAACTGGTCCACCCCGCGGGAAGGGCGGGAGGAACCACCACGAACCCGTGTGAGATGTTCTCCTGACCATCAAAGGCCTTCAGCGGAAGTGAGTCGAGCTGGGACATGGGGCCACGGGTGGCATAAGCCAAATAGTCCCCAGGAGCGAAGTACATCGCAGCCATGGAGGCCATGGAAGTGAAGGCCGTGCCAAAGACCTGGTTTCCTGCGGTGTAGTGGTAGGCCCCGAGATTGACACCAATACCGATCTTGGTTTTATAGACTTCGCTGAACACGCTCGAGAGTTGTCGAGTGCGCTGAACATTCGGATCTGGGACACCAACCCCCTGAAAAGTGAGACGCAAGGGATTGAGGCCACCAAATTCCAGCGTCCCCGATTGGCGTGCATAAAAGCTATGGAGGGTTTGTTTGAATTTGATCACGTTTCCTGCTAGATCAACGACGTCCTTTCGCTCAGGGCTCAAGGACTCCGCCACCTGCCAGGCCTGGGTCTTGGAGGGTGTGATGGGAGTAGGAAGGACCACTCGAACGGGGTTGAGGGCATTAGTACCGAGGTACAGCGGATCACTCTGCTGATTGGCGTTGCGAGTGGTGATCCGGTAGGGATAGGAGAAGCCCGGGTTGTTGGGATCAGGAATTGCTGGAAGGAGCATGCCCGTCGAGCCTGAATTCGAAGGAATATCCGTTTGCTCCCGCCATTCCACACGCTCCAGATGCCAGGTCCCCCCAGAGGTGTACCGTTCAAACTTGAACTCGGTCTGCAGTGGGCCACCACGCACCGCCGTACCAAAGGAGTTGTATGCCAAGTAAGCGATGTCTTCACCGCGGAATCCTGCCCGGGCCTGGGCCATCAGGCTGAAGACAGTGGTGGCCTGGGCCGGAATCGCCGACGTGTAGCTGGGCCCTCCCACAATGTAGAGTCGACGGCGATAACTGATGGACTCCCCAGCGGCGAGGCTGGCCTTGGCCGGACTTCCCACCACCAACCGAGCCGGGAATCGGGGACGATTTTCGGTCAGGGCATGCTGGGGATCTGATGCCACCAGGGCTGAACCTTCGTCATTAAGTGGGAGGATGCCCAGGGAGGCATGGGAATCGAGGGTATTGCCCGCCGACTCAGCCCCCATGAGCGCCACCATCGGCGCACGCACACTGGTATGCAGGGGGTCCGCAAAGTCGGATCCCGGGATCTCGACACCCCAGGTGTTCAGGGGGGTGGTGCCATTGAAAGCAAAATCAGCAGGTACGACAAAACGGAAGCCGCCCCCACGCTGGGATAGGAAGTCGCCCACGCTCTGAACAGGAAGGGTGCCGCCACTCACAGGCGTCAGGGTTGTTTCCAGGGTAAAGAAGTTCTCGCCCTTGTTGAGGGTGATCCTGTGGAGAACCGTCACGCCAGTCACGCGTCCCAGAGTGTCCTTGGCAACACCCAACAACTTCCCCGTGGGATCCAGCAGATAGCCCTGCATGTCAAGGTGGACTGAATTTACGTCAGTGCCGGGGATGTACCGGTCAAACACCAGGGGCAGGTCCGGATCCTGATTGGCTACCGGGCCGAGCCGCTCGAGCAGGTCCGTGGGCATGGAAATCCGATGGAAGCTCTGGTCCAGGGCGATGGAGCCCACGTCGAGCACGGCCCCCCCAGAGACAGCACCGAACTGACCTTCTCGGTCTCCGAACGCGGCGCCATCAACAGCCATATGAACGGAATCATTGCCGAGGTAGAAATCGCCCGGACCAGCGGTCGCCTTCAGACCAGAGACCCGATCACCACCGGTTGCAGGGATTTCCTCCACCGCCACGGCGGGTCTGGCTACGCCAGTAGCGCGGAAGCAACCCATGCCACCCATAGCAAGGACCAAGGCGAGAGGCACCATGTATCGCAATCGGAAAGGCATGTTGGCCCCGGGGCGGGTGGGAGTGGAAGGATGGCTCATGTTCATCAATTGATCTCACAGAAGACGGAGGTCCGTGGGTCTGGGCGGACGAAAGGTCTATGCTAACTCACGATGCCGATCTCCGCCTTCCTTCATCGCTGCTGGCAACACCGGTGGCCCCTGATCCTGGTCCCGACGCTGGCCCTCCTGGGAGATTTGCTCTGGACCCTGGGAAGGTTCCCCACCATGCACCGCCTCCAGATCTTCCCCGCCGACCGCCTTCCAGTTGTCGGCGGAGCCGTTCTGGTCCTGGGGGCTGGGGTTTACGGAGACGGGGAACCCACTTCGATCCTGGAGGGCCGACTCAGGACGGCTCTGGAACTCTACCGGAATGGCCAGGTGCGGTGGTTCCTGGTCTCCGGGGATAACCGCCGTCTCACCTACAATGAACCCCAGGCCATGCGCAGGTGGTTGGTCAAGCAAGGCGTGCCACCCACGCATATCGTCAGTGATTATGCTGGGTTGCGCACCTGGGACAGCCTGCGCCGCGCCCAAGCCGTCTTTGGCCAGCGCCAGGTGGTCATCGTGACCTCGGATTTCCACCTTCCAAGGGCACTTTATCTGGCGGATCACATCGGGCTCATGGCCTGGGGCGTCCCCGCTCGGACGGATGACCGCCCCTGGAACTCGAGGCTCCGCTTCTGGACCCGTGAATACATTGCCCGCCACCTGGCTCTGTGGGACGCCTGGTTTCCCCCTGATGCCCGCCTCGGCCCCCGAGAACCCACCCCAGACGACTGGGATCCCGCCCGATGAAACATCCGCAGGATGTGGTCATCCTCGCGGCCCGAAGGCTGCCTCAGGGGGGATACGGGGGAAGCTTGGCTGATTTGGGCGCCGTCAGCCTCGGCGTGTCCGTGGTGGAGACACTCACCAAGGACCCTGCCCTGCCCCGCCCTGGGAGCCTGATCTGGGGCATGGCACGCAGTCACACACAGGGCATGAATCCAGCCCGGACCTTGGCCCTGAAAGCCGGCCTGCCCGATCACACTCCGGCCTTCACCATCAACATGGCCTGCGGTTCAAGCCTCCAGGCGCTCATCCTCGGGGCTCAGCGACTGGCCTGCGGCGGTCCACCGATTTTGGTCGGCGGCAGCGAGGCCATGTCCGACACGCCCCATCTCGTCCCTGGTCTGCGCTGGGGCTTCCGGATCGGTCATCGTCAGCTTCCTGATGTCATGCATTTGGATGGTCTGCGGTGCCCAGTGACAGGTCTGCTCATGGGCGAAACCATTGAACGGTTGGTCGTTAAGCGTGGTGTGTCCAGGCCCGAGGCCGATGCCTGGGCGGCGGAGAGCCATCGCCGTGCATCCCTGGCCGACTTCCGAGCGGAACGCCTGACTCACCCGAGACTTGATCATGATGAGTGTGTCCGCTCCGAGGTTTCCGAAGCCTCTCTGGCCCGACTCGCGCCTGTCTTCGACCCCCATGGCCAAGTCACGGCAGGCAATGCCTCGGCCCTGTCCGATGGTTCGGCAGCCTTGCTATTGGCACAACGGGAGCGGGGTGGGGATGCGACTCCGCTCGCGCGGATTCTGGGCTGGAGCGAGGCGGGGGTCGATCCCCTGGACATGGGGGAAGCTCCCGTCCCGGCGGTGGCGCGCCTGCTTGCTGCCCAGGGTCTGAGCGTGACTGACATTGACCTGTGGGAGCTCAATGAGGCGTTTTCTGCACAGCTGCTTGTGTGCCAGCGCCAACTGTCGATTCCAGCGGAACGATTAAATGTGGCCGGGGGAGGCGTGGCGCTGGGCCATCCCATTGGTGCCACCGGAGCACGCATCCTGTGCACCCTGGTCCACCAGTTGAGGCAGCGGGGAGGCGGCCTGGGTATCGCCACCCTCGGCATTGGCGGAGGGTTGGGATTGGCGGTACTGATCGAAACCGAGGGTTAAACCGCGGTCTCGGCCAGCAATGCCTTTAGTGCCCGGTAATCGGTCTTACCCGTACCCAAGGTCGGGATCTGGTCGATCTTGCGAACGACGCGGATATTGTGCAGCGAGGAGAGTCCCGCCGCTCGGATGGCTGCATTGGCCTCATCCCGCGCGATGCCAGTCACCGAGAAGAGAATCAGGTCAGGATTCAATTCTTCCAACGAGGACTCGACCGCCAACATGGGCTCGGTCTCGTCGTCTCCCAGGAAGCGATGGGAAAGGGCCTCCTCAATGGCTGGGAGGGAAACCATTTCACCCCCCAATTTCACGAAGCGCTTGAGGCGCCCAGAGAACACGAGCACACCGCGATCCTGGTGGACAAGATCACCTGTTCGGTACCACTGACGGCCCTCAAAGGTTTCAAAGGGCGACTCCACGTCGGGATTCAGGTAGCCGGAGAAGACGCTGGGACCGCGCACCAGAAGCATGCCCGGTTGCCCGGGCTCCACCCTTCGACCGGACTCGAGATTGACGACGGCCCAATCCACGGAAAGGAGGGGTTTGCCGATGGTGCCGGTCCGGGGTTCATCTTCCCGGTTCACGGATACCACTGGAGAACATTCGGTGATGCCGTAGCCTTCCAGAACCGTGGTCTTGGGCCAACGCCTCGCCAGGGTGGCATAGATTTGTTCCGGACACTTCTCAGCTCCTGAAACGACGATGCGCAGGGATTCCAGATGCCGATCCTCGGCCATGCGGAGGATGCCGCCAAGGAAGGTGGGGGTACCCACCAGCAAGGTGGCGTGGTAGGCCTCAATGAGGCGGGCCAGCATCCGGCCTTCGGTGGGATTGGGGTGGTAGACCACGCGCAAACCCAGCAGCAGCGGCAGGATGGTGGTGGTCGTGAGGCCGAAGGCGTGGAAGGGTGGCAGGCAACCCATCACCCGCTCGTCCTCCCGGAAGTTCAGGGCCTGGGCGGCATCCCGAATATTGGCAAGGATGTTCCTGTGGCTCAGGGGCACGGCCTTGGGATGGCTCTCACTGCCACTGGTGAAAAGCACTGCGGCCGTTTCGGGCGGCTTCGCAACCAGCAGGGAGGTCCAGTTGAAGCGGGCCCGAAGGGCAGCGGCCAGTTTCCTGACCAGAGGGATCTTCTTGCCAACCTCGTCGAGCAGCAGCAGGCGGCCTTTTACGGTCCCGAGGTCCACTCCTTGCGCGTCCAGGCGATTGACGAGTGTGGAAACCGTGATGACGTGTTTGACCCCCACCAGATCAAGGCCATAACCCATGCTTCTCGCCCCAGCTGTCCAATTCACCACCACCGGGGTTTTCCCGGCGAACAGCAGCGCCAGATAGAGGATGCTCGCGCCCCCAGAGGCTGGCAGCATCAGGCCCACGTGGCTGCCTTCCAGTGTCTCGAAGATGGGCTTCAGGACCAGGATGGCGGTGACGACATCGCGGTAGGTCTTCACGCCACTCGTCTGATCCGCAATGACCACACGGCGCGGGTCCCGCCGAGCTTGCTTGAGAAACACCTCAGGAATGGTGTCCCCATCCGGCATCTCGATGGGGAGATCCGTGCGGGAATGGAACCATGCGTGGGGTACGGCCTTGAGCTCACCCTGGCGCAGGGATACGGCAGCTCCGGTGGCGGCCAGCATCACGTCAGATACGGTCTGGAGGGAGGCTGGATCACTGCAGGTATAGCCATAGGCCCGCTGGATCCACAGCTCCAGTTCCCGGTGCCCGAGCGCGTCCATTTCGAGATCTCCCACCAGGGTGTGAGATTCCTGAATGTCCGTTTGGCCCGTCACAAGCTGGAGGTGGCGGCGCACGGCGTCTCTCACCTGGGGAGGTACCGAGCGAGGATTGCCTTCTACCCGTGGTCGCGGTGGCTCGGGTAGCGTGCGAGGGGCATGGTCCTTCCAGACCAGATAGGGCACAAAGGTTCGCGGGGCGGCCTTGAGATTCAAGTGTGATTCCAGAGCCTGGTTCAGGGATTTGCGGCCCTGGTCGATGGGCAACCCGGACACCTCCTCCAGCACCAACCGAACCTCCCGGCGGGGCATGAAGAAAAAGACATTGGCACAGAGATACCCGAGGCTCTTCAGCAGTTCTACTCCGAGCACCGGGCGACGGCCGGAGGCCGAGCTGAACCGGCTCCCCCATAGTCCGTGGAGCCGGACCACCACCACTCGGGTGCCGGGCGCCTGCCGAAGGATCGACTCCACCACGCTGTTGTCGGCAAGATCCTCCGTTTTCTGGCGGGCAAGGCGCCCGCTTGGGAACAGAAGCAGGTTCTGACCAGATTTCAGGCGGGCGGCCAGGGCGGTCAATTCGGCATTCAAGGCTGCACGACAGCGGTCACCGAACTCGATTGGGTCGGGGAGCGCCCTTGCGTCAAGCAACCTGGCCAGCCACCTCAAGGGGACCGAGGCGGCGTGGTCCCGACCCGCAACGAGCGTCGGGGCAAAACCAGGGTGCAATTCGGAGATGAGGAGGAAGGGGTCGACCAAGGTCGGGTGATTGGCCAAAAAGAGGATGCCCCCCCAGCCTGGGCCGGCGGAGGGTCGTCCCCCTCCCGATGGATTCGGTAGCGCAGCCGCAACAGCGGCCGACCCAGTGCTCGGATCAGGGATGCAATCATCGGGAATCAGGACCTGCCTACCGGAAAACGGAGGAATGCAGGATTGTAGCGGGTGAACCGCGCCCAGTTGTTTAGACCAGAGATTAGCATCAGGCAGCCTGACTGGTGATCCAAGCTTGGCGGGCCTCGTCAGGGGTATGTCCACCTAGCTTTTCGAGCCGCCAGGCGCGGTTGTACAGGGCCACGAAATCG
>JANYAZ010000260.1 GCA_025361045.1 Geothrix sp. | reverse complement strand
CGACACCATGGACGGCGGACCGGGCTACACGGTGCGCTGCGAGAACTCGCTGGCCTGGTACGGCCCCGGCAGCGTGGGCATGGCGCTGTCGGGGAAGGACACGGGCGGCAGCCAGTTCTTCATCACCACCAACGCCACGCCCCACCTCACGGGCAAGTACACCCGCATGGGCGAAGTGGAGGATCTGGACCGCGCCCTGAAGCTCCTCGATGACCTGGAACTGGGCGCGAAGATCGAGTCCATCAAGGTGCTTGAGCATTGAAAGGCCGGCTGCTCTTTTTCATTCTTTTCGCGGTTCTCGTCGCCTCGGCCCAGGCCCCCATGCTCCAGGATGGGGCCTTGACCCTGCGGCAGGCACGGCTGGACTGGACGCTGGGCCAGCCGCCCCTGGGGCCTTCGTCCATGCCCTCCTTCGAGGTGGGCTGGGGCGGGACGGCCTCCGAGGGTGCCTACGCCCCGCTCATCGGCGGCGAGGGGTTCGGTCATGGCACCCAGGGCTGGGGCATGGGCATGCAAGGCCGCTATGTGCGTGGCGGTTGGTCCTTCTCCGCCACGGCGCTGGCCCTGCGGGATCACGGCCACACTTCGGGCATCCTGCAACGGACCACCATCGCCTACCAGGCCGAATCCGGCTGGCGGGCCGCTCTGGAACAGGCCCCCATCGCCTGGGGCTCAGGCCTGAATGGGGGGGATCTGCTGGGTGCTTCGGCACGGAGCATCCCACGGGTTTCCCTCTCCACACCCGAAGCCACCCTGCCCCTGGGTCGTTGGCGGGCGGAGGCCTTCGCCGGACGGCTGGACCGCGACCGTCCCCTTCCCGAATGGATCGCGGACCGACCGGCACGCGCCAACGCTCAGGCGGCAGGGTTCGATCTGCAACAGCCCCTGCTCTGGGGCGGGCTGGTGCGGGCTTCCTTCGGATCCCTCGTTGAAGCCACCTTGGGCGCCCTGACCCTGGAGGAGGGCCGCAATGCCCAGGGGCAGGCCGCACCTACCGACGCGGCGCGCACCCTGTCCCTGGCGGAACTGAGGGTGCGCGTCCCGCTGCTGGCGCGACTCACCCAGGCCCAGGGGGCTTCCGTGTGGGTGAGCCGGAGCGCTGCGCCGGAGGACCACTCGGTTACGCTGTCGCCGGGCCGACCTCTTGGGGGCCTGCAGCTGGTGTGGGAGGGCTGGGACCTGGGGTTCGAATATGCAGCTGGAACCCACAGCGCAGACACCTCCTTCTCCCAGCCCATGTACCTGGCGGGCTTCTCCAACCACGGGGATCCGTTGGGACCCGCCTTCGGGCGGAAGGCCACCACCCGCACCATGGACTTGGGCTTGCCGCTCTTCCTGGAAGGCCAGGGGCGCCTCAAGGTCGTGCGCGCCACCTCCGCGCTGGCTGATCCCTCGGGTGTGGGCTCCTGGTTCCTGCAGGGGGAGGCCCAGTGGCGGACACCCACCGGCAGGGTCGGCGCCTCCCTGGCCTCCCGCCGCAACGAGCTGCCTGGTTCAGCCCTGCGCTGGGGTTGGACCATGGCGATCTTCCAGGCCTTCCGGGTGTTCTGAGCTCAGGGCCGGGGCGAAAGGCTGGCCCCCGGTCCGGCGGTAGTACCCATCAAAGGCGACGGTCCAGGTGACGCCATCTCTGCTTTGCTCCCAGAGCTGGCGAACCCGACCGTCCGCCAGCGGGGTCCAGGTGATGCGTTGGCTGACGCGACCCTTTGGGCCTTCCTGCACGCCCTTCAGGATCATGGACGCCCCTTCCAGGCCACCTTCCAGGTCCAGCGTCTCCCCCTTGGAATCGATCCAGCATTGGCGCCAGCTTCGTCGATCCGGCTGGTAGGCGTTGAGGCTGGTGCCAGCGCCACCCTGGCTGCCCTCCCAGTGTTCCTGCAGGACCGACCCACCCAGCAGAGACACCACGCGGTTGTGGCCGAGAAGCAGGCCCTTGGCGTCCCGCACCTCCCAATCCCCGACCCAGAAGTCGAACTGCCGTTGTTCAGGGCTGCGATCGGGTGAGGGCATGGCCACCAGGGTGACCGGAAGGAGTAGGGAAAGGGCACAACGCATGGGGACCTCGAAACCATTCATCCTGGGCTCTGCCGGCAGGCGGTGGTCCCTTGGCTGGGGCAAGTGGATCCTGGAGTGGGGCAAGCCGTTCATCGGTCCACCGCTGGGGCCGGGCGAAGCGCCTTCGGCCTACGCTATTCTGGATGCCCCTATCGAGGTCTGCATGGCGTTCTCCCAAGATCAACTGGTCCGCCGTGCGGCGCCGGAAGTGTGCGATGGCACCTACGTGAACTTGGGCATCGATCCCTTTCCCAGGCTGGAGGAGGTGGATGCGGACCTCATCAACGCGGGCAAGCAGCGAGTGACCGCCGCCGCCAAGCGCGTGGTGGGGGTCTGAGGTTGCCATGCTGATTCGAACGATGTTCGCCACCTCCCTTCTGCTGGCCTTCGCCTGCACTTCTCCCGGGACCACCGTGCCTCCCAAGCCCGCCGAACCCTTCGTCGCCAGGCTGGCGCTTCGTCCCGTGGCTGTAAGCCTCACCCGCGGCGCCACCCAGGGTTTCCAGGCGGAGATCAATTATCCTGAAGGCATCCGCTACCTGCGCCAGCCCGTCGCTTGGCGGGTGGTGGAACCCGAGGGCGGCACCATCACCAGTGCCGGACTCTACACGGCTCCGGGCCAGGCCGGCACCTACCATGTGGAAGTGAAACGCGAGGATTTCCCGGAGGTCACCGCCACGGCCACCGTGACGGTGAAGTGATGGACCTGTACCGCGCCCTGCGGCCATTGATCTTCCGCCTGGATCCCGAAACCGCGCACAACCTGGCCTTCTGGCTGGGGAAGCGGGTCTGTTCCTGGCCACGGCTGCCGGAACCCGAACACGCGACCTCGCTGCGTCGCACCGCCTTCGGCCTCGACTTCCCCACGCCGCTGGGACTGGCCGCCGGTCTGGACAAGGGCGCCACCTTGCTGCCGCTCTGGAAGGCGCTGGGTTTCGGTCACGTGGAGATCGGCACGGTCACACCACGGCCCCAGCTCGGCAATCCGAAGCCACGCCTGTTCCGCTTCCCCGAAGCAGGCCTGATCCTCAACCGCATGGGCTTCAACAGCGAGGGCGCCGAGGTGGTCGCCGCCCGCCTGCGGCACCGGCCCTCCGGCCTGATCGTGGGCGGCAACCTCGGGAAGAACAAGGAAACGCCCGAGGCCGCCGCGCTGGACGACTACCGCTCCGCCTACCGCCTGATCGCGCCGCAGGTGGACTACACAGCCCTCAACGTAAGCAGTCCGAACACACCGGGACTGCGTAATCTGCAGGCACCGGAGGCCCTCAAGCCTCTGTTGGCAGGCATGCTCGACCTCCGCAAAGAGATGGGCCTCGAGC
>JANYAZ010000130.1 GCA_025361045.1 Geothrix sp. | reverse complement strand
GTTCGGTCGTCGTAAACGCCGTTCGCGAAGGCAAGGGCAACTACGGCTACAACGCAGCTACCGACGCCTATGGCGACATGGTGGCCTTCGGCGTGGTTGATCCCGCCAAGGTGGTCAAGTCCGCTCTGCGGAACGCCGCCTCCGTGGCCTCCATGATGCTGACCACCGAAGCCAACATCACGGACATCCCCGAGCCCAAGTCCGCCCCTGCGGGTGGACCCGGTGGCATGGGTGGCATGGAAGACATGTATTAATCGGTTCGTCAGACACCAGACAATCCGTTCCAGCAAAATCGCCCCGCCTGCGGGGCGATTTTGCTGTCGGAATCCGCGGAGCGGATTCCGCAATGCCTTGATGGGAGAACGGAATCAGGTAGTATTCCGGAAACCTCCAAGAAGTCCTGAAATGGCGAGCGGTGCAGACTGGCTTCCCGAGCTCGATTTGACGTCACCTGCGGCGTCGCCAAGTCCCAAACCGGCAACCAGTCGGACCGACCTGCTGACCCTCTTCGACGGCATGTTGGCAGTGGCGCGCGAGGCTCTGGCCGCTGCGGAGGCATCCACCTTCGCCCTGCCATGGTCGCTGCGGGCCGGTGATCAGGTGTTCTTCACCATGACTCGTGGGGTGGTGATGCGGACCTTCGTCATGAATCACCTCATCCACCACCGTGGACAGTTGGAGGTCTACCTCCGGATGAATGACATTCCGCTGCCTGCGATCTACGGACCCACTGCAGACGAAGGCGTCATGTGAACTCGAATTTCGACGATCGCATGGTCCCTTGTGTGGGGATCTGGCCGCAACCTAAGGGACCTTTACAGCCGGTATTTCCGAAGCGTTTCAGGCCACTCATAGGTCCATTGCCCTTCCATACATGGGGGACTTAATCTTACTAATGACAATCAAGTCATTTTTAATTACTACCAAGGGGTTGACTATAAAAAAACCAGGGTGCATGCTTCCTGCGGAATCTCCCAGAAATCCATCCGGGGGACGATTGACAAGGCAGGAGCACCCATGGGCATGGGCCTTCTCATTGACGCCACGCGCTGCATTGGTTGCGGCGCTTGCAGCTCCGCATGCAAGGAGCAGAACAAGCTACCGGGCAAGGTAGAGGCGGTGTTGACGGCCTATACCTGGACCACGCTCCAGGAGAGGGAAGGCCTCAATGTCCGCCGCATGTGCATGCACTGTGAGGTGCCGACCTGTGCCTCGGTTTGTCCCGTGGCGGCCTTGACCAAGACGACCGACGGTCCTGTGGTCTACGACGCGGATCGCTGCATGGGTTGCCGCTATTGCATGATGGCCTGCCCCTTTGAGGTCCCGAAGTACCAGTGGGACCGTCCCGTGCCCATCATTGGCAAATGCATCCTGTGCGCGGGCCGGATCAAGGAGGGCAAACCCACGGCCTGCGCCGAGGCCTGCCCAGCGGAGGCCACCCTCTTCGGCAAGAAGGAGGATCTGATCTGGGAGGCGCGGACGCGCATCCGTCAGAAACCCGGCGCCTATGTGAACCAGATCTACGGCCTCACGGAAGCCGGTGGCACCTCGGTGATGATGATTTCCAACGTGCCCTTCGACAAGCTGGGCCTGAAGTCCAACCTGCCTGCGGAGCCGCCGGCCATGCGCACCTGGCAGGTGCTTTCCAACATCCCCGATTTCGTGGGTGTCTGGGGCGTCTTCCTCTACGGCGTGCACTGGATCACCGCCCGTCGAGAAGATGTCTCGAAAGCGGGTAGCCACGACAACGGACGGGAGGACCGGTCATGAACACCGCTGCCACGCTGGCTCCACGCCGTTTCCGTCCAGGGTTCTGGACCATCGTCTTCGTCGTCCTCTTCTTGGCCTTCTGTACCGTCACGGTGATTCGGTTTACCAAGGGCCTGGGGGCCGTCACGCACTTGAGTGATCAGTTTCCATGGGGCCTCTGGATCGGTTTCGACCTGCTTTGTGGCGTGGGTCTGGCCGCTGGTGCCTTCACCCTGACCGCCGTCGTCCACCTTTTCAACCTCAAGCGCTTCGAGCCCATCGTGCGGCCGACGATCCTCACCGGTTTCCTGGGCTACGCCTTCGTGATCGTGGCCCTGCTGCTGGATCTGGGGCAGCCCTGGCGCATCTGGCACGCCATCGTTTACTGGAATCCCCACTCCGTCATGTTCGAAGTGGCCTGGTGCGTGATGCTCTACACCACCGTGCTGGCCGTGGAGTTTTCGCCCGTGGTGTTCGAGCGCTTCGGGTTCCATGCCCCGGCCCGCATCATCCATAGGCTCATCACGCCCCTGGTCATCCTGGGGGTGATCCTCTCGACCCTGCACCAATCCTCGCTGGGCTCGCTCTACTTGATTGTGCCGAGCAAGCTCCACCCGCTATGGTATTCCCCGATGCTGCCGCTGCACTTCTACATTTCGGCCATCGGTGCGGGCATCGGTATGGTGATCCTGGAGTCCTACCTCAGTGGCCGGGCCTTCCATCGCCATTTGGAGATGGATCTGCTCGAACCCCTGGCCCGCGGCATGGTGGTGGCGCTCGGCATCTATGGCCTCATGCGCCTGCAGGCCATCCGGCGCAACCATGCCTTCGGCAGCATCCTGGAATTCGGCTACGAGGGCCAGATGTTCCTGTTGGAGTTCACCCTGGGGGTCATCCTCCCCGTGGTGCTGATGTCCTTCAAGCGCCTGCGAACCCACCCCGACTGGTTGGTGGGTGGCGCCTTCCTGGCGGTGCTCGGCTTCGTCATGAACCGGTTGAATGTCAGCATCACTGGCATGGAAGCGGCTTCCGGCACGCGCTACCTGCCCTCGGGCATGGAGATCATCGTGTCCCTGGGGCTGATCGCCACGGGCATGGCAGTCTTTGCCTTCGCCGTGCGCGTCTTCCCGATCTTTCCAGATGGGCCAGCGACTCATTCCTCGGGGTCGGAAGAAGGAGCCTGAGCCATGCGCACCCGCATCGGCACCCGTCTGATCCTCGGCGCCGGCCTCGCGACGGCACTGGTGATCGGGGGCATGTCGGTGGTCATCCTGAGATCCCATACGGCCCAGTTGCTCGCTGAACGCACCCGCAGCGCCGACCAGTTGAGCGAAACGATCAAGAGTGCCACCCACTTCGACATGCTGGAAAACCGGCGGGACAACCTGCACCGCCAGATTCGGGCCGTGGGTGGCTTGCAGGATGAAGGCATCCGAAAGGTGCGGGTCTTCAACAAGGAGGGGCGGATCATGTTCTCCTCGGCCAGCGAGGAGATTGGCAGCAGCCTCGATCCCAAGGGCGAGGCCTGCTATGCCTGCCACGCCGAAGGACGCCCCCTCGAGCGGCTCGACATCCAGGCCAGGGCCAGAACCTTCCGTGCACTGGATGGAACCCGTGTCCTGGGCGTCATCAACCCGATCCCAAACGAACCATCCTGCTCCACAGCCGCTTGCCATGCCCACAGCGCCAAGCAGAGCCTGCTGGGGGTGCTGGACGTGAACGTCTCCCTGGCGGAAGTGGACCAGGAAATTGCCCACAGTCGCCTTGTCATCACCGCCTCTGCCATCATGGCCATCCTGTCGGGCAGTCTCATGCTCTGGTGGCTGAATCGCCGACTGGTGGTGCGCCCCGTGGCGGCCTTGGTCGAGGGAACCCGCCGTGTCACGGCTGGTGATCTTGACGTCACCATCCCGGTGAGTGGACGCCATGAACTGGGCCAGCTCGCCAAGGCCTTCAATGAGATGACCCGGAACCTCGCGGACACCCAGCGCCAGTTGACCCAGGCTGACAAGCTGGCTTCCGTCGGCCGCTTGGCCGCTGGGGTGGCCCACGAGATCAACAATCCGCTGACGGGGGTGCTCAGCTATGCCTCCCTGCTCCGGAAACGCATGGACCATGATCTGCCGGCCTGTGAGGATTTGGACGTCATCGTGCGCGAGACCGTCCGGTGCCGTGGCATCATCCGCGAGCTGCTGGATTTCGCCCGGCCCGCAGCGCCGGCCCGGAAGCCCATGGATCTCAACGAAGTGGTGCGCCGGTCCGTGTCGGTGGTGATGACCCAGCTGAGCCTGAACCAGGTGAACCTCTCTCTGGATCTGACGCCGGAGTTGCCCACGGTCCAGGCGGATCCCAACCAGATCCAGCAGGTGATTGTGAACCTGCTGCTGAATGCCGCCGATGCCATCGGTGCGGGGGGCGGCCAGATCCGCGCCATCACCCGGCCAGGCCCTTCCGATGACATTGAGTTCCTGCTGGAGGACAGCGGGCGCGGCATCTCCGCCGAGGATCTCCCACGGATCTTTGAGCCCTTCTTTACCACCAAGGGCAACCATGGCACCGGCCTCGGGCTGGCCGTCAGCTGGGGCATCGTCGAGGCCCATGGCGGTTCGCTGGAGGTCCAGAGTCAATCGGGCAAAGGCACCTGTTTCACCCTTCGCTTGCCGACGGCTGCTGGAGCCGAAGGCGGCAAGCCAACCATCACCACCCTCACCTAGGAGGTCGCCATGACCGCCGTACTCATCCTTCTCATGTTTGTGGTCTTCGTGGGCATCGACTTCGTGGTGCGCACCTCCCTTCGACGGATGCGGGAGAGTCGTGAGCGGCAGGCTCGGGAAGCGGTCCTGAATACTTCCATCCGACTTGACTTCACCCACGAGGCCAAGAGCCTCAAGCGCGTCACGGTGCCGAACCCCAAGGCCCGCATTCTCGCCGTGGACGACGAGTCGGTGGTGCTGGATTCCTTCCGCCGCATCCTCGTGCTGGAGGGCTTCAGTGTGGATACCGTCGAACATGGTCCCGAAGCTCTGGGCCTCGTCCAGCGCCATGATTACGACTTCGTCTTCACCGATCTCAAGATGCCGGACATGGACGGTGTGGAGGTGGTGAAGGCCGTTAAACATCTGCGGCCCGACGTGGACGTGGTCGTCATCACCGGCTATGGCAGCATCGAAACGGCCGTCCAGACCCTGCAGCACGGGGCCTGCGAGTACGTCCAGAAGCCCTTCACCGCGGATGAGCTCGGCGACTTCGCCAAGAAGCTGCTCATCAAGCGCGAAGCCAGGCTCGAGGCAGCGCGGAGGCCGAATGTCCGCATGGTCTCGCCTGAGATGGCCGAGGTGGTTCCAGCCACCGAGTTCTGCGTGCCTGGCGGGGCCTTCCTGTCCTCAGGCCATGCCTGGGTGCGCATCGAGCCCGAAGGTCAGGTCCGCATCGGGATCGATGACTTCGTGCGCAAGGCCCTGGGTACCGTGAAGGAAGTCATCCTCCCGGAGCGCGGCAAGGTCGTGAAGCAGGGGGAGACGCTCTTCACTCTGAAGGGTGCGACGGGCACGGTTCATGTGACCGCCCCACTGTCGGGTCGCGTCGAGCATGATAACGCCGGTCTCAAGAATGATCCCGGCGAGCTCATCCACAGTCCCTATGACCGGGGCTGGGTGTGCCTGATGACCCCCAGTGACCTCGCCTCTGAACTCTCGACGCTCAAGATCGGCAAACCCGTCATCGACTGGTACCAGGATGAGATCACTCGGCTCCGGACCACGAATGGCCCCCAGGGCGCCGGTCCACTGGACTGGACCGCCTTCGAGCACCAATTCCTCGGGGTGAACGAGCGCTCCTAGATCGAGTCACTCAGCTACGGGGGCCTTTGGGCCCCCGTAGCCGTCTCCGGCGTGATAGCTGGACCGGACCAGGGGTGCGGACTCCACGCGCTGGAATCCCATCTCCAGTCCCTTCTGTTTGTACATGTCGAACTCGGCTGGTTCCACGAAGCGGTGCAGGGGGAGGTGATGCTCTGAGGGCGGCAGGTATTGGCCGATGGTGGCCACATCCACCCGGTTATGCCGCCAATCGATCATCAATTCGAGCACCTGCTCTGGCGTTTCCCCAAGGCCCACCATGATGCCGCTCTTCACGCGCAAGGTTGGGGCGTGGCGATCCCGCCAATCCGCAGTTCGGTGCAGTACTTCCAGGCTCTGTTCGTAGTTGGCGTCGGGCCTGACCCGCCTGTAGAGGTGGGGCACGGTCTCGACATTGTGGTTGAGCACCTCGGGCCTGGCCTCCAGGACAGCCAGGAGTGCAGCCTCGTTGCCTCGAAAATCAGGAATGAGTACCTCGATGCCGCTGTGGGGGGAGAGGGTGCGGATCCATTGGATGGTCTTTGCGAAGTGGGCCGAGCCCCCATCTGGCAAGTCGTCCCGATTGACTGAGGTGACCACCGCGAACCTCAGGCCCAGCCGGGCCACGGCCTCGGCCACGCGCTGGGGTTCCTGGGAATCCAGTGCCCCAGGGCGTCCCTTGCCCACATTGCAGAACCCGCAGTGTCGGGTGCAGATGTCACCCATGAGCATGAACGTGGCAGTGCGGTGGACCCCCCAGCATTCGTGCAGGTTTGGACAGCGGGCTTCCTCGCAGACGGTGACGAGCTTTTGCTCTCGGATGAGGGCTTCAACCTCAGCCACGACCTCCGGGGCCGGGACGCGGATCTTCAACCATTCGGGACGGGGGCCGGGGAGGACGGGGGGACGGGCCATAGCCCATCATTGTGGCGTCCATCAGTGTTTATCGGTGGTTGAATTGCTTTTCTGGTGGCGGTGGCTGGACCTTCGGCCCGGGTAGAATGGAGCCATGTCCGAGACCCCCATGGAAGCCCCCGAACCAGTGGCTGAAGGTGCGCCAGCGCCCGAGGTGGCCCGAACCTTCGAACCGCCCAAGGGCTTCGAAACGAAGTTCCGGGGCCTGGCCCTGCACCTCACCGCCTTTGAGGGGCCCCTGGACCTGCTGATGCACCTCATCCAGGAACAGAAGCTGGACATCCTCAATCTGCCCATGGCCGAGGTCACCCAGCAGTACATGGACTACCTGAGGCTCATGGAAGAGCTGAACCTGGAGATTGCCGCGGAATTCGTGGCCATGGCGGCCCAGCTGCTGCAGATCAAGTCGCGGCTCATGCTGCCCCGTCCCCCCGAGGCCTGCGGCGAAGCAGACCCCCGCGAGTCCCTGGTCCAGCGGCTGCTGGACTACCAGCAGGTGAAGGTTGCCGCGGCCCAGCTTGCCGACCGGGAATCCGTCTGGCAGAAGATCGCCTTCGCCCCGGGACTGGACCTGGACGATCACAAGCGCGTGGAGGAGGAACCCATCCGCGCCACGCTCTTCGATCTGCTGGGGGCCTATCGGGATGCCCTCAAGCGGCTGATGCCGCCACCCCCTGTGGAAGTCCGTACCCAGCCCAAGTCGCTCGAGCAGCGGGTCATGGAGGTCCTGCGGGATCTGCAAGATGGCCTTTGGAAGCCCTTCCAGGGACTGCTGGGCCAGGCGCGCTCGCGGGATGAGTTGGTGCTCACCTTCCTGGCCCTCCTGGAGCTGGTTCGCACCGGGCGCATTTCCCTGGTCCAGGGCGAGACGTTCGGGGAAATTCGGGTCAAGGCCGCCGAGGCTGCGTGACCGGTGCAACCGAACCCCTCCGGTCAGCCCATCGCATGGGCTACCTGATGGGTCTGGTGCTTTGTTTCGGCACGCCTGGCCTGATCGGAGCACTCGTCCTGTCCGGGATGGTGCCAGGCGGAAGTCAGGACCTTGAGGGCGTCCACCAGCAGGTGGGTTACCTCTTCACCGGCCTGGTCTTCCTTGCCGCGGCTTGGGTCTGGTGGCGCAGCGGACGCATGCTGAGTGACTTCAAGGACCTACCCGAGGCCGAGCGCCCGGCGAAGGTCCTCCGGGAAACCCTGCTGTATGCGGCGATCTTCGAGATCAGCAGCCTCTGCGGCCTGATCTACTGGGTGCTCGTGGGGCACCGCGCCACCCGCCATGTCTGGGGCTTCATCCTGCTTACGCCGCTGCTGTTTCTGACCCTGGTGCCGGGGTACGATCGTTGGGTGAAGCACTTGGAGGGTTGAGCCATCCAGGTATGCTTGGGACTCACTCCCTGAGGCAGGTGCATGCACGACCCTGACCACGTCGACCCCGCAGCGCCCGAACCGTCAGCGGACAGTACGATGCGGCTGCCTGCCGGGATGCCAGCGGATCCCTACAGCACCCAGCAACTGAATCTCACGAAGTTCCAGGCAGCTGATCGCACTCAGAAACTGCCCCTGGGGGTCCCTGCTGCAGGCGCAGATCAGACCCAGAAAATGGCGTTACCCAGGTTGGACGAACCACCGATCCGCGTGCAGAGGGTGGATCAGCCGGTGGAGGCTGAAGGGCAGACGCAGGACCTGCCCCATCTGACTGAACCACCCAGGCCCTTTGGTTGGAGGCGCCCCCTCCTCCTAGGTGGCCTGCTGGTACTGGGAACTGTGGCATTTCTTTTCTTCTCCAGGGGGCATGCGCCGGAACCACCTTCCCTGCTGCCAGGAGCCACATCCGCCAAGGGATCGCCGAGCAGAAACGAATCGCTGCCCCCGGATGTCCAGGTCTACATGGATCAGGCCAGGGCCGGTGATACCCATGCCATGCGCATGCTCGGAGCCATGTATCTCCAGGGTCTGAATGTTCCCAAGGACCGGGAGAAGGGGCTCTACTGGTACCGCCTGGCTGCGGACAAGGGCAGTGACGCGGCCCGGTCCGAGCTGAGTCAGATTGAGGGTGGTCGCTGACTATAAGGTGTCTGGCGCCGGGGCATTTCGCCAGGCCAGCACCTTTCGGGAAGCCGCAGCACCGATGACCTGGGATAAAGCCGCTTCCTCGGCCTTGCGTACCTGCGAGGCGCTGCCGAAGGCTTGGAGCAGCTTCTTCGCCGTGGCCGGACCGATGCCGGGGATCTGCGTTAGTTCGGTCTGGAGGGTTCGCTTGGCTCGCAGGGCCCGGTGATAGGTGATGGCGAAGCGGTGGGCCTCGTCCCGGATGCGCTGGAGCAGCTGCAGCACTGGCGAAGACTTCGGGATCTTCAGCGGTTCGCTGGACCCGGGACGGAACACCAGCTCTTCCTTCTTGGCGAGGCTGGCCAGCTCTAGGTGTTCCAATTCGAGGTCCTTCAGAGCCGCTTCAGCCGCATGCAGCTGCCCCAGGCCGCCGTCGATGATCACCAGGTTCGGGAACTCCTGTCCTTCATTTTTTATGCGTCGGTACCGGCGGGTCACGGCCTCCTGCATGTTCGCGAAGTCATCGTTCTGCTCACTGGTCATCTTGAAGCGACGGTAGCGGGCCTTGTCCGGCACACCGTCGGAAAAGACCACGCAACTGGCCACCACCTCGCGGCCCTGACCATGGCTGATGTCGAAGCACTCGAGCCGGCGGGGCAGGTGGCTGAGCCCAAGGAAGGCCTGCAGGCCCTCCAGCACGGCCTCGTTGAGCCGCGCCGGCTCGAACTTGCGCTCAAGCGCCAGCCGCGCGTTCTCCTGGGCCATGGCCAGCAGGTCCACCTTCTCGCCTTTGTGGGGAACATGGATGCGGGCCTTGGTGCCCCGCAGACCCGACAGCCAATCACGGAGCAACTCGCCATCCTCTGGCTCCACCTCCACCAGGAGTTTCGCGGGCACGGGATCGGCGGTGTAGACCCGCTGGAGCACCTGGGCCAGCACGGCGCCATCGAAGGTCTCGATGTCCTCCAGCACGTATTCCTGGCGACCCACCATGCGGCCCTCGCGCAGCATCAGGCGATGCACACAGGCCCGGCCATCCAGCACCGCGCTGCCGTAGACGTCCGTATCATCCAGATCTGCGCTGGCGGCCTTCTGGCGGGTGAACCAGGCATCCACCTGCTGGAGGGCGTCCCGATGCTGGGCCGCCTGCTCGAAGGCGGCGGCTTCGGCGGCCTTCCACATGGCCGCTTCCAGGCGGGCCTTTAGTTCGTCGCGCTTGCCTTCAAGGAAGAGCCGCGCTTCCTTGGCCTGCTCGCGGTAGGCTTCCTGGCTCACGGCGGCGATGCAGGGGGCCGTGCAGCGGTGGAGCTGGTACTTGAGGCAGGCCCGGCCGCGCTTGCCGTCGATGTCGATGTCGCAGTCGCGGATCTGGAAGAAGCGGTAGACCAGCTCCGCCGTGCGGTAGGCCGTGCTGGCCGGGAAGAAGGGGCCGAAGTAGAGGCTGCCATCCTTGCGCACCTTGCGGGTGACGAAGACCTTGGGGAAGGCCTCCTTCCAGGTGAGCTTCACGTAGGGGTAGCTCTTGTCATCGCGAAGCAGGATGTTGAAGGGCGGGAAGTGTTCCTTGATGAGGTTGTTCTCGAGGATCAGGGCTTCCAGTTCTGTTTCGCAGACGATGAGTTCGATGTCCCAGATGCGGGCCACCAGCCGCCGGGTCTTCGCATCCAGCCGCTTCTGCTGGAAGTAGGACTTGACCCGG
>JANYAZ010000243.1 GCA_025361045.1 Geothrix sp. | reverse complement strand
CGGGCCTGCTGGGGGCCATCCTCTCGTTCCACTGTGGCGGTGGGGGATCCGGCTCGCCCACGCCGCCACCGCCCCCGACACCGGTGGGGCCCCACCTCTCCACGGTTCCCAGCCCCCAGGCGGGCTACCCGGGCGACACGGTCACTTTCCGGGTGGTGGCGGACGGCACGGGCAACAGCTACCAGTGGCTGCGCAACGGCAGCACCATCAACGGGGCCACGGCAGACACCTATGCCCTGCCGGTGCAGCTGCCCGATGATCAGGCCCACTACAGTGTGCGGGTCACCGCCTCAGGTGGCGGCGTCACCACCAGCCCCGATTCCCTGCTGGACGTGCTGCGTGCCTACCCGGCCGTGGTATGCGGTCAGGACCACACCCTGGCCATCACCACCAAGGGCGCGGTCTACGCCTGGGGCTACAACGGCAACGGCCAGCTGGGGCTGGGCGACAACCTGCCCCGCCAAGTCCCTACGGTGGTTCCCCTGCCCGGCCCGGCGGTGCAGCTGGCCGCAGGCTGGGGCCACTCCATGGCCCTGCTTGCCGACGGACGGGTGTTCGCCTGGGGCTACAACGGCGATGGCGAGCTGGGCGACGGGAGCATGACCCTCCGTACCACTCCCGCCGCGGTGCCAGGGCTGTCGAACATCATCGCCATCGCCAGCGGCTACTACCATGCCTTCGCCTACGCTTCCGGCAGCGCCGCCTGGATCTGGGGCCTCAACAGCTCCGGCCAGCTGGGCCTGGGGGATGCGGTCAACCGCCTGAGCCCCCAGCCCATCGCGGCGGGCACCCTGCTGGACCTGGCCATGGGCCGCGCCCACACCCTGATGGTCACGAGCACCGGGGCCCTGCTCGGCTGCGGGGACAATACCTATGGCTCCCTGGGCCAACCCTCCTCGATGCATTCGACGGCCAATTTCATGACCATCAACGCTTCCGGGGTGGCCGGTGTACGCACCTGCAACTACAGCTCGGTCTATGTCAGCAGCACCGGCCAGCCCTATGTCACAGGCGAGAATGTCTACGGCGGGCTGGGCGACAACACCTACACCACCCGCTACGGATTCTCGCCCATGAACCTGGCTGCACTCCCCGCGGGTTCCACACTGGGCGCCGCCGTACCCGGCGTGTGGCACACCTTCCAGGTCACCACCCAGGGTGCCGTGGCCGCCACGGGCTACAACAACCACGGCCAGTTGGGCCTGGGTGCCGCCACCCCCACCAGCTATGCCTCCCCGCAGCTGGTTCCAGGCCTGGCAGTAGCAGGCATCTATGCCGGATTTGAATCCTCGTTCGCCGTGATGCCGGACCTGACCGTGATGGCCTGGGGCTACAACAGCAACGGCCGCCTGGGGGATGGCACCACCACCGACCGCTACAGCCCCACCACCCTGGTCGGGTTCTCCCTGGGCCCCGTGCCCACCGGCGTTCCCGGGGTGCGGGTAGGGGCCAAGAACCTCAATCGGCGGCCCGCCTTGTAGGTGTCCTCGGTACCGTTCGGCCAGGCCGGGCGGTACCGGCCCCGCGCTGCGTCGAGGGCGAAGGGAATCCCTGTCTATACTGGGACCACCCAAACCCGAGGCCTACGTGAGCGGCTGGACACCCACCGTGTTCCTGGATCCTGCGAGCCAGGAGCCGGTCTACCTCCAAATCGCCCACGCCCTGATGCACGAGGTCCACCGGGGCCGCCTGAAATCGGGCGACAGCCTGCCCGGCTACCGCACCCTGGCATCACAACTGGGCGTGAACCGCAACACTGTGATGGCGGCCTATCATGAACTGCAGGCAGAGGGCTGGGTGGTTTCCGCGGCCGGCCAGGGCAGCGTGGTGGCTGAGAAGCCCCCGACCCGCCTTCCAGTGGATGAAGTGAAGCCGGTTCCCCTGGGCTTCGACTTGGGCACACCGGACCGGCCCGAGGCCCAGGCGGAGCGGCCCGATCTTTTCAAGGTGGCCAGCGGAGTTCCAGATCCCCGGCTCCTCCCCGGGGCGGCGCTGGCTCGGGCCTACCGCCGGGCCCTCACACTCAACCGTCAAAGCGCGCTCACCCTCGAAGACCCTCAGGGCCATCCCAAACTGCGCGAAGCCCTGGCCAACATGCTGGCCGGAACCCGGGGCATCCCGGCGGCACCGGACCGCCTGCTGATCACCCGGGGCAGCCAGATGGCCAGCTTCCTGGTGGCCGAGGCCCTCTGCCGGCCGGGCGATGCGGTGGCGGTGGAATCCTTTGGCGACCGCCGCGCCTGGGAGGTCATCGCCAAAACCGGCGCACGCTGCCTCCCGGTTCCTGTTGATGAAGGCGGGGTGCGGATCGCCGCCATCGAGTCGCTATTGAAGGAGGGGCCCCTGCGGGCGGTGTTGGTCACACCCCAGCGGCAGTACCCCACCCTGGCGGTGCTGACGGACGAGCGCCGCACCCGGTTGCTGCAGCTCGCCGCCCGCCATCGCTTCGCCATCATCGAGCTGGACCAGGATTCGGAATTCCAGTTCGAGGGCCGCGCCCTGGCTCCGCTGGCAGCACAGGACGAGGCCGGCGTGGTGATCCATGTGGGCACCCTGAGCAAGATCTTCAGCCCCGGCCTTCGTCTGGGCTTCGTGCACGGTCCCTTGCCCCTCATCGCACGGATGCGGAATCTCCGCCTGGCCTTCGACCGCCAGGGGGACATGGTGCTGGAGCGGGCCATGGCCGAGCTGATGGCCGACGGGGAGATCTCCCGCCACCTGAATCGCATGCACCAGGTCTACCGGGTGCGGCGAGACATCCTCTGCACGGCCCTGAGGCGCGAGCTGGGCAGCGCCATCTCCATCGATCCGCCCCCCGGTGGCCTGGCCCTCTGGGTGCGTGTGGATGGCGCCCTCGACGTGGACGCGTGGGCGGCCCGGTCCCTGGTCCAGGGCGTGGCCTTTCAACCCGGCCGGCAGTTCGCCTTTGACAGCAGCGCGGTTCCGGGACTGCGCATCGGCTTCTCCAACTATGCGGAACCCGAGCTCGAGGAAGTGGCCCGGCGCATGAAGGTCGCCCTGCTGGAGCGCCCATGAGTCTGATGCTGCCCGCCCTGGATGGGCGCCTGGAGCTGAAGAGCCTGCTGGGCGAGGGGGGCATGGGTCAGGTGCACCGGGCCTGGGACAGTGCCCTCGAGCGGGCCGTGGCTGTCAAGTTCCTGCGGGGCACCGATCCCAAAGAAGCGGAGCGTCTGCTATTGGAGGCCCGGCTCCAGGCCCGCGTCGAGCACCCGAATGTGGTGCATGTCCACGAGGTGGGAACCCTGGAAGGCCGGCCCTGCATCGTGATGCAGCTGGTGGAGGGGCGGACCCTCGCAGGCCCCACCCGCGAGGCTCCCCTGGCAGTCCGCGTCGAGCTTCTCCGCGAGGCCGCCCTGGGGCTCCACGCCGCTCACCTGCAGGGCCTCGTGCACCGGGACGTGAAGCCAGGGAACGTGCTCGTGGAAACCACCGAGAGCGGCGGTCACCACGCCCTGGTCTCCGACTTCGGCCTCGCCCGGGACGAGGAGGGCGGCTTCACCCAGTCCGGCCTCCCCGCTGGAACACTCGACTTCATGGCACCGGAAGTGCTGCTGGACGGCGGCCCGGTGGACTTCCGCGTGGACATCTACGCGCTCGGGGCCACGGCCTACGCCCTGCTCTCGGGCCACCTGCCCTTCCGGAAGACCACACAGCCACAGGCCACCGAAGGTGGCTCCCAGCGACCCACCCAGCACCTGGATGACACCCAGCTGCTGCGGCGCATTCTGGAGGAGGAGCCCACACCTCTGCTGGGCGTTCCGCCGGACCTGCGCACCATCGTTGCCAAGGCCATGGAGAAGGCGCCGGCGGACCGGTACGCCAGCGCCGAAGCCTTCGCCGACGACCTTGGCCGCTTCCTGCGGGGCGAGCCGGTCCTGGCCCGGCGAGCCCCCCTGGGCGAGCGGCTGGTGCGCTGGTCTCGGCACAACCGGACCGCGGCCCGGGCCTTGGCCGTGGCCGCCATGGCGGTGGTGGCTGGCATCGGCGCGGCCGCTTGGATCTCCCGCCGCAGCAACCTGGAAGCCCTGGCGGCCGCACGTCTGGGGGCTGAAGCCTCGACCATGCGCGAGAGCCTGCGGGCCGAGTACCTGGCGCCGGCGCATGATCTCCGGCCCGCTCGGGAGGCCCTCCGCAAGGCATTACGGTCCCTCGAACAGCGCCCCGGCGTGCAGGGGTCAGGGGCTGGCGCCTTTGCCATCGGCACCGGCCGGGAGCTTCTGGACGATCACGATGGGGCGCGTGCCTCCTTTGAAGAAGCCTGGCGCCTCGGCTTTCGTACCCCCGAGGCGGCGGCTGCCTTGGGAGAGGCCCTGGCCCGGCAGTACGAGCTGGAGGTGAAGAAGGTCGGCGAGTCCCTGGACCAGGCGGC
>JANYAZ010000227.1 GCA_025361045.1 Geothrix sp. | reverse complement strand
TGGGCCTGGTTCCTGGGGGGCCTGGCCACCGCCGGGTTCGGGCTGCTCTTCTTCTGGCACGTGCCCAATCACACCCTGATGGGGCATGGCGCCTCGGGCATGTCCCTGCACCTCACCGGCATGTGGGTGGCCTTCGCCATCACGGCGATCCTGATCGCGGCCTTCGTGGGCCTGGTGACCGAGGCCCTGCGTCTGCGCGATGAGGAACTCGCGGCATTGCGGGATCTCTCCGCACGCCAGTCCCGGCTGGCGGCGTTGACCACGCTTGCGGCGGGAGTGGCCCATGAGCTGGGCACACCGCTCGGAACCATCGCCGTGGCGGCCAAGGAACTGCAGCACACCGCCGAAGCGTTGGGTGGGCAGGGGTCCGACATGGCCCAGGATGCCGCCCTCATCCGCGAGGAAGTGGGTCGCTGCCGCCGCATCCTCGACCAGATGGCGGAGCCCAGCGGCTCCACCCTGGGCGAGGCCTTTCAGCCCCTGGTCTGGGCAGAGCTGGAAACCGATCTCACCGAGGGTCTGGCAACCGAGGACCGAGCGCGGCTTGCATTCCAGTGGCCGGCCTCTGCCTGTGATCCCATGCCGAAGCGGGGCCTCGTCCGCGCCCTGCGCGCCATGGTGTCGAATGCCCTCGAGGCCACGCCCCGGCCGGGACCAGTGCAGGTCGTTGCGCGGGAGGACCAGGGTGCCTGGCACCTGGAGGTCGAAGATCACGGCACTGGCATGACGCCGGAGGTGCTGGCCCGGGTGGGCGAGCCCTTCTTCATTACTAAGCCCACGGGCGCCGGCATGGGCCTGGGTCTCTTCCTGGCCCGCACCTTCGCCGAGCAGCTGGGCGGCGAGCTGCAGGTGGATTCGCGCCTGGGTCGGGGCACCAAGGTCCAGCTGAGCTGGCCCCGGGTGGCCCATGGCTGATTCGCGGCCTTCCCTGCTGCTGGTGGATGACGACGCCACTTACCGCGAGCGGCTGGCCAAGGCCATCACCCTGCGGGGCTACGACGTGCGCACCGCCGCCGATGTGGAAGCGGCCGCCGCCTTGGCCGAGATGGACAGTCCCGAATTCGCCGTACTGGATCTGCGCATGCCCGGAGAGTCGGGCCTGGAGCTCCTGCGCCGCCTCATGGTCATCGATTCCACCACGAAGGTGCTCATGCTCACGGGCTACGGCAGCATCGCCACCGCCATGGAGGCGGTGCGCTTGGGCGCCGTGAACTACCTCACCAAGCCCGCCGATGTGGACGACATCCTGGCGGCCTTCCACCCAGAGGGGCAGGCCGCCGAGACCAATCCGGGCCTGGAAACGCCCTCTCTTGCGCGGGTGGAATGGGAGCACATCCAGCGCGTGCTGAACGACTGCGAGGGCAACCTCTCCGAAGCCGCCCGGCGCCTGGGCATGCACCGCCGCAGCCTGCAGCGGAAGGCCGGCCGGAAGCGGCCTGCCAAGTAGACCCCCCTCGCTGCGACAAACTGACGCAGCGAGATCGGCTGTTGGTACAGGCAGAATGGAAATCAACATGTTGGAAAGCCAGCCCATGCGTCTGTTCATCCCCATCGCGATCCTTACCGTGCTACTCGTCACCGCGCCGTCGGCGCGGGCCTGCGGTGCCTGTGGGTGCACGCTGCATTCCGACTGGGCCACCCAGGGTTATGCGACCCAGCCGGGCTTCCGCTTCGATCTGCGCTACGACTACTTCAACCAGGATCAGCTCCGCTCGGGCACCAGGCCCGTGGACCGCGGGAGCTTCGCGATCCCCAACGAGTGGGAGCTCCAGGAGAAGACAATCAACCGGAACCTCACGGCCACCCTGGACTACAGCCCCAGCGCGGACTGGGGCGTGACGCTGCTGGTGCCGATCTTCAACCGCTACCACGCCACCATCGCCCCGGGTGATACGGACCCCTCCTTCTCCAAGGGCAACGGCCTGGGCGATGTGCGCGTGCTGGGCCGCTACCAGGGCTTTTCGGATGATCATTCCTTCGGTGTGCAGTTCGGCGTGAAGCTGCCCACGGGCGGGACGAAACAGAACTTCAATGCGGGCGCGGAAGCGGGCATGCCTCTGGATGCAGGCCTGCAGCTGGGCACGGGCACCACAGACCTGCTGCTGGGCTGCTATGCCTTCGGCGAGCTGGCCGCGGACTGGGGCATGTTCGGCCAAGTGCTCTTCCAGAAGCCCACGGGCGAGAAGGAGGGCTTCAAGCCCGGCGATGGGCTGAACGCCAACTTCGGCGTGCGCTACAGCGGCTTCGCCAGGGTCACCCCCCACCTCCAGGTCAATGTGCGGGCCGAGGGCCGGGAATCCGGCGTGAACGCAGATGTGGAGAACAGCGGCGCCACCCTGGTCTACCTGAGCCCCGGCCTGACCTTCAACGTCAGTCAGCGGTTCCAGGTCTATGCCTTCGCCCAGGTGCCCGTGGCCCAGCGCGTGACCGGCCTGCAGATCGAGCCCCGATGGAGCGCCTCACTGGGAATGCACTGGACCTTCTAGCAATCCAGAGCCACCGAGCACGCGGGATCACAACGAACGGGAAGCTCATTTCTGAGTGCATTTTTATCAGCTTTCCTGCTTATCGGCCTTGCTCCGCCTCATGCGTGAGGATGAGGCTGGCTTAAGCCTTGTGTAAACAGTCAGTAATGCGAGTGGACACCCATTGTCGATAGGCCGGAAGCACTCTGGGGCTGGGTTTAGCGTCCCGGGAGGTTCCATGGTTTACAGCCCGATGCAGTTCCAGCGCGGCCTTTCGCTGGTGAAGTTCA
>JANYAZ010000179.1 GCA_025361045.1 Geothrix sp. | reverse complement strand
GCGGGGTGATGTGTTCCGCGCCATGCGCACCGTGAACTGGTGCGAAGTCCTGGGCACCGTGCTCGCCAATGAGCAGGTGGTGGACGGCAAGGATGAGCGCACCGGCCATCCCGTCACCCAGAAGCCCCTGGAGCAGTACTTCTTCAAGACCACGAAGTACGCCGACGAGCTGCTGGACTGCCTCGATGGCCTGGACTGGCCCGAGAACGTGAAGACCATGCAGCGCCACTGGATCGGCAGGTCCGAGGGGGCTCGTGCGCGCTTCGCGCTCACGAGTGGGGAAGAGATAGAAGTCTTCACCACGCGGCTCGATACGTTGTTCGGGGTGACGTTCATGGCGCTCAGCACCGAGCATCCGGTCATCGAGAAGGCGGCAGAATCCGACCTGGCGCTCAAGGCCTTCTGCGACCAGGTGGCCTCCCTCAGCCGCGAGGAGCGCCTCACCAGCGACGAGAAGCTGGGGCACCGCACGGCGCTGTCCGTGCTCCACCCCTTCACCGGTGAGCAGGTGCCGGTCTTCGCCGCCAACTACGTGCTCATGGACTACGGCACCGGTGCCGTCATGGGCGTGCCCGCCCACGACGAGCGGGACCATGAGTTCGCCAAGAAATATGGTCTGGCCATCCCCCAGGTCATCGAGTCCGAGAGCGAGTGGGATCTGGGCACCCTGGTGAATAGCGGCGAGTTCACCGGCATGAAGAGCGAGGACGCCGCCACGGCCATGGTGGCCAAGTTGGGTGACCGCGCGGCGAAGACCACCACCTACAAGCTCAAGGACTGGGGCCTCAGCCGCCAGCGCTACTGGGGCACGCCCATCCCGACCGTGCATTGCGAAGCCTGCGGTGTCGTGCCCGAAAAGGCCGAGAACCTGCCCGTACGCCTGCCCGAGGATGTCGCCTTCACGGGCGTCGGACCCTCGCCCCTCCTCACGTCCCGCTCCTTCTTGGACACGAAGTGTCCAAGCTGCGGCCGGCCCGCAAGGCGTGAAACTGACACCATGGATACCTTCGTGGACAGCAGCTGGTACTGGCTGCGCTACCTGGATCCCAAGAACAGCTCGCTGCCCTTCGCCAAGGTCGAAAGCGATGCCTGGATGCCGGTGGATCTGTATGTCGGCGGCATCGAGCACGCCACCATGCACCTCATCTACGCCCGCTTCTTCTACAAGGTGCTGCGGGATCTGGGTCTCGCCAGCGGGCCCGAGCCCTTCCAGAAGCTCATCTGCCAGGGCATGGTGCTGAAGGACGGCTCGAAGATGAGCAAGTCCAAGGGCAACATCGTGGATCCCGACGAGGTCATCTCGCGGTACGGCGCCGACGCGTTGCGCCTCTTCATGATCTTCGCGGCGCCCATCGAGAAGGAGATCGACTGGACCGGCTTCGAGGGCATCGAGGGCGCCAGCCGCTTCCTCAAGCGCATCACCCGCATGGTCGAGGATCATGCGGTAACGAACCAGCCACTGCCCGCCAAGGATCAGCTCAGCGCCGAGGAGAAGGCCCTCCTCATCAAGCTCAATCAGACCCTGGCCCGGCTCACGGACGACCTCGAGCGCCGCTACCAGTTCAACACCGTGGTCTCGGGCCTCATGGAGCTCTCCAACGCCCTGGGCGACCTGCCGGCCGATGCCCCCCATCGTGGTGCCGTGTTGCAGCACGCGCTGGACGCCTTCGTGCGGCTGATGTCGCCGGTGGCACCGCACCTGGCCGAGCAGCTCTGGAGCCAGCTCGGGCGGCCCGGCCTCTGCATGCAGGCCGCCTGGCCCGAGACCGATGCCCAGTACCTGGAAGCCGACGAAGTACTCGTGGTGGTGCAGGTGAACGGGAAGGTCCGGGGTCGCCTCACCCTGCCGGCCTCGGCCACCGAGGACCAGCGTCGCGCGGCGGCCCTGGCCTGCACCGAAGCCCAGCCTCACCTGGCGGGCAAGGAGATCGTGAAAGTCGTGCTGCCCCCCGGGGGCAAACTGGTGAGCATCGTGGTGAAAGGCTAATGTCCGTTATCTGAATGACTGCCCTAGGTTGATCTGATATGAGCCACCCGCACGCCCTTGTCGAACGGATCACCAAGACCATTCTTTTCATTCGAGGAGAAAAAGTCCTTCTCGATACTGACCTTGCAGCGCTTTACGGCGTAGATACCGCGACATTGGTCAGGGCCGTCAAACGGAACATCACCAGGTTCCCGGATGACTTCATGCTTCAGCTCACCGAGGAGGAATGGGCCCACTTGAAATCCCAAATTGGCATCTCAAGTTCCTGGGGTGGCCGCCGCTATGCTCCCTATGCGTTCACAGAACAAGGCGTAGCGATGCTTTCCGGCGTCCTTCGCAGCGAGCAGGCCATCCGGGTCAACATCGAGATCATGCGGGCCTTCGTGCGCCTTCGAGAGATCCTGACCACCCACCACGACCTGGCCAAGAAGCTGAATAGCCTGGAGCGCAAGTACGATGCCCAGTTCAAAGCTGTCTTTGATGCCATCCGACAGCTCATGGAACCACCGGTCCCCAAGAAAAAACCCATCGGCTTCCACAAGGGTGAGTGAGATGCTTGCCTCCCTATCCCATTGTTGCCGTCAGAGGTGGGCATCGATGCGGAAGCTAGACTGAATCGTTTGGAGTTCTCATGCCTGCTGTATTGCGCACCCTGCCCCCCGTCGTCGATTCGGTCCTGGACCTGGTCGGGAATACCCCGATGCTCCGGCTGACCCGCTTCGCCCCGGACTTCCAGCTGTTCTCGAAACTCGAGTACCTCAACCCCGGCGGCAGCGTGAAGGACCGCATCGGCGTGGGCATGATCAAGACCGCCGAAGCCCTGGGTCAGATCAGGCCGGGTGTCAGCACCATCATCGAACCCACCGCCGGCAACACCGGTGTGGGCCTCGCCATCGCCGCCAAGGCTCTGGGCTACCGCTGCATTCTGTGTGTCCCCACGAAGTACAGCCGGGAAAAGATGCTGCTGATGAAGGCCCTGGGTGCGGAGCTGGAACTGATCCCGAAAGAACTCGGCATGAAGGGTGCCATCGCCCGCTGTGCCGAGCTGGCGGCGACGATTCCGAACGCCTTCGTGCCCCAGCAGTTCGAGAATCCCAGCAACCCCGACAGCCACTACCTGACCACCGGCCCCGAGATTTGGACCCAGATGGAGGGCCGCGTGGACGCCGTGGTGCTGGGTGCCGGCAGCGGTGGCACCTTCACCGGCATCGCCCGCTACCTGAAAGAAAAGAACCCCTCGATCAAGGCGGTGGTCGTGCAGCCCGAGGGTTCGATCTACTGTGGCGCACCGCTGAAGGACTGGGTGGTCGAAGGCGTGGGCAACAGCTTCATCCCGGGCAGCCTGGACCTGTCCATCGCGGATCAGATCATGGATGTGGCCGATGCCGCCAGCCTGGCCACGGCGCGGGAGCTCATCGCCACCGAAGGTTGCCTGGTGGGGGCCTCCAGTGGCGCCAACGCCTGGGCCGCCCGGGAACTGGCCAAGACCATGCCCCCCGGAGCCCGCGTGGTGACCCTCTTCCCCGATGGCGCCGAGCGCTACATGTCCAAACAGCCCGTGGCCGACCTGGACCTGTGATGAG
>JANYAZ010000128.1 GCA_025361045.1 Geothrix sp. | reverse complement strand
GTTCACCTGCTGGACGGGGATCAACTCGATGTCGGAGACGATGCCGTGCTCGGCGCAGAAGTCGAGCATCTCCTGGGTCTCGGCGATGCCGCCGATGAGCGAGCCGCTGAGGCTGCGGCGACCCATGATCAGGGGGAAGGCGGAGACGGGCGTGGGCTCGGGCGGCACGCCCAGCAGCACCATGGTGCCCTCCACGCGGAGCAGGCCCAGGTACTTGTTGTAGTCGTGGGGCGCGGAGATCGTGTCGATGATGAGGTCGAAGTGGCCTGCCAGCTTCTTGAAGGTGGCGTCATCCGAGGTGAGCCCGAAGTGCTGGGCGCCCAGCTTGCGCGCGTCCAACTCCTTCGACTTCGACGTGCTGAGCATGGTGACTTCCGCCCCCATGGCGGCGGCGATCTTTACGGCCATGTGGCCCAGGCCGCCCAGGCCCACCACACCCACTTTGTCGCCCGCCTTGGTCTTCCAGTGGCGCAGGGGTGAGTAGGTGGTGATGCCCGCACAGAGCAGGGGCGCAGTAGCGGCCAGATCCAGCTTGGGCGAGATCTTCAGGACGAAGGCCTCGTCTGTCACGATGCTGGACGAGTAGCCGCCCTGGGTGATGGTCTTGCGGTCCATCTCGGTGCCGTTGTAGCTGAAGGCGGCGCCCTTTTCGCAAAACTGCTCCAGCTTGCGCTGGCAGCTGGAGCAGGTGCGGCAGCTGTCCACCAGGCAGCCCACCCCCGCCAGGTCACCGACCTTGAAGCCCTTCACGTGGGCGCCCACGGCGGTGACGTGACCCACGATCTCGTGGCCGGGAACCATGGGGTAGGTGCTGTTCCCCCATTCGTTGCGCACCTGGTGCAGGTCCGAGTGGCAGATGCCACAGTAGGCAATCTCGATCTGAACATCGTGGGGGCCCACGGCCCGCCGCTCGAACTGGAAGGGGGCAAGGGGGGCTGTGGCGGAGGTGGCAGCGTAGGCTTTAGCGAGGGTCATGAAGGCTCCTGGGCGTTCGAACTTCCACTCTAGCCCAGGGCGCCAGCAGGCACCTCCGGGTGCGCAAGCGGTTGGCAACCGCCCACTCCCAGGCGATCCTGAGGTCATGATCCCCGTGACGACAGAGCGACTGATCATCCGTCCTTTCACCTTGGACGACACACCGTTCATCCTGCGGCTGCTCAATGAACCCTCTTTCATCGAGCACATCGCGGACAAGGGTGTGCGGACCCTGGGGCAGGCGGCGGAGTACCTCACCCGGGGACCCCTGGCCAGCTATGCCACCCACGGCCACGGGCTCTGGCTGGTCCAGCACCGGGACACAGGCAATCCCATGGGCATGTGCGGTCTCATCCGGCGCGAGACCCAGCCGGAGGTCGACCTCGGCTATGCCTTCTGTCCAAAATTTTGGGGCCTGGGTTATGCCCGGGAAGCCGCCGAAGCCTGTGTGGCCTGGGCGCGGGATTGCCTTGGTCTGCCGGGGTTGCTGGCCATCGTGTCACCGGGCCACGCGGCCTCGATCCGCCTGCTGGAGGGCCTGGACTTCCGTTTGGTCAAGACCATGGAAATCGAGCCGGGCGATCCGGTGGTTCTGTACCGGCGGGCCTTTGATCGGGCATGATCAAGACGCCCCAGCACTCATTTGGAGATGCCCACCCCGTGACCGGCACCGTCTTTCCTGATCCCGCTCCCACCTGGGCCCGATCTCTTCAGCGCCTCGGCACCCACCTGAGCCAGGACGCCTTCGGCGGGCCCCGCCCCTGGCGGCTGTCCACCTTGATCAACCTGCAGAAGGGCGGTACCTGGCTGTTTGTGCTGGGGCTCATGGTGGCCTGCGGCAATTGGGGACTGGCCGCCTGGACCTACCTGGCCCTCCATGGCACCTACGGCCTCTGCTGGCTGATCAAGCACGCCGCCTTTCCAGACCAACGCTGGAATGTGCGTGTCACCTGGGGCGGCGGTCTGATTGCCTTCGCCGCAGTACTCGGCCCCTACTGGCTCGCACCGGTGCTGGTGGTCACGCCCCTCCTGGGACCAAGGCCCGAACCAGCCGCCTGGTTGATCGGCACCGCCGTGGCCATCCACACGCTCGGTCTCGCCCTGATGATGAGTGCCGATGCCCAGAAGCACGCCTTGCTGAGCCAGCGGCCCGGGCTTATCACCACAGGCCTCTACGCCCGTGTGCGCCATCCCAACTACCTGGGTGAGATGCTGCTCTACGCGGCCTATGCCCTGCTGGCCAGGCACTGGGGGCCTTGGCTGGTACTCGCTTGCGTCTGGAGTGGCCTGTTTCTGCCCAACATGCTGGTGATGGAGGAGCGGCTCTCGCGCCACCCAGGGTGGCGGGAGTACAAGGCCAGGACGGGCTTTCTGTTCCCCCGGCTGCGCGTAGCCCGACTCCAGCGCATCCAACCCTGATCCAAGGAGGATCCATGCCCCGTCCTGCCACCCTGCCCCTCATCGACTGGAAGTCGGTCTTCGAATCAGGCCTGGAGTACGCCGCCTGGCTGACCTCCGCAGAAGCCCCGGAACAGCACGACAAGCTGGCGGCTCAGCATTCGGCCCTGTCCCTGGAGCCCGCCGTGGCGGGCTACCTGGCGGCCCTGCCCCGCCCCGTCCATGTGGTGGCCATTGCCGAGGACTGGTGCGGTGATGTGGTACGCCATGCGCCCGTACTCCAGCACATGGCCGAGGCCGGTCCCCAGTTGAAGGTGCGCTACATCAGCCGCGAGCAGCACCCGGACGTGTTCCTGCGCTTTCTCACCAATGGTGGCGAGGCCATTCCCAAGTTCATCTTCCTGAGTGACCGCTTCGTGGAATGCGGGAGTTGGGGACCCATGCCCGAAGGCTGCAAGGAACTCATCGCCCGGGGCAAGGCCTGTGGTGATGTCGCGGCGGCGCGTAAAAAAGTGGCCGCCCGGTACGAGCAGGACACCATGCGCCGCGAGGTGGTGGCAGACCTGCTGAAGTTGGTGGACATCGCCGTCAGCCGGGAACCTTAGCTGACCTACTGAAGGGAGGAAGCCCTTGCCTCTGCCAGTAGCTGGCTGGTCCGGGAATCACCAGGGTTCTTCACCAGGATGACTTCGTAGCAACGCACCGCTTCGGCGGAGGCGCCTCGAAGGCCTTGCACCCGGGCGAGCCCCAGCAGTGCAGAGCGGTCGTAGCCCTGGTCGAGGGCGCGGCGGAACAGTGTTTCGGCCTGGTCGAGGTTACCCAGGCGCGCAAAGCAGTCGCCAGCCCGGCAGAGGACCTGCTTGTTTGCACCATCGGCCAGGAGCATCTCGTCCCAGTAGGGAGCCGCCTCCTCGTAACGGCCCAGCCCACGCAGGGCGTCGGCCAGCCCGAAGACCCCATGAACATTGTGGGGGTCCTGCCGGAGCACCTCCTGAAAATGGTGCTCTGCCCGCGCGAAATCGAGCTTCTTTCGGCACTGGTTCCCGGCCATGGTGCGGATGTGCAGGAGGCGAGGATCCAACTCCAGCAGGCGCTCCCAGCAGGCCAGCGCCGCCTCGGGTCGGCGTTCCTTCTGATGCAGGTCCCCCAGCCCGGTCAAGGCATAGCGATCCTTCGGATCATGCCGGAGGGCCGCCTGATAGTGATCCGCGGCGCGCTCGGCCAAGCCCAGCTTGCGGCAGGCATCGCCGACGCGGGCCTGAACCGAACCCTCCTCGGGTCGGAGAGCCAGGAAGCGGTCCCAGGTCTCCAGGCAGCGCCTTCCATTGCCCACGCCGCGGTAGGCATCGGCCAACCCTTTCAGGGCCTGGAGGTGATGGGGTTCCAGAGCAAGGGCCGGGAGGTAGAGGTCCACAGCCGCCTGGAAATGCCGTGCCTTGCGGCTCGCAGCACCGGCCTTGATGAGGTCATGCAGGTCCATGGCGGCGCGGTCCTCGGCAGCAGAGTGGAATCCCTGCCTCAGGCCCGAGTGTAAGGTCCCATTCAGCCAGCCAGGAAATTCAGACTCCCCCGTGCATGAATCAAACCCCATGGACATCTGGATTGCCACCTCTGAAGGGCCGTGCACACTCGTGTTGACCATGAAAAAAAATATATTGATGACCTGGCTAGCCGAAAAAAAGGTGATAGAGTCGTCCCCTGTGGCTCCCGGCCCCAAACCTGCTGCCGAGGAACCTCCCCAGGTGACCGAATGAACCTGCACACCCACTGCGAACCAGAGGTCCGTTCCACAGGTGGCTCCTCCATCCTTCCCCGAAATCCAGGTTGCGCTCCCTGGACTTCTGCGGCGAATACCCTTGGTACGGCCCTGGTGGTTGAGGATGATCTCGGGGCACAGAAATTCATCCGCACCACCCTTCGGAAAGCTGGCTTTAACGTGCAGGTGGCCAGTAGCGGCGAGGAAGCCCTGGACATCTTCACGAACCAGCCACCCCGGCTCGTGCTGTTGGACATCGGGCTGCCCGGGATAGACGGTTTTGAAGTCTGTCGGATGATGCGCGGCTGGCGCGAAGACGTGGCCATCATCATCCTCACCGGACGTGGCGACGACTCTGACAAGGTGTCGGGACTGGACCTGGGCGCGGATGACTACCTGGTGAAACCCTTCGGCCCAGATGTGCTGATTGCAAGGATCAAAGCCGTGCTGCGCCGCTGTTCCCGGCAGCTCCTCACCTCGGATGTCCTCACACTCGGCGACATCCGCATGGAGGTCCACAGCTTGAAAGTCTTCAAGGGGGACCGGGAAGTGGACCTCACCCCTCGGGAATTCGCCCTGCTTGGGGCCTTTCTCAAGCATCCCGGAGAAGTACTCACCCGCGACCGGTTGCACAAGGAAGTCTGGGGTGAGAACCACCACGGCAGCGCCAAGGCGCTGGACGTCTTCATCTGCAAACTGAGAGAGAAACTCGAGGATGATCCCGCCCACCCCGAGCACTTCAGGACGGAGTGGGGCGTGGGTTTCATCTGCCGCTAGTCGCCACCTTGGAATGGTGGAAGCACCCAGACTCCTCCCGCAGAAGGCCTGAAACACGATGCTTGAATCATCGATGTTCAAGTGTTGATATATAACCTTTTTTATTAAAATTAAATGTTGATTTTTTAACAAATCTTAACCATTTCTCAGCTTGTATCCAGGCCATCTCGACTCCATTCTGAGCTTCGTTCCCCAAGCCAGAGTTTGCCCGTCAGGGACGCTCGAAGCTGCACACCCAAGGTCATGACCTCCGCATGTTCTCCAGTCATGCGACTGCCATCGGCCTGCACTCCCCGGAGCCGCCCCTAGGCGGCATCCTCCCCCAACCATTGTCCGGCATTGGGCCTCGACCCACCCGCCAGACGCTAGCTACCAGGAGTTTTCATGCGCAAACTCATCGCCCTCGCCCTCGTGGCTGCGGTGTCCCCCATATTCGCAGAAGACGGCAACCACGCCTCTGCCTCAGCAACCGCTGGCGTAAACCTCTACGCCCCCGTGAAGATCAGCAAGACCCAGGACCTGAGCTTTGGCGCGGTGGTTGTCAACAACACCGCCATCGCGCTGAACCTGGTGATGGCCGTCGACGGGACCGTGACCTACACCAACGGCGTAGCCCTTATCGGTTCCAATGCAAAGGCCGCCCAGACCGCCAAGTTCAGTTTCACCAAGGACAGCACACTGACCGTCGCCTGGACCATCCCGGGCTCCGTTGAACTGGGCCCTGGCGTGAACTGGACCGTCGCGAGTTCCATCGCCGGGGACGGCACCGCCTCGACCGCAGGCACGGTGGTGCTTTACGGAACCCTGGTAGCTGACGCCGGCAAGACCGGAACCTTCGCAAAGGAATTCAACGTCAGCGTCAACTACAACTGACTCGGATGAAGAAAGGGAAACCACATGAATAAGCTCATACTTCTTTCCAGCATCGTCACTTTCGGCAGCATGGGCCTGGTGGCCCAGGACGGCTCCGTCAGCACGGCCTCAGCGAAGGCCTCGGTCACCATCGTGAACCCACTGAAGGTCGCCAATACCCGCGGCATGTGGTTCGGCGAGTACATCGTCGATCCAGCGCTGCCGACCCCCAAGAAGCTCATTCTCGAAGAATACGCGGATGGGACCCCCTACACCAACTTTACGGGTGTCCAGAAGTGGGGCAACAAGTCTGGCCTGGGCGAACCCCACACGGCCCGGTTCACTGCCACCGGCGAGATGGGCTATGCCTTCCTCGTGACCACCCCGAGGACCATCACCCTCACTTCTGGTGAGGGAACGGGCACCCTCAACCTCACCGTTGGGGTCTGCGACGCCAGTTCTGTCACCAATCCTGGGGGCGAGCATAACTGGACCATCAGCACCTTCACCCAGAGTCCCTTCGGAGGGAGCCTCGACGGCACCACTGGAGCCTCCCAGTTCTACGTCGGCGGGGAACTCGATCTGGGAAGCAGCTCGGCCCCGGGCCTCTATCGCGGAACCTTCTCCGTGGATGTCCAGTACAACTAAGCTTGGCTCTAGTCGTCGTTGTCGGAACCCAGGGGGCCACGGCCAAGCGCCGTGGCCCCTTCCATGGTCTGGAGGCACCGTGCCGCTCCGAGGATTCTCATTCCTGCTCCTGATCACCGCCCTGGGCCTCACCGCCCAGGCGCCCCCGTTGGTCGTGAAGGGGGTCGGGGACCTGGCGGTGGTGCCCCACCGCGTGGTGTTCCAGGGACGCGACCGGGCTGCCGAAGTCATGCTCCGCAACGATGGCTCCACCTCAGCCACCTACCGTGTCCTGATCAAGGAGATGGTCATGCTCCCAAGCGGCCGCCTGGATGACCGCACCAAGGGTCCGGCTGAAATCACCGCAGCGGATCTGGTGCGGATGACCCCGCGCCAGGTCGAGCTCAAACCTGGAGAGGTCCAGATGGTGCGCTTCCAGCTGCGCAAACCTGCGGAATTGGCCGAGGGCGAATACCGGTCTCATGTGCTGTTCCAGGCTGTCCCGGCCGCGGATGTCCCGGAACCTGAAACGGCCGCCACCGAGCAAGCCCTTTCCTTCAAGTTGACCCCCATTTTCGGCATCACCATTCCCATCATCGTGCGACATGGAAACCTGAAGGCCCAACTGGCCATCTCGAAGGCCCAGGCCAGCCCACCTGAAAAGGCTGAGGCTCCATGGACCCTGGCCTTCTCTCTTGAACGGCGTGGAAATTCCAGTGTGCTGGGTGACCTGAAAGTGCAGGTCGAGAAAGGAGGTCAGCTCCAGCGTGGGTTGGTGCTGTCCCAGATGAAGGGCATCGGCATCTACACGGGGCTGGAGGCGAGGGAGATTCGCTTGGCCCTCGATCCAGCGAAACGAGATGCCCTCAAGGGAGCCCAACTCAAGATCACCTTCACTCCCACAGATGGAAATGCCTCACCGGTGACGGCTCTGGTCGATGTGGCGGGCTAGTTCGGGGCTCTGGCCCCTGATGCTCTGGGTGGGCATCGGCCTTGGAGCCCAGGGGCTTGCACCCCTCCAGGAAGCGGAGGGAATCCTTTTGCGGCCCATCCTCGACCGGAAACCCCTCGGAGAAGACCTCCTGGGCATCCCTTCCCAGGGGAAGGTCTACTTGCCACTTGGCGAAGTCTGCCGAATGTTGGCCTTCGACATCAACGTGGCTCCCAGAACGGCATCGGCCAACGGAACGTTTCTGTCCAGCCGTCGATCCTTCCAGCTGAACTTGGCGGATGGTTCGGTCAACATCAACGGCGCCATGTCAGCCATCCGCCCCGGCCAAGTCCGCATGGTGGGGGACGAGCTCTACGTCGAGGCGGGGCTATTGGAGACCTGGTTCCCCCTGACCCTGGTCGTGAACCTCAAGGACGCTGTGGCCTTCTTCGCGGCGACGGAAGGGGTTCGCCTGCCCATCCTGGACATCTGGGAACGGGAAGGAAGGTACGCGCAGTTCAAGGAGGCCGGAAGGAACGAGGGAGAAGGCCGTCCGAAGGGCACCCACCAACCCGTCCCATACGGCTTCTTGGATGTGCCCACCCTCGACCTGGGTGCGGGCTGGAGCGCCAGTGCCCACGGAGGTGGGCAGAAGCCCCAGGTCTCCGCCAATCTGGCGGGGGACCTCCTCTGGATGAGCTCCGTGATCTATGTGACGCACGACTCGACCAGGGGCTTTCGTGACTCCCGAGGCACCCTCCTCCGCGAGGATCCCGATGGCGGGTTGATGGGGCCCTTGCATGCTCGAAGGTTCGAGGTGGGTGACCTCATGCAATCTGGTTCCCTGGAAATCGTCGGAGCCTTGCCCAATGGCCAGGGCTTCAGCCTCAACAACCTGCCCCTGGAATACCGGACGGCCTTCGGCAGCCGGGCCTTCCGTGGGCAACTCCCCGAGGGCTGGACCGTGGAGCTCTACCAGAACGGAACGCTCCTCGGCTTCCGGCGCTCCCGGCCTGATGGCCGCTATGAATTCCCTGACGTTTCGCTCCGCTTTGGCATGAATGACTTCGAGTTGCTATTCCTGGGTCCCTTTGGCGAACGGCGCAAGGAAAGCTTCCGCCTCGACATCGCTGGCGACCAACCGCCCCCGGGATCCTTCTACTACCAGGTGATGGCCTCCATCCCTCCTCAACAGGCAGCAGGCCCCACGGTCCTCGATACCACGATGACACCCCGGGGGAAGAATGCCCTCGGCAGCATGGAATACGGCCTCAGTCCTGCCCTGTCCGTAAAGGCCGGTGGTGCTCGCGTGGTTCTGCAGGACGGGGCACACCAGTACGCCGTGGCCGGCATGCGCGGCGTGCTTCCCTACCTCGCCTTGGACTTCTATGGTGCCCGCGATCGCAGTCCCCTTGGCAGCCAGGGTGAGGCCTATCAGGGCCTGGTTCGCACAGGTTTTGGATACAACAGCCTGTCCTTGCGACGGGCCCAGTATCTGGGTGGCTTTCAGACGCCCTCCCTCGTGAGCGCCACCGGCACCCACCTTCTGAAAGATGAAACCCAGGGGGACCTGAATGCCTCCGCCCCATATGGCGGACGGATCTTCAGCCTGGGTGGGACCTTGTGGGAGCAGGCCTTCGTCGATGGGGAACGGCGCCTGCGGTCGCGGATTCAGGCGGGGCTCGGCCTGCAGTCACTCAGTTTCACGGCCTTTCTCGGCCGCTCCCGATGGACCACGCAGAATCAGAGTGAAATGGGCTTGACCGTCAGTGCCCGGGCCGAAGGGTTCGGCCTTCAGGGTGAGATCCAGAGCCAGAGCCAGAGCGCGGGATCCCGCGGCACCGTCTGGACGCTCAACGGGGACTACCAACGCAGCACGGGCATGAGCTACCGGGCCGCCATCCAGAAGGCTTCACCGGATTCCAGCGCCATCCTCGTGCAGGCTGGCGCAGCCCGCCTGGCGGGCAGCTTCGGTTTCGGCGTGGACGGGAACTGGTCCCGGGCCGGGGGCTGGGGCGTCACGGTTCGATTGCAGTTGTCCGTGCAGCGCGAGCCTCGCTCCGGCCAGTGGACCACGAGCGCCCAGTCCCTGGCTTCCAGCGGCAGTGTCTCTGCCCAGGCTTACCTTGACGAGAATGGGAATGGGAAGAAGGACTCTCGTGAGCGGGTGCTGGAAGGGACCCGCTTCACGGTTCGGGATGGCATCCAGTCAGAGAACCACAGCCACGACCCCCGCATCGCCTGGTATGCCCAACTGGGACGCAGCCAGTGGGTCCCCGTGGCCGTGGATGCATCCTCGCTGGAGGACCTGAGCCTGCAGCCTTCGGAAGAGGCCATCTTCATCCTGCCCCGTCCCGGCAAGGTCATTCGGCTGGATGTCCCCGTGCAGATCTTGGGAGAAGTCAATGGCACCACCCGCCGCCGGATGGGGACCCACACCATGGACCTCGGAGGTCTGGAAGTGGAACTCACCTCTGCTGACCGTAAAATCGTCCGCAGAATACGGACGGCCTACGATGGGTTCTTCGAGATTCGCAATCTCCCCATCGGCACCTATACACTCACGGTGACTAAGGAGGAACGGCAGCGCCTGCACCTGATCAAGGTACCCAAGCGAACCTTCATCGTGGATTCGACCCATACCGTCCATGATGGGCAGGATCTCGTGGTGGAGCCTGAGGACCAACTCGGGATCAGCGCCCCCCTCCCCGCTCAAGGGACAGGCCAAGCCACTCCCATTCCAAGGCCCCCTGCAGCCCTCTCCCTAGACCCTCCTGCACGCCTCATCAACATCCCAAGTCTCAAACCAGCCACCGGAGGCCGCCCATGAAGCACTGGATGCTCGCGTCACTCATGGCCCTGGCTTCCTTCCTCCCTGCCCTCGCGGAGGAAGACCCAAGCCTGCGTCTCTTTCGTTTACAGGGCCTCCAATTCGGGAATCTGGTCGTGGATCCAAGCGGCGGGAGCGTGGAACTCACGCCTGACGGCATGCTCAAACCTTCGCCTGGCATCCGCCTGCTGGAGGGACCCTTGGCCATGGTGGGAAGGATCTCCGTCGAAGGCGCGCCCGGACGACGGTTTCGCCTGGAATTCGACCCCGCCCACCCCACCCTGTCGGGAGTGGCCGGTTCTCCTCGCATTGAGCGCTTCATCCTTCTCCCAGGGGAGAGTGTGCTCACCCTGGATGGCACAGGGCGCACGGAGGTTCGTATTGGGGCCGTCCTGGACATCCCCGCTGGATCCTACTCTGGGACCTACCGCGCCTTTCCAGATGTCATGGTCCGTGCCAAGTTCACGGACCAGGGCAGAGAGGAAGGGAGAGGCGCCGCTTTGTTCCTGCCCATCCAGGGAACGCTAAGGGCGCCGATGTCCCTGAACTGCCTCCGTTCACTTTATTTCGGCGATGTCGTCACGGGGGCCGAAGGGGGCGCTCTGCGGGTACAGCCAGATGGCACTTTTTTCTGGACGGGGGCCAGTCCAGCCCGTTTTCTTCAACGGCACCCGGTGGCCGCCCGGTTCGTGCTCCGCGGGGCGACAGGTTCTGGCTATAGCCTGCGTCTTCCGCGTGAGGATGTCCTCCTCGTCGGCCTCACAGATGAGCTCCACGTCAGGGACTTCACCACGGACACTCCGTGGATGGGGCGCATCCCAGCTGGGGGTTTGGAGTTCGGGGTTGGTGCCACGCTCGCGCTTCCGGCGAACACATCAAGCGGAACCTACCAGGGAACCTTCCGTGTAGAAGTGGACTACAACTGACCGGACCGCACCCGGTACCCGGTGCGGACGGTTCGATGACATCTATCCGCAATCGGGTCGCGGGACCTGGCCCAACATGAACATCAGAATCGCCCCTGCGGCGGCCACATTCAGACTGTCCATCCCAGATGCCATGGAGATCGCCACGACGCGATCGCAATGGGCGAGGGCGCTTTCATCCAGGCCCATATCTTCGGGGCCCATCACCAGGGCGCAACGAGTCGCAGGATGCCAGCAACGAGCATCCTCCGCCTGAGGCGTCAGGGCCGCGGCCACGATCTCGGATCCCGGGTCTGCCGCCTTCCAATCCGCCAGGAGGTCCCAGGGTTGCTCGGTCCTCCAGACAGGAATGCGCCACACCGCGCCCATGGACACCCGGACCGTGCGCCGGGTCCACTGGCCCGGTCCCGGTCCCGCCAGGACACCGTCCAGCCCCAGGGCGGCGGCGCTGCGCAACAGAAGGCCCAGGTTCTCGCTGTCGTAGAGGCGTGGCAGGACCAGCAGTCGGTGGGCACGGTTCAAGGCCGAGAAGGGCGGCGGCGTGGGCACCTGGGCGCAGGCCATGAGCCCGCGATGGAAGGGGAAGCCCGCCAGCTCAGACAGCGCGGCGGGTTCTGCGGTCAGGAGCTCCGTGCCCGCCGGCAGCCGCTCCTGAAGGTCCGCCGCCGCGGCCGTGGTCGCAGCCACGGAGATCACCTTCATGTGTCCGGCGCGACCGGCTTCCAGCAAGTCATCGACCAGGATGCGACCCTCGGCGATGAAGCAGGTCCCGTGCTCCGGGTGCTCCCGCGTGCCGGCGAAGCGCAGGTCGCGGTAGGGATCCCAGGGATCAAAGCTGCTCACGCGGCACCTCCTATGCCGCGCCCTCCGGGCTTCGGCTTCGCCAAAGTGGCACTTCGCTCCTGCTTCGTGCTCATGGGACCAGCGTAGCCTCGGGTCCGGAGGGACGCCCGGAATTGAAAGCCCCGCGCAGATTGTTTCCAAATTAGACTTTAATGATGTCCGACACCGCCATGCTCCCGGCCCCCTCCCCGACCCGGCGTGCCATCGACCGCCTTCCCGCCCACCTGCGGCGCTTCGTGGTGGACCAGGACCATGCGGCCTACACCCCCCGCGATCACGCGGTGTGGCGGCACATCATGCATCGGCTGGCCGGTCGGCTGAAAGACACGGCCCATGGCAGCTACCTGTCGGGCCTGGCGGCCGCGGGCATCGGCCTGGAGCGCATCCCCAGCCTGGATGAGATGAACGGGAAGCTGGAGGCCCTGGGCTGGTCCGCCGTCGGCGTGCGCGGTTTCATCCCGCCGGCCGTGTTCACGGAGTTGCAGTCCCTGGGCGTCCTGGCCATTGCCGCGGACATCCGTAGCCATGAGCACATCGAGTACACGCCGGCCCCCGATATCGTTCACGAGAGCGCAGGCCACGCGCCCATCCTGGCGGATCGGCTCTATGCGGACTACCTGAAGCGTTGTGGCGAGGCGGGTTTCCGGGCCATCGCCTCGGTGGAGGACCAGGCGGTCTACGAGGCCATCCGCAACCTCAGTGTGGTGAAGGAGGATCCGGCGGCTACGGAGGACGAGGTCCGCCTGGCCCAGGAGCGCCTTCATGCCGCAGGCGCCAGCCGACGCTATGTGAGCGAGAGCACCAAGGCCAGTCGCCTCTACTGGTGGACGGCAGAGTACGGCCTCGTAGGCGAGTTGATGGATCCCAAGCTCTATGGCGCAGGCCTGCTCAGCAGCCTGGGCGAGGCGGTCCACTGCCTCACGCCGACCGTCAAGAAGGTTCCTCTGAGCCTGGCCTGCGCAGACACCGAGTACGACATCACGCGCATGCAGCCCCAGCTCTTCGTGGCCCGCGACTTCGACCATCTCTTCGAGGTGCTCGACGCCTTCGAAGCCACGCTGGGCTGGCGGCGTGGCGGCGATCACGGGTTGGAGGAGGCCCTGCGCGCGCGCACCGTGAACCACCTGGTGCTGGACGATGGCCTT
>JANYAZ010000116.1 GCA_025361045.1 Geothrix sp. | reverse complement strand
GCGCGATCGCGTGGCCGTCCGCCCGCAACCGCTGGCCAAGCGAAGCTCGTTCGGACGGGCCTCTCTGTGTCCTCCGTGCCTCCGTGGTGAATCCTTAACGATTGAACGCGAACCGGTATGACACGCATTCGGAGAAGGCGGCGCACTCCGCACCAGGCTGCCCAGCGGGACAGCCAGCTCACATCGACCAAGACGACAGCCTCTAGTTCCGAAATCCGTTCCCCACCGCAGGTGGCGCATCGGTCCTGGGGACGTGGCAGGAGATGCAGACGTAGCGGGTGCCTGCCACCTCCTTGCCCTTGACTTCAGGCGCGCGTCGAAGATCCATGAAGTGGCTGGCGGGAATCGGGGTGGGCTCACCCTTCTTCTTGGGCCCTGGTACCGAGTGGCACTCCAGACAGAGGTTCGAGCCCCGGGTGATGGGCAGACAGTCCGCGAGGCTGTGCGGAATGACCGGCGGATATTCCCGGTTAATGCGCTTTGGAAGTGGCTTCTCGCCGGGACCGGAGGCCTCGTCCTGGTAGGCCGGTGGCGAGGGCACCTCGAACACAGAGGTGCGCGACAGGCCCAGGTTGCGGTCCGGAATCGGCTTGGACTGCGGCTTGGAAGCGGACAGGGAGAGAGCGCTGAGGGTCAGGGAAAGGATGAGTCGGCTCATGGCGGCGCTCCTAGACGACTTTGGTGATGCGCACGGCGCACTTCTTGAAGTCGGTTTCCTTGGAGATCGGGCAGGTGGCATCGAGGGTCACCTTGTTGATGAACACGCCCTCGTCGAACCAGGGCACGTAGACCATCCCGCGCGGCATCTTGTTGCGGCCCCCCAGGGTGACGCGGGCCTGGATCTTCCCGCGCCGGGACTCGATCCAGGCGAGGTCGCCCGCCTTGAGACCCCGCTTCTCCGCATCCTTGGCGTGGAGGAAGAGCAGCGCCTCGGGCACGGCGGCATGGAGCTGAGGCACCCGTCGGGTCATGGTGCCGGAGTGCCAGTGTTCCAGCACGCGCCCAGTGCAGAGCCACAGATCGTAGGTGGCATCCGGGGACTCCGGCGGTTCCTGCCAGGGACGGAAGAAGATCTTGGCCTTGCCGGGCAGCGCCACGGGGTCGCCCGGCTTGGGGCCCTCCAAGTCGCCGGCGGGGACCTTCTTCATGGCCTTACCGTAGAAATCAATGCCCGAGCCCTTCTTCGCGTAGGGGTCGTATTCGTCGTTGAAACGCCAGCGGGTCTCCTTGCCGTCCACCACCGGCCAGCGCAGCCCGGAGACTTCCCGCTGGAAATAGACGTCGAAGGGCGCCAGGTCGTGGCCATGGCCCAGACCAAACTGGCGGTATTCCTCAAAGAGCGCCTTCTCCGGGAACCACTTGATGCCGGCGTGGACCACGGTGGAATTCGGCTTGCCGAAAGCCACGGGATCGGGCCAAGCAAACTTCTTGGCCGATGAGGTGGCGAAGAGCACCTCATAGAGCGTGCTGCCGGGTTTGTATCCCAGGGCTTCGGCCGTGGGAAGGACCGAGGGCAGCTTGCCCTTCTCGTAGCCCGGGGCCTCCACTCCGGGCACCGGCTGCTCACCCCAGACTTCGGCCAGGGTGAAGCGCTTCGAGAATTCCATCATTTGCCACACGTCGCTGCGGGCCTCACCGGGGGGCAGCACCACCTGGCGCCACAGCTGGGTGCGTCGCTCGGCGTTGCCGTAGCCGCCCCACTTCTCGTAGATCATGGCTGAGGGCAGGATGAGGTCCGCCACCTTGGAGGACAGGGTCGGGTACACATCCGACACCACGATGAAGTTGTCGAGCTTGCGCGCCGCCTCGATCCAGTGGTTGGCATTCGCCGACGACTGGAAGGGGTTGGTGACCTGGACCCACAGCCATTTGATCTTGCCGTCCTCCAGGTCGCGCATCATCTGCACGATATGGCTGCCGACCTTTGGGTTGATGGTGTTGGCGGGAAGGTTCCAGATCTCCTCTGCATCCTTGCGATGGGCCGGATCATCCACGGTCATGTCCGCTGGCAGGCGGTGGGCGAAGGTACCCACCTCGCGGGCGGTGCCGCAGGCTGAGGGCTGGCCGGTGAGCGAGAAGGCCCCGGCGCCAGGCCGGGCCTGCTTGCCCGTGAGCAGGTGCAGCATGTAGGCTTGCTCATTCACCCAGGTGCCACGCGTGTGCTGGTTGAAGCCCATGGTCCAGAAGGAGACCTGCTTGCGGCCCGGGTTCGCGTACTCGTCGGCCAGCTGCACCAGCTTGGCCTTGAAGGCCTCCAGGGGCTCGTCGGGATCACCCTTGGCCAGGGCTGCCACGAAGTCCAGCGTATAGGGCTCCAGTCCCTTCTGGAACTCCTCGAAAGAAATGAGCCAGTGCCGCTGGGGGCTACCCGAAGCCGACTGGGGGCGCTCGTGTTTGGCCTCGGGGTCCAGGCCCCGGGCGATGGCCTCCTCGCGGGTCAGCACCACGGTCTTCTGCCGCGCCTGAGTGTCCCGTTCGGCCGCATACGCCTTAACTGAGTCCTCGCGCAGGCCGAAGCCGATGTCCGTGGGACCGGCGGCGAAGACGCAGTGCTTGGCCACATAGTCCTTGTCAAGGGCGCCGCGCTTCACCACTTCCCGGGCCAGGTAGTTCCAGATGGCCAGATCCGTGTTGGGCTTGAAGACGATCTCCACATCCGCGCCTTCGGAAGTGGCATTGGCGTAGGAGGTGAGGTTGATGATCCGATAGCTGGGGCGCCGGAGCCGCTCATCGATCACCCGGGCCCAGAGCATGGGATGCATCTCCGCCATGTTGGCGCCCCAGGTCACCACGGTGTCCGTGAGCTCGATGTCGTCGTAGCAACCCGAGGGCTCGTCGATGCCGAAGGTCTGCATGAAGGCCGTCACCGCCGAAGCCATGCAGTGGCGCGCATTGGGATCGAGGTTGTTGGAGCGCCACCCCGCCTTCACCAGCTTTACGGCCGCATAGCCCTCCATGATGGTGTACTGGCCGGAGCCCATGACCGCGACACCGGTCGGGCCCAGCGCCTTGTGAGCCCGCGACCATTGTTCCTTCATCACGTCGAAGGCCTCCTGCCAGGACACCTCCTCGAAGTCGCCCTGCTTGTCGAACTTGCCGTTCTTCTTGCGCAGGAGCGGGCGCTTCAGCCGGTCCTCGCCGTAGAGGATCTGCGCGCAGGCATAGCCCTTGGCGCAGAGGAGGCCGCGGTTCACTGGATTCTGGAGGTCGCCCTTCACGGCCACCACCCGACCCTCCTTCGAAGCGACGCGGATGCCGCAGCCCGTGCCGCAGAACCGGCACACGCCCCGCTCCCAGTTCCAGCCTTTCGCTTCAGCGGGAAGGGCCTCTAGAGGCAACCCCGTGGCACCGATGGCCGCAGTGGTGAAACCGGCCTGAAGGAAGGTCCGACGGTTGACATTCAAGGTCATGGTGACCTCCGGGAAGTGCATCTAGGATAGATGGGTCCTGAATAAAGAAA
>JANYAZ010000040.1 GCA_025361045.1 Geothrix sp. | reverse complement strand
TCAACATCCACAAGTCCTGCGTGGACGCCGCCGCCCGCTTCGGCACCCCCGGCAACTACGTCAACGGCGCGAACATCGCCGGCTTCCTCAAGGTGGCCGATTCCATGATCGATCAGGGGCTCGTGTAACCTTTCAGCTTTTCACTCGCGCAGAAATGGGGGCCAAATGGCCCCCATTTCTGCGTTAGAAGTAAACTGCCTTGGAGACGAGGCTTCCACGATGATCAGCAGCGAGTTCAACGAGATCTTCCGGAAGTACGCCTCCGACAAGGAGATCTTCCACGACCTGATGCCGCTGCGCACCCGGGAGATCCTGCTGGTGGCCCCGGCCTTCGACGCCTTCACCCTGGAGCAGGACGGCCTGCTCACCGAGATCCTCTTCGACGGCTACTACCAGCTCAACATGAGCAACCCGCCCCGGGTCATCAATGTCTCCACCATGGAGGCTGCGCTGGAGCGGTGCGCCGCTCGCCACTTCGACATGATCATCGTCATGAGCCGCCTGGGCCAGGGGGGGCACGTAGAGCTGTCCAAGGCCCTGCACAAGGCGGCACCCCGGATCCCCATCTATCTGCTGCTCAACGACAACGTCGAGGTCGGCGCCATGGACAAGCGGCGCCAGGACCTCCAGCGCCACTACGACCAGATCTTCGTCTGGAACGGCAATCCCGAGATCTTCATGGCCATGGTGAAGTTCATGGAGGACCGGGCCAACGTCCAGAACGACACGGCCGTGGGCCTCACCCGCGTAATCCTGCTGGTGGAGGACAGCATCCGCTACTACTCGCGGTACCTGCCCATCCTCTACAGCGAGATCCTGAAGCAGACCACGCGGCTGGCGAAGGACCAGCACATGGATGGCATGACCCGCACCCTGTCCATGCGCGTCCGGCCCAAAGTGATCCTGGCCACCACCTATGAAGAAGCCATCGCCTTCTGCGACCAGTACCAGGACTACCTGCTCTGCGTCATCACGGACCGGAAGTTCCCCAAGGACGGGGCGCTGGACCGCGAAGCCGGCATCAAGCTCATCAAGGCGGTGAAGGACCGCAACCCCTACCTGCCGACCCTGCTGCAGTCTTCGGATCCCTTCAAGGAATCCTGGGCCACGGCCATCCAGAGTGGCTTCCTCAACAAGAACTCCTACACCCTGGGCGCGGAGCTCTCCAACTTCTTCTACGAGAGCCTCGGCTTCGGCGATTTCATCTTCCGTGACGAGCATGGCCAGGAGCTCACCCGCGCCACGGACATGGAGGACCTGCAGACCAAGCTGCGGACCGTGCCCGTGGAGTCCCTGGTCTATCACGCCTCGCGAAACCACTTCTCGGCCTGGATCATGGCCCGCGGTGAGGTCCAGGTCGCGCGGGTGCTGGGGAAGTTCCGCATCACCGACTACCGGGATCCAGAGGAGATGCGCACTTTCCTCATCAACGTGGGCGATTACGTGCAGCGCATGCGGACCCTGGGAAAGGTCGTGCCCCTGCTGGACTCCACCCCCAGGGACGAGCCCAACATCCTGCGCCTGGCCCCGGGTTCCATGGGTGGCAAGGGCCGCGGCGTGGCCTTCATGCACTCCCTGCTGTCCCGCCTGGACCTGGACAACCTGCTCCCGGAGGCGAGCATCCGGATTCCCCGCTCCGCCATCATCGGTACGGAGGAATTCACTGGCTTCATCACCCGCAATGGCCTGCGACAGATGCTCCAGGCGGACCCGGACGACGACGCCATCAAGCGGCGCTTCCTCACAGGCTCCCTCTCACCGGACCTGATGGCCAAGCTGCGGCTGCTGCTTGCCAAGTTCGGCAAGGTTCCCTTGGCGGTGCGGTCCTCGGGCCTTCTGGAGGACAGCCTGTCTCATCCCTTCGCCGGGCTGTACAACACGTTCTTCCTGCCCAACAACGATCCCGAGCCGGCTGTCCGGGAGGCGCAGCTCACCGAGGCCATCAAGCTGGTCTTCGCTTCGGTCTATTCGAAGGCCGCCCGCTCGTACTTCCAGGCCATCGACTACAAGATCGAGGAGGAGCAGATGGCCATCCTCATCCAGGAGGTGTCGGGAAGCCGCTTCGGCGACCATTTCTACCC
>JANYAZ010000286.1 GCA_025361045.1 Geothrix sp. | reverse complement strand
AGCAAGGCCGATAAGCAGGAAAATAATTAATAAATTGTAAATTAAATTAAAATATAAGTGTGTTTTATGGTTATTTAAATAAATTTATCAAAAATAATTATAAAATATTTTCAAATATCAGCTAATATCAATAATAATATGATATAAATAAATAATAAATTATTATAAAAATCATTAAAAACCAATCAACTCGATTAATTCGCAATCTATCAACGACCACGAATTTCAATGCCATGACACTCAATCCCTTATACAGCATGAAATTAAGGTGCCTTCTAGCCATCTTCATCCAATTAGATAATGCATTGATCATCAATGATGGGTCAGGTGACGAGGGTCACATAAATTTATCGGATTTATACAATTATTCACCCCAGGAAACCCCATCCAAGGGGGTGGATCTGAGTAGCTTTGCCCTGATAGAGACCTACTTCATGTTCATGCACCGCCGACGGCGAGTCATGGTCCCAGCGCACTTCGAAGGGCCGGATCTCCTGCTAGATGCCCTTGAGTGAGAAGGCACCCAGCTGCCGGAGCCCCTCCTGCCCGATGAGCTCGGCGGTGCGCGGCTTCACCACGATCTGGCCGGGCCGCGCCCATAGGCCCCTCAATGGAAGCCGGTCACCTTTCCCACCCCGTCCAGGAGGATCCTTTTCGAGACCCACAGCAGGTTCACGGTGACGCCGACGATCCCCAGAATCCGCCCGTAGCGGGTCAGGCGCTCGCCGCTCCGGTCCATCCTGGCGGCGGCCATGGCCTTCAGGTCGTTGCCACCCATGACCCAGGCGGCGAAGCCCAAAAGGAAGATGGGAGAAGGCACCAGGCTTACAAGGCCGAAGGCGAAGAGCATGGGGCCCCGGGGCCTCCTGGCGGTGTCAGTCTGCGGGGCATCGGTCAAGGCTCTCCTCGGGCATCCCTACTTCAGCTCGTGCACCGCCGTGGGCGTGTCATGGTCCCAGCGCACCTCGAAGGGCCTAACCTCCTGCTCGATGCCCTTCAGGGAGAAGGCGCCCAGCTGCCGGAGCCCTTCCTGGCCGAGGAGCTCCGCAGTGCGGGGTCCCACCACGATCTGCCCCGGCCGGGCCACCGAGCTCTCCAGGCGGGAAGCCAGGTTCACGGTGCTGCCCATCACGGTGTAGTCCATGCGCTTTTCGCAGCCGATGTCGCCCGCGAAGGCCTCGCCACTGTTGAGGCCGATGCGCATCTTCAGCTCGGGGAACCCCTCTGGCCGCATGGAGTTCAAGGCGTACAGGGCCTCCTGCATGGCGATGGCCGCTTCCGTGGCGTGGCGCGCATGGTCGGGGTCGGGATTCGGTGCCCCGAAGAACGCCATGATGGCGTCGCCGATGTACTTGTCCAGCGTGCCGCCCCGGCTGAAGATCTGATCGGTCATGACCTCGAAGGTGCGGTTGAGGATGCCCGCCAGTACCATGGGCTCCATGCCTTCGCTCATCCGCGTGAACCCCGAGATGTCGGCAAACAGCACGGTGATCTGGCAGCGCTGGGCCTGGAGCGCGGGCGCCTCCTTGTTCTGGCTGGACTTCAGGATCTGGTCCACCACCTGGGGGCTGTGGTACCGCTCCAGTCGCTGCCGGAACTTGGCCTCCCGCTCGCGCTGAATGCCCACGGCGGCAAAGTTGGCCATGGCACTGAGCAGGTGCTCGTCCTCGCGCTTGAAGCCGCCCTTGTTGAGGCTGGTCTCCAGGTAGATCACGCCGAAGGCCTTCTCCTCCACGATGAGCGGAGCGCACAGGGCCGACGTGATGCCGTGGATCTTGATGCTCTCCCCGGCGCTGAAGCGGGGGTCCATGCGGGCATCCGTGGTGAGGATGGCCACGCGGTTGTCCATGGCGGTGCGGGCAATGGTGCGGCTGATGGGGTTCGCATGGGTTCCGGGTTGTTCCTCCCAGATCAGCTCCGGCACCAGTTCGCCGGTCGCATCGGCCAACAGGATGAAGCCGCGCTGACAGGGGATCTGAGCGGTCACCAGGCCCATCACGGATTCCAGCAATTCGGTCAGGCTCGCGGCCCGGAGCAGGGTCCCGGCCATGCTCGCCAGGCGCTGGAACAGGGTGACCGCCTCACCGGCCGGATGTTCGCCACTGGCCTGGGCCAGCATGGCTTCGAGACTGGCGTGGGGCACGAGAATCGAGCCGGAGGCATCGAAGGCTCGGTCCTCCAGGGAGATCCGGGAGGCCACGGCCTTGGGCGTCAGGTTGAGGTTCAGACCGGCGACCGAAGCGGCCAGTCCGCCCTCCTGAATCCACATCACCATGGCTTCGCCCAGCAGCACCGTGTCGCCGGGACGGAGGGGCGCCGGCTCGGTCAGCGTGGTGCCATTCAGGGACGTGCCGTTGAGGGACTTCATGTCCATCACGTAGGGCCGGCCATCCTTGAGGAAGATCCGCGCGTGGACCCGGCTCACGGCATTCGCCTGGATCTTGATGGTGGCCTGGTCGCCCCGGCCGATGGTCACGCCCTCTTCCGTGAGCGTCACGGGATGCAGGGCACCGTCAACCTGGAGGGTGAGCTTCATGGGCAATCCGGAGGGAAGGGCCAGTCTAGCATCGGCTGCTGACCTTATCGGCCTGGTGCGGTAACCTATGAGGTTCACCCCGTGCGGGGTCTGGAGTCTCGTTTGACCAAGGTCGGATTCATGTCCCTGGGCTGCCCCAAGAATCTGGTGGATTCCGAGGTCATGCTGGGCCACCTGCGCCTCAAGGGGTACCAGATCACCCCGGTGCTGGAAGAGGCTCAGATCCTGGTGGTGAACACCTGCGGCTTCATCGACGCAGCCAAACAGGAAAGTGTCGAGGCCATCCTGCAGGCCGCCTCCATGAAAAAGGAAGGCGTCTGCGAAAAGCTCATCGTCGCCGGCTGCCTGGTCGAACGGTACCGGGACGAACTCATGGCCGAGATGCCCGAGATCGACGCCTGCCTGGGCACCCGGGACATCGAGCAGATCGCCGAGATCATCGGCGCCGGGGCCAGCTTCGAGCTGAATCCCAATCCCGACTACCTCTACACCGAGGCCAGCCCGCGCATGCTCACCACCCCCAGGGCCAGCGCCTACCTGAAGATCAGCGAAGGCTGCGACCATGCCTGCGCCTTCTGTGTGATCCCCCAGCTCCGCGGGGCCCAGCGGAGCCGCAGCATCGACAGCGTGGTGGCCGAGGCCAAGAATCTCGTGGCCCAGGGCGTGCTTGAAATCAGCCTGGTGGGCCAGGACACCACGGATTACGGCCGCGACTTCGGCGATCCCGATGCGCTGGAAAAGCTGGTGCGCGCCTTGGGATCGGTCGAAGGCCTGCGCTGGTTCCGCATCCACTACGCCTACCCCAACCGCCTCACGGACGGGCTGCTGCATGCCATGGCCGAGACGCCCAATTGCGCGCGCTACCTGGACATGCCCCTCCAGCACGCGGACGCCGCCATCCTCAAGGCCATGGCCCGGGGCGGCAACCGTGCTTCGTTCCTCAAGCTGATCGAAAAGGTGCGCCGCATCGTTCCGGGCATCGCCATCCGGTCCAATTTCATCGTGGGCTTCCCCGGCGAGGACGACGCCGCCTTCGAAGAGCTGAAGGGCTTTGTGAAGGAGGCCCGCTTCGAGCATGTGGGCGTCTTCACCTACAGTCCGGAGGAAGGGACCTCGGCCTTTGCCTCGGGCGATCCCATTCCCAAGCGCACCAAGGAGGCCCGCAAACGGAGGATCCTGGAACTGCAGCAGAAGATCGCCCGGGAGCTCAATCAGGCCAAGGTGGGCCAGGTCATCGAGGTGCTGGTGGAAGGCACCCATGAGGAGACCGACCTCATCGTGAAGGGCCGCCATGCGGGTCAGGCCCCAGAGATCGATGGCAACGTGCTGCTGGTGGATGGCACCCCGGTGGCGAACACCATCCAGCGGGTGCGCATCGTGAAAGCCCACGCCTACGACCTCATCGGCGAAGTGGAGGAGGGTGGCCTGGAGGCCAGTACCGTGGCCTACGAAGCGGCCTTCAAGATGAAGCGCGCAGCTCGCTGATCCGCCCGCGGACTTGGGGCGACCAGAGCAGAGCAAGGCATGCCAGGCTCGCGGCGACGAGGGTGAGGATCAGGGACCAGGGTGCGTGTTTGGCATCCAAGGAAGGGCCCGGGCCCAGTCGGCTCAAGACAAAGACCGCCCCATTGTTGGTGAAATGGCCCAGGAGGGCCGGCCAGAGGGATCCGGCGCGGAGGACAAGCCAGCCAAGGAAGAGACCGAAGGCGAAGGTGCTCGGAAGCTTGACCCAGCTGCCATGAAGCAGCGCGAACACCAGGGCCGAGTACAGCAGGGCCCGGCGGTCCCCGGCGAGTTCGCGGATCCGCGCCAGTCCATAGCCACGACAGAGCACTTCCTCGGCGATGGGCGCCCCGAGCACCAAGCCCAGCACACCAACCGAGGACAAAGGATTGGGTAGGACGGGCAAGCCGATGGTCCGATCCAGCGCCAATGCCCAGGCCACCACCAAGGGAATGAAGGCCAGGATGCAGAGACTCGTCCAGACCAGGATCCGCCAGCTCACAGGAGCCAGGGGAAGTGCCTTCCGCCACTGCTTTCCCCATGCGGATGTCGCCACCCAGAGGACCCCCGGCACCACCATGAGCATGGCCACGAATCCCAGGAAGAGCCCGAGGCGGGGGTGGGACCTCGTGACGATGGAGGAGGCCAAGCCCAAGGGGAACGTGAACGCGAAGAACCACACGACGAGGCCCAGGGCCGCGCCCACGCCCGCGAAGGTTTGATTGACGCGACTGGCCTCAAAGGCAGGCACAGCGAGATCTGGGGCTTCCGTCATGTCCATTCCTTGGGTGGGTTCAGAACACTAGATCATGGAGATTACGGAGGCAGGAGAGAAAAACCAGCTCGGGCCTAAACGCCCCTGCGAAGGTTCTCGTAGGCATGCAGTCGACCCTCCTGGGGATCTTTCATGCGCCTTCCCATCCTGGCTTTGCTTTGCCTGCCCATCCTGGCCTCCCAGGCGCCCAACCCGCCCCACCTGGCCATCCCGGGGCTGGCGCGGGCACCCTCCATGACCCGGGATGCGGACCTCTCCACCTGGGGCGGCACCCTCACGATCACCGAGTTCGGCATGATCACGCCCGATGACAAGGGGGAGAACCGCTGGCCCACGACAGTCCATGTCGGCTGGGGGCCCGATGCTCTTTACGTGGCCATCGAGGCGATCGATCCCGAGCCCTCGAAGATCCACGCGGCCCGCCACATGCGTGACAACAACACCGGCGACTTTGATTTCGTGGGCGTGGATCTGGATCCCTCCGGCAAGGGCCAGAGCATCATCCGCTTCTTCGTGACGCCCCTGGGAGGGCAGATCGACGAGATCGCCACGGACAGCACGGGCGAGAACGCCTCCTACGACCTCCTGTGGGATTCGACGGGCGTGCTCACGGCGACTGGCTATGTGGTGAAGATGCGCATCCCCTACAGCAGCCTGCGCCGCGTGCCTGGCGACTGGGGCCTGCGCATCCTCCGCATCATCCCCCGAGAACGGCGCTACGGCATCGCCTGGCCGCGGATGAGCAGGGACGTACAGTGCGACATCTGTCAGCTGGCGAAGGTATCTGGCGCCCCCGTGGACAAGCCGGGCTCGCCCTTCCTGCTCATCCCCTTCGCCACCTTCAATCGCACCCAATCGCTGGCAGCCGACCCTGGTGCCGCCAGCCGAAGCCAGACCCGGTTGGGCATGGACCTGCGCTATGCCACCACCGCCCTGACCCTCGAAGGCACGTACCGGCCCGACTTCGCCACGGCGGATGCAGACGTGGACCCCCTGCAGATCAACAGCCGCTTCAAAGTGTTCTACCCCGAGCGACGGCCCTTCTTCCTCGAGGGCATGGAGCTCCTGGGCGTCCAGGGGGCACAGCGCCAGTTCTTCAGCCGCTCCGTCCAGAACCCCCTCTACGGCCTGAAGGCTTCCGGCCAGTCCTCCTTCGCCAGCTGGACCGTGCTCCATGCCAAGGACCTTGACGGTGGACTCCTCCTGGGTGCCAACGGGGCCGTAGGCCTGGATGGTCTGCCCACTCGGGACACCGCGGCGGCCATGAAGTTCCAGGTGGATGACCGTGGGTCCGGGTTCTCCTTCCTCGGTACGGACAAGGCCCTGCTCGGAGGAGCCGAGCACATCGGGGGACAGAGCGGCGGTCTCTACGTGGATCAGTACCTGGGCTCCGAATTTCACTTCATCGGCAGCGCTCTTTTTCTACGGCACCGTGGGGTCCCTGTCCTACAACCTCACGGCGCAACAGGGGGACCTGGACCGGGAAGCCGACGACCTGCATCTGATCCGTGCCCGCGAACTCACCGCCTCCGGCAGCTGGCAGTTCCCCCTCTCCTTCTACGTGAAGACCCAGGCCTTCGTGGTGCGCTACGACGGCACCGAGGCCGAGGGGGTGGACAAGTTCGTCAAGGCCTTCCTGGGCTGGCAGCCCAACGCGTTCACCAATGCCTACCTGGGCTGGTCCGGCCAGCGCCGCCGCGATCCCTGGGCCGTGATCACCTCCGAGCGCATGGTCGAGCGCGGGCTGTTCGCGAAGCTCGCCTACGCTATCCAGTTCTAGTGTGGTGTCGCCAGCCATTTGGATGATCCGAGTTACAGCGGGACACCACACTAGGAATCAGAAGCCTGGAGGGACCCCAGTTCCGGATTCTCCTTCGCCAGGCAGGAGGGACAGATGCCATGGGTGGTGGAGGCCTTCGTCCGGCTGCTGAGGAACACCTCCAAGGTATGCCACCGGCCCTCGTCGTCCCGGATGTTGTGGCACCAGGCGCACACGGGCAGCAGGCCCTTGAGCTCCCGCACTTCTGATAGGGCGGCATTGAGCTGCTGGTTGAGGGTCTGCTGGACGAGGACCTCCCGCCGCAGGGCGCCCACCACCCAGGCCGCCAGGAGGTAGGAGACCTGCTGGTTCAGCGCATCCCAGAGACGGAAGATCTCAGAACTCGTGGGCCGGCCGCTCAGCAGGTCGTGGATATACCACCCGACCCCCGCCAGCACCGCCATGGACAGCCCTTCGCGAGTCCCCCGAGACCAGGCCAGCCAGATCACCGGGGTCAGGTAGAAGGCAGAGAACTCCACTTCCGGTGGTGAGCAGATATCGATCAGCATCACGCCCGAAAAGAGGAGAACAGCCACAGCCCAGGATGGCCATGCCTGTCCCATCCAGATCCTCCGTTCGCCACTGCCCACTCCCGGGAACATCGAGAACCTCCCATGCCCCACAATCGAATCTGGGCAGGCATCTTCCCATGGTTGGGGCAGTCCGTCCCGGCAACCTTGAATCCCGGGCACCGCTGGGAGCCATCCGCCAGGCTACCCCCCCCAGAGCGTGCATCGCTTCGGGCTACACTGGCTTCATGCTGCAGTTGGATTGCATCACCCGCGCCTACGAACTCGGCGGCGAGCGCGCCGGTGTGTTCGGCGTGTCGCTGGAGGTGCCGAGGGGTTGCCTGGCAGTGCTGGCAGGTCCCAGTGGCAGTGGCAAGACCACCCTGCTCCAGCTGGCGGGACTGTTGGATACACCGGATGAAGGCGAGGTGCGACTCGGCGGTGAGACCGTGTCGGCCCTGCCCGAAAGAGCCCGGTGCGACCTGCGACTCCGACGGCTGGGCTTCGTGTTCCAGGCCTTCAACTTAGTGCCGGTGCTGTCGGCCCTGGAGAACGTGATGCTGCCCCTGCAGCTCCAGGGCGTGCCCGAACCCGAGGCCAGGCTCCGGGCTCAGGCCGCCTTGGAACGCGTGGGCCTCTCGGACCGCGCCCACCACCGGCCGGGCCAGCTCAGTGGCGGGCAGCAGCAGCGCGCGGCCATCGCCCGTGCCCTGGCGCCGGATCCGCTCCTCGTCCTCGCAGATGAACCCACCGCCAGCCTCGACCACGCCCACGGCGGCCCCCTCATGGACCTCCTGGCGGAACTGGCCGCCGAACGCGGCGTCACCTTCCTGGTTGCCAGCCACGACCCCTCCGTCATCGCCCGCGCCCACCGCGTCTTCCGCCTCGCCGACGGGCGGCTGGTAGAGGCGACATGAGACTGAAGCTGGTCACGGAAGGCGCGGAATTCCGCGGAAGACGCGGAGTGGACCATCTCGCGCTGCGAGCGGTCACCCCAGACCTTTTTCCGCGGTTTTCTGTGTTCTTCCGCGCCTTCCGCGACCAGCAAGTGGGAACCTGCGAGGCGCCCCAATGATCCTCGCCCGTCTCGCCCTCCGCAATCTGCTGCGCCAGCGGCGGCGCACGGCCCTCACCCTGATGGTGGTAATCGCGGGCTTTCTGGCCCTGAGCCTGGCCGGCGGCTTCATGGCCCAGACCTTCCAGGGACTCTCCGACGCGGCCATCCGGGGCGGCCTTGGCCACCTCCAGGTGATGCCACCCGGGGCCATGGAAGGCGACGAGGCCCAAAGCCTCGACAAGGCCCTGCCGGACGGCGAAGCGCTCGCGGCCCGACTGCGCCAGGATCCGGCCGTGGCCGAGGTGCTGCCCCGCATCCAGTTCATGGGGCTGCTCTCCAGTGGAGCCAAGAGCGTGGCCTTCCTCGGCACGGCCGTGGATCCCGTGCTGGAACCCAGGCACATGGCCAGTGCCGAGGCCCTGAACAATGGCGCCAAGGCCACTGGCGGAGCAGGGTCCCGTTGGATCTCCAGCGATGCGACCGCCCGCGAAGTGATCCTCGGCGTGGGCCTGGCCCGCACCCTCGGTGCCTCCGTCGGCAGCTCCCTCACCCTGATGTCCACCACCCGGGATGGCGCCTTGAACGCCGTGGATGTGGAGGTCGCGGGCCTTCAGGATCTCGGCCTGCGGGAACTGAATGACCGGTTCCTCACCGTCAGTCTTTCGACCGCGGACCAGCTGCTGGAATCAGCTCAGGCGCGGTCGCGCCTGAGTGTGGTGCTCAAGCGTCCGCAGGACATCACTCGCGCGCAAGCGCGAGTGCAGGCCCTGCTGCCAGGCACCGAGGTGAAGCCCTGGTTCGAGCTGGCCTCCTTCTACCGGCAGGTGAAGCTGCTCTACTTCGCCATCTTCGGCTTCATGGGCATGGTGCTGTTCCTGGTGGTGCTGCTGGCGACCGCCAACACCTTGCTCATGTCCGTCATGGAGCGGGTCCGTGAGTTTGGCGTGCTGCGGGCCATGGGCCTGCAGCCGCGACAGCTGCTCGGGTTGCTCCAGTGGGAAGGCGCCTTCCTGGGCCTCATGGGCAGTGCCCTTGGCCTCGCGGCGACCCTTGTGCTGCGGGCGGGCCTCAACGCCCTGCACATCGAGATGCCTGCCCCGCCCGGCACCAGCCATGGCTACGAGCTCGACATCCATTTCGTACCCGCTGTCTATGCCATCGTGGCGCTCGGTCTGCAGGCAACGCTCCAGGTGAGCGCGCTGTTCCCGGGGCTGAAGGCGGCGCGGTTGCGCATCGTGGAAGCGCTGCGACATGTTTAAGGCGCCGCGCATGGCATGGTGGATCGCCACTGGATTTGGCAGCGGCTACCTGAAACCCGCGCCGGGGACCTGGGGCAGCCTGGCGGGAGTGCTGGCCTGGTTGTTGATGATGTTCGGAATGAGTGCCACCCATTGGAAAGGGACTCTCTTTCTTCTTCTCTCAGCGCCGTTGGCGCTGAGCCTTCTGGCGGTTTGGGCATCGGCTCTGGTCGTGAAGGAGACCGGCCTCAAGGATCCCTCCTTCATCGTGGCGGACGAGTGGGCCGGCATGTGGATCGCCCTCACGCCGCTGCTCTTCACCGTCACCCTGCAGCCGCAGCCCGCGATGCTTTGGGCGGCCAGGCTGGTGACCCCCTTCATGCTCTTCCGCCTCTTCGACATCTGGAAGCCGGGTGCCGTCAACACCGCCCAGCGGCTGCCCGGTGGCTGGGGGGTGGTCCTGGATGACGTGCTGGCGGGCCTGCTGGCCGCCCTGATCGCCTGGCCCCTGGAC
>JANYAZ010000309.1 GCA_025361045.1 Geothrix sp. | reverse complement strand
GCCAGGGTGCCTTCCGAGCCCACCAGCACATTGCGGAAGATGTCCACGGGCCGGTCGAAGTCGATGAAGGCGTTGAGGGAATAGCCGGTGGTGTTCTTGGTCCGGTACTTGGCCCGGATGCGTTCTGCCAGGGCGGGATTGGCCAATAAATCGGCCTTCAGCTTGAGTAGGCCCTCTGTCAGGGCGGGCTCCAGGGCGCGAAACTGCTCATCCGCGTTGGTTGAGGCTGTGTCGATGACGGTGCCGGAAGGCAGCACGAAGGTGAGGGATTCGAGCGTGTGATAGGCGTTCTGGGACACGCCACAGCACATGCCGCTGGAGTTGTTCGAAAGAATGCCGCCCACGGTGCAGGTGTTGATGGAGGCCGGGTCGGGGCCCATTTTGGCCTTGAAGAACTTGAGGGCATGGTTCACGTGGGCGCCGATGACGCCGGGCTGGACCCTCACCTTGGCGCCGCCCTCCAGCACCTGGATGCCCCGCCAGTTGCGGGCCACTTCCACCAGGATGCCATCTGATACGGACTGGCCCGACAGGCTGGTGCCCGCGGCGCGGAAGGTCATGGGGACCTTTAATTCGTGGCTCAGGCGGAAGAGCCCGCGAACGTCTTCGATGCTGCTGGCGAAGGCCACGGCCTTCGGAATCAGCCGGTAGAAGCTGGCGTCCGAGGCGAAGGCGATCAGATCCACTGGCCGGTCCAGCACCCGGTCCGGGCCCAGGATGGCGGCAAGGGAATCCCTCAGGGAGGTGGCTGTGGCAGTGGTCATGAGAAACATCCTTTCCCCTGGCGGGGCCGTAAAAAGTCCCGCCGACGATCAAGATGTCGGCGGGACCCAGGTCATTCGACTGAAGTCCGCCCGGTTTACTTGGCCGGGGCGGGGGCAGGTACGGCCGCAGGAGCGGCCGGAACGGCAGGGGCCACAACTGGAGCCACTGCAGCCGGAGCGGCCGGGGGCAGCTGGGGCATCCAGTTGGCAGGCAGGACCTTCGCATAGAAGAAGATCACGACGCCCACCATGGCGGCCAAGGCCAGGCTGTGCCAGAACACGTAGCGCAGGATGGTGCCTTCCTCGCCCTGTTGGTTGGTGGCCACGGAGGCCACCACCAGACTCTGGGCATCGATCATCTTGCCCATGACACCACCGGTGGTGTTGGCGGCTGCAGTGAGGATCGGGTTCAGACCCAGCTGCTCGGCGGTGATTTTCTGCAGGCCACCGAAGAGCACGTTGGAGGAGGTGTCACTGCCCGTGAGGGCCACACCCAACCAGCCCAGCATGGCGCTGAAGAAGGGGAACAGCATGCCGGTGCTGGCGAAGGCCAGACCCATGGTGGCGTCCAGGCCCGCGGACTTGGAGACGAAGCCCAGGGCCAGCATGGCGGCAATGGTGAGCAGGGAAATCTTCACACGATTGACGGTCTTGCCCCAGATCTTGACCAGCTCCAGGAAGCTGAACCCGGCCAGCAGGCCACTGACGATGCCGGCGAGCATGAGGCTGGTGCCCGTGAGGGAGAGCCAGTTGAAGGTCCAGACCGCGGCTTCGGCGGAAGGCTTGGCGACCACGGGAGGCGCCTTGATGACCATCTTGTGGAGCTTGGGAATTTCGAAGGTCTTGACAGTAATGCCGTTCAGGAAGTTAGGCGCGGCCTTGGTGCCGCCATTCAGGAAGGTCTTGACCTGAGGGGTGCCCCAGGCGAAGACGAAGATGGACAGGAAGACCCAGGGCATCCAAGCCTTCACGACCTTCCCTGTGCTCTGTTCCACCACCGCCGCATGGGCGTCTTCACGCTCGTGCTCGTAGCGCCAGATGGTCTTGGGCTGCCAGACCTTCAGCAGGATGACGAGCGAGACCATGGAGATGATGGCGCCGATGATGTCCACCAGCCAGGGGCCGTGGTAGTTGCTCACCAGGAACTGGGCAATGGCGAAGCTGCCACCCGCAGTCAGGCAGGCGGGCCAGACTTCCAGCATGGCCTTGCGTCCGGCCATGGTCCAGATGATCCAGAAAGGTACGATCAGAGAGAAGATGGGCAGGATGCGGCCCGCAGCGGCGCTCAACATGTCCAAGGGCAGGCCGGTCACACCCGCGAGGGCGATGAGCGGGCTGCCCAGAGCACCGTAGGCCACGGGGGCGGTATTGCCAATGAGGGCCAGACCGGCGGCCTGGAGGGGGCGGAAGCCCAGGCCGATGAGCATGGCGGCACTGATGGCCACGGGGGTGCCGAAGCCAGCGGCGCCCTCGATGAAGGCGCCGAAGCTGAAGGCGATCAGCAGGGCCTGGATGCGGCGATCCCCAGCCAAGCCGGCGATCGAGTGTTTCACCACCTCGAAATCCCCGGATTTCACGGTGATGTCATAGATGAAGATGGCGTTCAGCACGATCCAGCCGATGGGGAGCAGGCCGAACAGAGCACCATGCACGGCCGCCATGCCGGCCATGCCAGCGGGCATCTTGTACACGAGGATGGCGACGGCCAGACAGGTGACGAGGCCCAGAATGGCCGAGTAGTGCGCCTTCACATGCTTAGCCAGAAAGCCCAGCAGCACGAAGACCGGCAGAGCGGCCACCAGTGCAGAAAGGAAGATATTCCCCATGACGGGGGAATAGACTTGGGTCCAGGGGGTCATGCGGCCTCCAAAAGGGGGTGGGAAGAAGATGGGGGGGTAGAGTTTTGGAAAAGAGCTTGGGCGAAGGTTACAATAGGTCTAGTGGTCAGACCATACCGAAGAGTGGTATTTTTGATCACACTTTCCATGTAGTTTTTTTTCAATAGTTAGATTTTTTCATAAAGCGACCTCATGGAATTCACCCCCATTAAAACCAAGCGGCTGTACGAAGAGATCGTGGAGCAGATCAAACATCTCATCACCGATGGGAGGCTGAAGCCCGGGGACAGGCTGCTGGCGGAACGGGAGTTGGCCGAACAATTCCAGGTCAGCCGAGCTTCGGTGAGAGAAGCCATCCGGACCTTGGAGATGCTCGGCGTCATTGATATCCGCCCCGGGGAAGGCACCTTCGTCAGGGGCACTGAGACCGATGACATCATTCGTCCCCTGGCCATGTTCCTGGCAGTGGAGCGCAGTTCACTCCTCGACATGTTCGAAATGCGCCGCATCTTCGAGACGGCCACCGCCGGCCTGGCCGCTGAACGGGCGACCCAGGAGGAGTTGGATCACATCGAGGCCATGCTTGACAAGATGCGTGAACGCCTGAACGTTCTGGATCCAGAAAAGGGCGAGGAATACGACGCCGCCTTTCACTACGCCGTGGCTGAGTCCACTCACAACAGCCTGCTGACCAAATTGTTCAAGACGGTGTCGGAGGAATTCGCCAAGGCCAACTCGGTGGCCCGGCGTCAGCTCTATCACGACAACATCCAGAACGCCCAGAAGATCATCGATCAGCATTCAGAGATCCTCGAGGCCATCCGAGCCCGGTCTCCCAAGGCCGCCTCTGAGGCCATGCTGGCACACCTGATCTTCGCCGAGGGCGAGCTGCGGAAATGGATCGTGTAAGCATTCAGATCTGGGTGTTGCGCTCATGGTGACGAGGGCACTTCCTGTGCCCTCGCCCGCAAATGCGGATGCGGGTCACGAGTGGACGCTGCGGCGCAGCGTTCCGAGTGGGGACCCGCACCGCTGAGCATCATGCGGGCGGCAATCGCCTGCGGCGATCCCGTCCTCTTTGCCAATCCTGGCAAATGGTGACGCCGGCACATCGTGTGCCGGCGCCCTTCGGGCCGTCGCAATGGCGCCGGTCCTAATCCGCGGTCCTGCGGATTGGTGGCCCCGGTGGGGTTCGAACCCACGACCAGGCGGTTATGAGCCGCCAGCTCTGACCGCTGAGCTACAGGGCCAAAGTTAGTGTAGCAAAGAGAAGCACGCGGGCCGGTTAGAGGCCCCGGATGGATCGCCCACCGACCGCGAAATCCAACAACTGAAGCATCCGGTCGGCAAGGGTAGGGAGGTCCGGCGATTCCAGAAGGAACTGACGCTCCGTGGGTTCGAAATCCAAGGCCATGGCCAGGGTGTTTAGGCGACCCATGTCCTCCAAAGGGAGATCCAGGAGTTCCTTGAGCTGGGATTCAATGCCCTCCGAGGTGGCGTAGGCGTGGAGGGATTCCATGAGACGACGACGATGCGGACCCGGCCAGAGGATCGAGGCGTTGAACGGGACCACTTCGAACCGGGCCTGGCGAAAGGGCTTCCCGGGCAGCTCCTCCCGGATCCGCACGGTCTCCCTCCCCTGGAGCAGCAGGTTCCAGCGCCCGGAAGTGAGTGGTTCGGCCCGAACGACTTCAGCCAGGCAGCCAGTTTCGAAGACGGGTGCGGTCTCCCCCAGGGAGCCTGGATCGGGTGTCTCCCGCATCAGGGTGAGGATCAGGTGGTGGTGGGAGTTCAGAACCTCTACAGTCAGCTCCTGATACCTGGGCTCAAAGATCTGGACCGGCAGGAAGGTCTGCGGGAACAGCACGACCTGGGGCAGGGGAAAGAGGGGGAGAATGGCTGGTAGCATGGACACCTTGCTCGCCACCGCATCGGAGTCAAAACAGTGAAGGATGAGAACGAGGCCGCAGGAGCGATCAAGGTCGGAAATGCCGTGCTGGACGCGGCCCGGGAAGCTCTTAAAGAATTGAGGGAAACCTGGGATTCGCAAGCTGTGGATGCCTGGACCCGCATGGTGATGGGCAGAACCGGTCGGGTGGTGCTGACCGGCATGGGCAAGTCGGGCCTCATCGCACAAAAGATTGCAGCCACGCTCGCATCAACGGGTTGTCCCAGTTTCTTCCTCCACCCGGCCGAAGCCCTTCACGGCGACCTCGGCATGGTGACGGCAGAGGACTCCATCCTTGCGCTTTCCAACAGTGGCGAAAGCGAGGAGGTGGTGCGTCTGCTTCCAAGCCTCCTGCGGATGGGGATCCCCATCGCCGCCCTCACCTCTCGACCAGACAGCAGCCTGGGTCAGGCCGCCGAGTGGACCTTCAGCTATCAACTCCCTCAAGGCGAGGGGTGCCCCCTGGAACTGGCCCCCATGGCCAGTACCACCCTTCAGCTGGTCTGGGGTGATCTGTTGGCGAGCACCCTCATGGCCCGAAGGGGCTTTACCCGGGACCTGTTTGCCCTGAATCACCCTGCTGGAAGTCTGGGTGCCAAGTTGGTGAAGGTGGGATTCTTGATGCATGACAAGTGGCCGGTTGTCGGATCTGGGGCCTCTCTTACCGCCGTCCTGAATGCCATGACCGAGGGCCGGCTCGGGATGACGAGCGTCATGGAGGGATCTGCGCTCTTGGGGGTCATCACCGATGGTGACATCCGCCGGGCCCTGGAGAGGTCGGAACAGGACGGCCGCAATCCACTCGAGCTCTCGGCCAAACAAGTCATGACCCGGAGTCCCTCCACCATCGATGAACAGGCTCTGGCTCTGGAGGCTGCAGGGGCCATGGAGACCCGCAAAATCACCTTCCTGATGGTGACCCGGGAGGGAGTGCCTTGCGGGGTGGTCCATATCCACGATCTCTTGGCAGCCAAGGTCTTATGATTCAAGGTTCAGCTTTGTCTGCGCGATTTAAGGTTACATAATATACATTATCGAAACTTAATTCAGGAACATCAGGTGCACTCCGTTCTGTCCCGATATGTCTTCAGGCGCTGGGCTACCCCTTTCCTGGGTGCCCTGCTGTTCTATGGCTTCCTGCTGCTGTCTTGGGAGATGGTCGTCATCTCGAAGGAGATCTTTTCTCAGGGGGCGCCCCTGCGATGGCTGTTGCCGATGCTGCTGACTTCCATGCCCGAGAACCTCGGGCTGGTGCTGCCGATGGCAGCCGTGCTCGGTGGATTGATGGGAACGCAGCAGCTCATGGAAGGTTCCGAACTCGTGGCAGCCCAGGGCCTTGGTGCAGGGCGTAAGACCTGGACAGCTCCTTGGCTGCGCATGTCTTTTTGGCTTGTGCTGCTCGCCACCATCAATGCTCACGTGATCGTTCCGGCTGCGGCCCGGGTCCAGCAGACCGTGCGGGTCCGAATGACAGAAGAAGCGAAAGCCAGGTTCCTTCGACCCGGTGCACCGCCCTGGTTTCCGCCAGGAGCCCCGAACTCCGCCTTCTGGGTATCCCCTGAGGGGCAGATCCACATCATGGAATCCACCCCCCAGGGGGTTCAGCACCTGACGGCCTCGACCATGACCTACGCCATCGAGGCCAAGCAAGATGGATCCTCCGAGTTACAGCTTCACCTCACCGGCCTGCAGGGGGCCCTCTACCAGACTTCTGGCCAGGGGAGCGTCATCCACCTGAGCCAGGAGAAACAGGTTCTCAGGTTCGTCATTCCCGCCGGCGCCAGACTGCTGCCACCAACCCCCCTCCGCTACGAAAGCTCAGTCACCCTGCTGAAGATTCTTCGCGTGCCTGCGCTGCCAGGAGGCGGTACCCGAGAATTCCGGGATCTGAGGCTCAAGGCTGCCATGGAGTTCTGCCGACGAACCACCCTTCCCCTTGCCGCCGCCGCGCTCCTGTTGCTCGGGATCGCCATGGGCTTTGGGCACCCTCGGTTCCATCGGGGTGGTGCCATCCTCAAAAGCCTCGGCGTCATCATGTTGTATTACGTTGTTCTTAAGTATTTTGAAAACATGTGGGAAGTCGGAAAACTTAAAACGATCATTCCCCTCTTTCTTGTTCCTTTCCCCTTTCTGGCTGGCGGCTGGCTGCTGCTTCGGGAACGCCTGAAACCACATCGATCCAACCCCATCGAGGGTGGGCTGAGTCTCGTCACCCGCCCCATTTGGACTCGCCTGGCACCCATGCTGGACCATCTTTCACACCGGCGAGGTGCCCTGCTGGCCTGGCTGCATGGGAAAGGGACACAGCACGGGATCCTCCGGCACTGGTCGACCCTGGCCTGGTGGAGGAACTGGGGGTCCGCCCTCAGCAGTTTGCTCGTCCTGAATTTGCTCATAGAGTATGCAAATCTTGCTGGAGATCTTTCTAAGAACGGTGTTCAACTCATTGTTTTTATTAGATATTGGTTCTGGAATCTCCCGCCGTTTCTGGTGGTCGCACTCCCCATTTCCTTCCTGCTCGGAACCCTGCTGACCCTTTCTGAGGCCGCTCTCAGCCGGGAGTGGCTCGCCCTCAGGGCCGGTGGGGTCAGCCTGCTGCGCTGGTTGTGGAGCAGCCGGTGGGCGTGGGGTCTGGTCACCCTCCTTACGCTCCTGCTTCAGGTGGGCCTAGCACCTCCAGCTATGAGCCGCGCCAACCATCTTTACAGGCGAATTCTCAACCGTTCTCAGGATCAATTTTCCACCAAACCCTGGCTTTATCTGGGGTCCACCGGGGTCCTCTGGCACCTCCAGGCTGACCAGAGGTGGGGGTTCCCACTGAAGGCGCCTGGTGAAGCTCCGATCCTCCTTCGGTGGCGCTTGGGCGACGCCAACTCCGATGCCCTTGCGTGGGGAGGATTGCGCCTGATCAAAGGACCTCCTGTTGAGCGACTCTTCCCGGCCCAGGCCCTCCGTACCACAGCCAGTGCTGAAGAGGCCCGGACCATTGACCTGGTCCGCTGGCAGGTCTGGGCACCCGACCCCGAACGGGCCTATATGCTGTGGGGCCGACTGTTGGGTTGGCTGGCCGGCCCCTGCCTGGTGCTCGCCATGCTCTCCTTTGCCTTTCCTGGGCCCAGGCAAGGTCGTGGGCAGGCCCTTGGCGCGGGACTGGTGGCTGGGCTGGTCTTCCTGGGCTTGCAGACGCTCTTTGGGGGGGCTGCACGTGCCTCCGAGATACCCGCCTACTGGGGTGCCATCGCCCCACTTCTTTTGTTGCTGGCGGTCTCCCTTCTCCGGCTTCGGCGACTGAGGACCTGACGGTGAGCGAACTCCTGGATCAGGCCCTTGAACCCCTGCAGCACCACCCCACACTCAGCCCTGGCGATCGAATCCTGGCAGCCATGTCAGGAGGGGTGGATAGCTCGGTAATGGCCGCGCTGCTCCACCGGGCTGGCTACCAGGTCATTGGCATTTCCATGCAGCTATTTGATAAAAGAACCATTCAAGGTTCCGACGGGAAATGCTGCACCCTTGATGATTTTCATGATGCCCGTAGGGTTGCCCATCAGCTGGGATTCCCCCATTACGTCATGGACTTCGAGAACCAATTTCGCGAAACGGTCATTGAAGGGTTTATCCAGGGTTACTTGGAGGGTGAAACCCCCAGTCCTTGCATTCGATGCAACCAACACCTTAAGTTCTCTGCACTCATGGATCGGGCTGTGGCCCTGGAGGCTCCTTTTGTGGCCACGGGTCACTACGCGACCATCACCTACGCAACTGGACACTGGCACCTTCGACGGGCCTCCGACCCTGGGAAGGACCAAAGCTATTTCCTCTTTCATCACAACCAGGCAACCCTGGCCCGGACCCTCTTCCCTCTGGCCCACCTCACGAAACCGGAAGTCCGCAGGTTGGGAACCGAGTTGGGACTCCACCTGGCTGAGAAGCCTGAAAGCCAGGAGATCTGTTTCGTCACCCAGGACCGGTACGATGCGTTCATCGAGGCGGAAGGTCGCGATCCAGGGCTGGGCGAGGGGGACATCCGCCATGTGGATGGCCGGGTGCTGGGACGCCATCAGGGATACTGGCGGCACACCGTGGGTCAGCGACGCGGATTGGGCGTGGCCTTTGCCGAACCCCTCTACGTCGTGAGAACCGAGGCGGCCACCAACACGGTTTGGGTCGGTCTTGAGGCTGACCTGATGGCTCGGGACCTGGTGGCCAGGGACCTCAACTGGGTTCACGCTGCCCCTCAGGGTCCCATCGTCTGCGAGGCCCGCATTCGCAGTCGCTCCCCCGAAGCAGAGGCCCTGGTGATTCCGCTACCCGACGGTCGAGCCAAGGTGTCTTTCGCCGAGGTGCAGCGGGCCATCGCCCCCGGCCAGGCCGTGGTCTTCTACCAAGACGGAGAGGTGCTGGGTGGGGGCTGGATCGATGGCCATCCAGAACGCACGGTCATGTGACCCCCGCCCTCCCCGACCCTGGATAGCCTTCCGGCATGACCAGTTACCGACTCTGGGTCCTGTCCCATCCCTTTCTTTCTGCCGCGATTCAGTTCGGTCTGCTGGGCACCCTGGGCGAAATGGTGGCTGCCAGCCTGAAACACCGCCGCCCGGTCCTCCCCTGTACGCCACTCCAACTGGGTTTCAAGGTGATTGCATGGGCCCTGCTCGGACTCGTCATCAAGGCCGGATTCGTAGGTATGAAGGGGTTTACTCGCGCCTTGATGGATCACCACCTGTTGCCTTCCATCCTGGCCTCTGGGTTCGGATGGGCGCTCACCCTATCCACCCTGACAAACGTCTTTTTCGGCCCCCAGATGATGCTTTTCCACCGGCTAGAGGACAACCTCATTCTGGGCCGTCAGGGCTTCGACGGGATGATGCCGGCCATCCGCACCCTTGGCTGGTTCTGGATTCCCGCCCACACACTGACCTTCAGCCTGCCTGCCGAGTTTCAGCTGGGTCTCGCCGCGCTCTGGTCACTGGCCCTTGGGATCATCCTGGGCCTGACCGCCTCCCGAAACCAGCTCCGATCGATCGTCTGATTTCAGGGCCGCTGGCATTTCCTCTTCCCTCCCGCTCGGCATGAAAAAGCCCCCTTGCGGGGGCCCTTCTGGAGGCGCCGATCGGAGTCGAACCGATGCATACGGGATTTGCAGTCCCGGGCCTTACCACTTGGCTACGGCGCCTTGCGTTGGTGCTTTGAGGCTTTCAAATCATGCGGGCCGCTTGCGCGGCCCGTGTGGTGGAGCGGGTGATGGGATTTGAACCCACGACTTCAACCTTGGCAAGGTTGCACTCTACCACTGAGTTACACCCGCGTGAGACATCAAGCCTAGCAATGGCGCGCAGTGCGGTCAACGGTCTTTTTCGGAACGGCATGCCCCGCAGAGGCCGAACAGCAGCAACTGATGACGCGTGATCCGGAACCCGGAGAGGGTCTCGAGGTGCTTGAGGGACGCTTCGAGCCCACAGGCATCCACCTCTGCAGTCCGACCACAACGCTCGCACTGGAGATGGTGGTGATGCTGGCGGGACTCGCAGCGGACAAATCGCATCACCTGGTCGACACCAAGAATGCTTTCGGCCCAGCCTTCGCGCACGAAGCGTTCCAGGTTGCGGTAGACCGTGGGAAGGCCTGATCTCCGCTCCGGAATCTGCTCCCAAATTTCTTCCACCGTCAACGGTCTATCAGAGTCCCGCAGGACCTGGAGGATGCCTTCCCGTTGAGGCGTCTGCCGCATGCCAGCAGCACGGAGCGAGGGGGTCGATGAGGAGGCGGAGTCGGCCATGGCCTAAGGATGGCAGATTCGGGCACCATGGTTGACATGCTCCAGCGCACCTGGGGCAGGTTGGGTGTGTCAGACGCCAGCGCCCCCTTCCTGCCCCTTTCCTTCCGCCTCTTCGCCAGCTTTGGTCTGCTGGTGGTACACGCCGCCCTTCCCGCGGAGGGAAGAGCTTCAGGTCCCGGGGAACTGGGCTACTTGGCCACGCTGCTGCTGATGTTTGCTGAGGCGCTCTGGGAATCCGGACGCGGTCTCGTGGCGATGGATCAGCTCTTCCCGACACCCCGTGCCGCCTGGATACGCTGGAATTTGGCTCTCGATCTGGCCCTGGTCACGCTGGTCATCGCCTTCCAGGGGGTGGTGCAGGAGCGCTTTGCCACCCTGTATATCTTCCCAGTGCTAGCCTCGGCCTTCTACCTCGGGACCACGGAAATCGTTTGGGTGGGGGTGGTCTCCTCGCTCACCCATATCCTCCTGGTGCTCGGGTTTACCTTCGGCCTGCTCCCTCCCTTTGGTCTTTCGACCGAGGTCCTGGAGCCAGATCCAAGTCGGCTTTCGTTCCTTCTCGGAAGCGCCGCCCTGCAGATCTTCGCCGCCACCCTCCTGGTGGTGCTCATTCGCAGGAATCTCGACCGTCTCCGTACGGACCTCAGCGTCAGCGAAGCGGCCGTCGATGAGCTGTCCGCCCTCCATCAGCGCGTGGTCGAATCCATGAATTCCGGGCTGATCACCCTGGATTTGAAGGGCCGAGTCACCTCGGCGAACCCCGCTGCCATGTCCATCCTGGGTGGGCCCATCGCCGAGGGCGTCGCGCTTCAGGATCTGTTCCAACTCGAAGATCCCATCTCCTGGCGCAAGGGCCGGGAACATCGCTTCGAGGTCGTTCTTCCTGTTCCCGGGCGTGGCCGTCGCGTCCTGGGAGGTCACCTGGCCTCCCTCCGCGGCGCCTCCGGCCGCGAATCCGGTCAGCTCATGCTGTTCCAGGACCTCACGGACCTCAAGGCGCTGGAGGAACGGACTCGAATCAGTGAACGGCTTGCGGCCATCGGACAACTCGCCGCCGGTCTCGCCCACGAAATCAGGAATCCGCTCGCTTCCATAAGTGGTTGCGTGCAACTGCTCCAAAAAGAAGGAGCCCCCGAGGAGGTGCGGACCCGCATCCTGGGCATCCTGGACCGGGAAACTCAGCGCGTGGGCTACATCGTGTCTGATTTCCTGGATTTTGCCCGCCCAGAGCCGCCTGCCGACTCGATCTTGTCCCTGCCAAGGGTTATCGAAGAGGTCCGCTCCAGTTGGGAGATGGACCCTCGAACTGAGGGACTTCCGCTGACCATCGATCCCGTCCCGGCGGTGAGCTTGTGCGCGGATTCCGCAGGCCTCCACCGAGCCCTCATGAACCTGCTCAGCAATGCTCGAAAGGCCTTGAAGGACTCGCCGGAACCCCGGCTGCGTATGTCCTGCCTCGTCTCAGACACGGCGGTCTGCCTGACGGTTTCAGACAACGGCTGCGGGATGACCGGGGAGCAATTGGAGCGCCTCTTCGTGCCTTTCGCCGGGAGCTTTGAAGAAGGGTCAGGACTGGGTATGAGCCTCGTCTACAAGTTCATTGTGGCCATGGGGTGGCGCATCGAGGTCGAAAGCACCTTGGGGGTAGGTACCCACATCCGCATTTTCCTATCACCCCACAGAGAAGAAGTGCCAATGGCATCGCCCTCCGATCAGGCGTAAACTTATCGCAGCTTTCAAGCATCCAAACGAGGCATACACCCTTGCATGGTCCACTTGGCACCTGCCACAGTGGTTCATCCCCTTTCAGCGCGCGCAGTCCGCCCCGCCCATTGGGCCTGACTGCACGGGTTTGAATGGGACTCGGCCACTGGTCGATGACTTTGACATCTCCGCACTGCCCACTGGGCCAGGAACCTCCATGAACCGGAAGCTCATTCGACCAAACCTCAGTGACCTGAAGGACAAGCTGGGCATCCCCGCAAAAGGCGGTGGTGGCGAGGCCATGACTCCGGTACCCCCGGCCATGACCGCCAGTGGTGAGCCCAACCCGGCGGTCAATCCCGCCGCGGCCACAGTCCCGCAAGGGCTGGGCAGCCCCCGGCGCAAGATTGCCCCGCCCGAACAGACGAATGCCGAAAGCTTCTACTACCTCAAGCAGATGCAATCCAAGACGCCCATGGTGATCGTGCTCCAGGACGATGAGAAGGTGCGCGGGGTCATCGAGTGGTACGACAAGCACTGCCTGAAGATCAATCGGTTGAAGGAACCCAACGTCCTGGTGCCCAAGCACAACATCAAATACATCTACAAGCAGGAAGAAGAGCCCAGGATCCGCCGCAGCCGTACCACCAAGAAGGAAGAACCCCAGGCGGCCGAGGTCGAGATTCCGGTCTTCGACTGAACCCTGCCACCACCATGCAGGGGTCTCCATGAGCCGCCGTCCTCGGATCGTCATTACCTTGGGGGACCCCTGCGGCATCGGCCCAGAACTCCTGCTTCGGAGCCTGGTGGCCATCCAGGCCCGGACTGATGTGACGGTTGTCGGATGCAGGGCTGGAGCGGATCTTCTTGAGGGGCTGCCAGGCGCTCCGGTGGCTTGGCGATGGCTGGAACCTGACTTGGCAGCACTCCCACCCTGCCCCGGCAAGGCCTATACCCTGCAGGTGCTCTCACCCGGAGAGCATCCCCAGGTGCTGGGTGAGGCCCTCTGGCTGGATCCCACGCCGGAGATTGGTACTGGCCAGCTGACCCTTGGTGAGGGTTCCGCCGCTTCAGGTCAGGCCGCAGTTGAAGCCGTTCGGCTTGCGGCCTTGATGACCATGAGTGGAGCCGCTGATGCGCTGGTGACCCTTCCCTTGGCCAAAGCCGCTGCCCACCTAGCTGGGTACGACATTCCCGGGCATACGGAATTTCTCCGCGACCTGTCTGGCTCGGCCATCACCCGCATGGCGTTTGTCAGTCCTCGACTCAACGTGGTCCTCCATAGCGTCCACCAAAGCCTGCGTTCGGTCGTAGAGTCCCTATCCACAGCTGCCGTCGCCGAGACGCTGACTTTTGCGGCCGACCGGTTCATCCAACTCACCGGAAAGACTGATTTGCGTGTGGCGCTCTGCGCCCTGAACCCCCATGCCGGGGAACAGGGGGCCTTTGGCCAGGAAGAAAAGTTGCTTGAGCAAGCCATCCAGCAGGCCGAGGCTGCTTTTCAGCCCAATCCACCCCTCACCCATTGGCCGTTCTTTCCACCTGCGGGCGGGCCACAGGCCGAGGCCGCGGGTCACCATGGCATTGAGGTCCTCTCCACTGGGGTCCCCTCCAAACCACAGCCAGCGCCCCTGTTTTTTGGCCCATTGCCGGCTGACAGCGTGTTTCAGCGAGCCGCACGAGGTGAGTTCGACCTCGTGGTGGCGCTCTACCATGACCAGGGGCTGATCCCGGTCAAGCTCCTCGAACCGGCTCGGGCAGTGAATCTCACGCTGGGGCTCCCGTTCATTCGCACCAGTCCTGACCATGGGACCGCCTTCGACAAGGCTGGGAGGTGGATCGCGGAAGCTGAAAACTTCCTGGAAGCCTCCGCGCTGGCGGTGCGGTTGGCCGGCAGGATCAGCCAGGATCTGCTTCCCCCCCAGCCGAAGGTATGAGCGCAGATCGATGGTTTGGCCCGGGGGTGGCCCAGGCCATCCATACCGGGATGCCATCTGGGGACCACCTGCCCCGCACCGCCCTTGCGGTCCTTCTGGGGGTCCCCCGACACCTTCCATCCCATCTGGAACGCCTCCAGGCCGGGGCTTCGGCCATGGGCCGAACCGTCGACTGGCTGCCCGGTATTGAGGTGGAAATGACCACCTGGCTGAACTTGGCAGCCCCCGGGATGGATGCCGCTTTGCGCATGGTCCTTCATCCGGATGACGCCCTGGTTTCCGCCAGATTGGAAGCCCTGCCCACGGCTCCCCAGCCCTACCGGCTGATCCCAATGCCCCATCCCCTCCGGGATCGACAGATGGAGACCACCCTCATGCACAAAGGGCTTTCGGGCCCATGGAGCCAGGCGGTCCTGTCATCGGTCCGGCAGGTCGGGGCCGATGATGCCCTGCTTCTGTGGGCGGATGGAACGGTTGCAGAAACGGCCATCGCCTCGGTGGGAATCGAGCAGGGGAATGTCCTGACCCTCCCGCCTCAGCTGGGGCGCGTAGCCAGTCTGGCCGAACGACTGGACCTTCCCGGCTGGGCGGAATCCCGGGGCCTTCGCATTGACATCGGCCGTTTCCCCCTCCCCGGCCCTGGGGAAGGGCAGGTGTGGTGTATGAACGCCCTGCGTGGTATCTGGTCTGCGACGCTTCTCTGATCCCCCCTGCTCTGGAGGCACTCGCACATGGCCATGGCCGACCTGATCGCCGCCCTGCTGCTCCCCCTTCCACCGTGGTTGGGGTTCTGGATCTTCCGGCGGAAGGGCCGCATCGGCCTCAGTTACGGCTATTTCCTCGGCGGGATCCTGACGATGCTCGCCTTGCCATGGGGACACCTTGCGGGATCCCCGATGCCCACCTCCCAGTTTGGCGGGGCCCTCTTCGGATTCACCCTCTTCCTTCAGGCTCAGCGCGAAGGCGTGCAAGGGATCCGACGACTGGCCTTAGGGGTGGGGGGAGCCACCGGGTTCCTCGTCCTGCTGCTCCTCCGCCTTCATCTGCCATGGCACGAGGTCGCCCGTTTTTGGGGTGGCGCGGCCCTGGAGGCCGTGCTCTGGCTGCTGTTCTCGGACCTCGCCTACCGGTGGGCCAAGGGCCGTCAGCTTGAGGTACGCATGCCCCTCGTGGGGGCCATGGCTCTGGGGGTCGGGGCACTGGCTCAAGGCCTCCTTCCTCCGGGCGTCCCTCGTTTATCCTGGCCAGCGGCGCTTCTGGCAGGAATGCTGCTCGGGCTGGTCGCCCTGCAACAGCTCCGTTGGCTGCGGAACCAGGGGGCCTGGGTGGAAGGACGGGGGCAGGGCTTGAAGGTGGCTTTGGCCCTGCTGGAGCAATCGAAAACAGACGAATCACCCCAACTCTCTCTCGGTTTGGAAGCCCGACAGCCCATCTGGCTGGTCGATGCCCAAGGACGGATCCTGGAATCCAATGGTCCCTTGAGTCAGTTGGCCGGACTGCCCAGACACCGTCTCAGAGGTTACTCCCTGGATGCCATCTTCCAGGGAGGCGATACCGCCGTATGGGAAGGCCTTCGGAGCCAGCTGCTGCAGTACGGGTATGCCTCGGCGCAGGCCACTCAGGTCAGTGACGATGGCACCTTTCGTCAGGTGGACCTGGAGGCGTCCACGTTTGATCGGGGCATGGCCGTCGTCTGGATCAAGGATGCCGCGGCTGGATCGCTTGGGCTGATCGGTGGCGGCTCCATCGAGATCGGTGGCGCTGAAGACGGACGCCGCTTGAGGGCCAATGCCCTCATCGCCCTGAACTCCGGGATGGAGAGGCTGCATGGGGCGGTTGAGGACGGGCCGCTCAGGTCGGCCTTGGATCAGGTCGTGGCAGCCACAGAGCGATTGGATCCTTCGCCTGCTCCAGGCAGGTCCAAACCACCCATGGATGGGAGGGTGGCCCTCGCGTCTGTTCTGCCCTGGATCCAGACGGTCCTTCCCGTCGGAGGATCCATTCGCCTGGATGCGGTCGACCTGCTGCTGACCGTCGAGGGCGAGGCGCTCAAACGGATCGCCACCCACCTGACCCTCCATGCGCTGGAACGCTCTCCGGCGGGGCGCTTGTCTCTGGTGCTCGAATCGGTCCATCTGGGCAGCCGGGTCTTCGGCCTGCTCCACGTGAGGGAAGAGGCCGGCAAAACCCGCCAGATCAAGACTGTGTTTGGTCTGGGCTGGTTGCGACAGTCCGTCCTCGAAGCCGGGGGTCTGTTGGAATTGGACCAGGATGCCCTTGGTGGACTGCGACCGCGGATCTACCTCCCCACTTACGCTCCGAAGGCCCTGGTCCCACCCGAGCTCCCGCTTGAAGGTCGGTGCATCTGGGTGGTGGACCAGGATCCCCTGGTCCGCGAGGCCCTGACGATGCTGGTTCAATCCGGCGGTGGCCAAGCCATGGCCTTCGAGGACCTCCGTGGTTTGCTCCGCGACAGTCACGGGAAGCCCCAACCGGACGTGCTGGTGCTGGAAAGGACCTCCAGACTCGAACGGTTTCAGCGGTCCCTTCGGGCCTTTCAGAAAGAACCGATCCCGACCCTGGTGATGGGCATGGGTCAGCCCCTCCCCATCAACCCAGGGGCCCTTGGTCTCCGGCGCCTTGGTTTTTTGGAAAAACCCTTCCGCGCCGGGCCCTTCTTCGAAACGCTCCTGGCTCTGCTCCGCCACCCGGACGGAACAGACCCCGGGCTGATGTAGGCTGGATGCAGGAGGTGGCATGTCCACGGTGGCTGTGATCCTGGCAGCGGGCCTCGGAACCCGCATGAAATCCCGGCTTCCGAAGGTGCTCCACCCCATTCTCGGGGATCCCTCGTTGCTGTGGGTCCTGCGGGCCCTCCCCAAGGATCTGCGGGGTGCCGTGGTGGTGGTACACCACGGAAAGGAACAGGTCCTGGCTGCCCTGAAATCCTGGGAACAGGCCGGGCTCCTGCCCTGCCCTGTCACGACCGTGGATCAAGGGGAACCGCTTGGGACAGGGCATGCGCTCCAGGCCTGCATTCCCGAACTGGACCGCCTAGGCACCAGCCAGGTAGCCGTTCTTTGCGGTGATGTCCCCCTCACGACCGCCAGCACGGTCCTCCATCTCTGCGCCGCCGAAGCCTTGCTGCTGGCCATGGACTTGCCTACTCCCGGTTCCTACGGCCGCGTCCTCCAGCACTCTGACGGCCGTCTCGCAGGCCTGGTCGAAGCGAAAGACGCCACCCCGACCCAACTTGCCCTGCAGCGGGTGAATGGTGGTGCCTACAGCCTCCCCTGGCCCGCCCTGCGCAAGGCGCTGCTGGCCTTGACGAACGATAACGCCCAGAAGGAGTTCTACCTGACGGACGCTGTGGTCGCCGTGGCCCGCGAGATTTCCGTAACCGTGGAGGTCTGCGATCCCGAGGAACTGGCGGGCATGAACTCCCGGCACGATCAAGCGGCCCTGCAGGCCGCTGCCCAACGGCGGATCGAGCGCCACTGGATGGGTGAAGGGGTGACTTTCCTTCATCCCGGCAGCACCCTGGTGGGTCCGCGGGTGCATCTCCAACAGGATGTGGTGCTGGAACCTGGCGTCAGACTCGAGGGCTCGGTCACCGTGGGCGAGGGGACCCGCATCGGCCAGGGTACTGTGATCGTGGATTCGGTTCTGGGCCCGGGCATCGAGGTCCGCCCCTACTGCGTGATCGGGCTGGCCCACATCGGCGAGGGCTCTAAGATCGGCCCCTTCGCAAGGCTGCGGGAGGGCACTGAACTGGCCGAGGGGGTCCACATCGGTAATTTTGTGGAGACCAAGAAGGCGAAACTCCAGCGGGGGGTCAAGGCCAATCACCTGGCCTATCTCGGTGACACTGAGATAGGCACAGGAACCAACATCGGCGCGGGTGTCATCACCTGCAACTACGATGGGGTGAACAAGCACCGCACCATCATCGGAGGGAACGTCTTCGTTGGGTCCGACACCCAGCTGGTGGCCCCTCTGGTCATCGGTGACGGCGCCATCATCGGTGCCGGCAGCACCATCACCAAGGATGTCGCCGCCGATTCCCTTGCCCTCAGCCGGGTCCCCCAGATGTCGCATGATGGTGGTGCCTCCAGGCTGCGATCCCGGCAGAAGAAGGGGACTGGGTTAAGCTAGTTCTTTACGTTCGGAGCCCCATGGTCCTGACTCTATTCGACAAGGTCGGCACAGCCGTACTGGGAGCCACGGATACGTTCGGTGATTTCGCGGTCCTTGCGGGTCGAACCTTCGCCGCCATCTTCAAGCGTCCCTTTGACGGAAAGAACCTGCTGAATCAGCTCCAGTCCGTGGGGGTGAACTCGATCCCCGTGGTGGCCCTCACCAGCCTGGCCGTGAGCATGGTGTTCGCAGTGCAACTGGCCTACGGCTTCAAGCAGTTCCAGGCGGAAGGGCTGGCCTCCCAGGTCGAGGGCTTGGCCATCATGCGGGAACTCGCCCCGGTGATCACCGGCCTCATGCTCTCCGGTCGCATCGGGTCCGCCATGGCCGCGGAGCTGGGCACCATGCAGGTCACGGAACAGATCGATGCCCTCGAATGCCTGGCGACCGATCCAATCCACTACCTCTTCGTACCGCGCCTCCTCGCCTCCATGCTGATGGTGCCCCTCCTGACGGTGGTTTCCGTGTACATCGGATACTGGGGCGGCTACCTGATCCTCGTCGGCGTGGAAGGCCAGAGCTCCTACGTCTACGGCAACGAATTCTACAAGCTCCTGGCTTTCCGGGATCTTCGCATTGCGATCTACAAGGCCTTCGTGTTTGGGATGATCATCGCCCTGGTTGGATGCTGGAAAGGCTATCGCACCCAAGGCGGGGCCGAAGGCGTGGGTCATGCCCCCACCAGCAGTGTGGTCACCAGCAGCCTCTGGATTCTCATCGCCGACTTCTTCCTGACCAAACTGTTGCTGGTGTGACGACATGGCCGTGATTGACGTCGTCAACCTCTCCAAGGCCTTCGGGCCGAAGGTCGTGCTGTCCAACGTGAACCTCCAGGTACAGGAGGGCGAAAGCCTGGTGGTGTTGGGGGGGTCCGGGACCGGCAAGACCGTCCTCCTGCGCAACATCATGGGCCTGCTGACACCAGACTCCGGGCATGTGGCCGTTGAGGGCAAGATCATTGCCCAGCTAACCCGGAAGGAACTCTTCGAGGTTCGCCAGAGCATTGGCATGTGCTTTCAGATGGCGGCCCTTTTCGATTCCATGACCGTCTTCGAGAACGTGGCCTTCGGGCTAAGACGACACCACAAAATGGCGGAGGCCGACATTCGGACCCGGGTGGAGGAATGCCTTTCCATGGTGGGATTGAAGGGCACCGATCAACTCAAGCCGGCCGAGCTCTCCGGAGGCATGAAGCGTCGCGTGGGCTTCGCCCGCGCCATCGCCCTGAAACCCAAGGTCCTGCTGTTCGACGAACCCACCACGGGGCTTGACCCGGTGATGACCGACGTCATTGGTCGCATCATCCTCGATCTCAAGCACGAACTGGGCATCACCAGCATCACCATTACTCACGATCTGAAATCGGCCTTCGAGATCGCCGACCGCATCGCCCTGATTTTCCGGGGGGAGTGCATCGCCTGCGAAGCTCCGGCTGACTTCAAGGTCAACCCGCATCCCGTCATCCAGCAGTTCCTGCGTGGGGATGCCGATGGCCCCTTCCTCCAGGATCCGCCGCCGCCCAAACGTAAAACTCAGGAGGCCCACCCATGAGGCTTGAAACCAAAGTCGGGCTCTTCTTCACCGGTGCCATCGTGCTGTTGGCCGTGCTGATTTTTCGTACGGAAAAGCTGGAGTTAGGCGGCAAGCGCAACCAGTCCGAGCGATTCACATTCTTTGACCAAGTGGCCGGCCTGAACATGCAGAGCGCCGTGCGCATTGCTGGCGTGCCGGTGGGCTCCGTCCGCACCATCACCCTCGAGAATGGCAAGGCCCGCGTGCTGCTGGGCATCTCGAACGACGTGCCGATCTACGCGGATGCCGCTGTCTCTCTGGGTTCCATTGGCATTCTGGGCGAGAAGTTCGTGGACCTGGATCCCGGCCATAGCGCCAAGGGGCCCTTCCCCGAGGGCATTCCCCTGCCCAGCAAGGCCGGTGTGAGCCTCGACAACCTCATGGAAACCCTGTCTGACGTGGGCAAGAACGTGAAGGGCATCACCCAGGCCCTGAACGAATCCATTGGTGGTGAACAGGGCCGCCAGAAGCTCGACGAAATCGTGGACAACATCCGGGTGCTGACAGCCGAATTCCGTTCCATGGCCCAGGAGAATCACGGGGCCATCAACCACACCATGGCCAACGTAGAAGCCCTGTCCACCGACCTGCGGGACAAGTTGCCCAAACTGGCCCAGCAGTTCGAAACCGTGGGCAAGAACCTCAATGCCATCCTTGAGGAGAATCGGCCGGAACTGAAGGCGGTCGTGGGCGATGTGCGCAGGCTGGCCCAGAGTTTCCAGGGCACGGCGGACAATCTGAAGGTCCTCACAGACCGGGTCAACAAGGGCGAGGGCACCATCGGGAAATTGCTGAACGATGAGACCACGGTCAAGAAGATCAACGAAGCCGTGGACAACGTGAACGGCCTGCTGGGCGGCTTCAATAAGATGGACTTCCGCCTCGACATGAACGCGGCCCAATGGGAAAAGCGCAAGGACAGCAGGGTGGGACTCGGCCTTGAAATTGTGCCGCGACCGGACTACTGGTATTCGCTGGGCTTCGCCTCCACGCCAGACGGCAAGCTAAGCGAAAGCTCGCATACTGTCACCAAGCTCGACCCCGTGACGGGACAGCCCGTGTCGGTGATCGAGAGGACCAAATTCGTCACCACCGATCAAGCCTTCACGGCCTCCGCGCAGTTCGCCAAGCGGATGGGCCCCGTGGTCTTCTCGGCCGGCATCGTGGAGAACAAGGGCGGGGGTGGGGTGGAGCTACGCACCCTGGACGAGGATCGCCTCCGGATTGGCTTCCTCGCTTACGATTTTACCAAGCGCGACGACAAACCGAATCCCCGGTACCGCTTCACCAGCAGCTACCAGTTCTGGAAGGGCGCCTACATCCAGGCTGGCGTCCAGGACATCGGCAACAAAGACCTTCGTACCATTTTCTTCGGTGGCGGTCTCCGCTGGAAGGATGATGATCTGAAGAAGATGGTGGGACTTGCAGGAGCCGCCAAGTGAAGGAACCCCGCACCCTTGCCGGCCCCGGCCCATTGCCGGACGAGCGGGGCGTGCTCTTCCTCTTGGTGCGCAGGGGAATTCCGCTCGCTCTGGCAGTCATATCCTTTTCCGCTGCGACCTTGCACGGGGCAGCCCGGGGCTGGTGGATCCTTGCGGGTGTGGGGGCGCTGGCCGCAGCCTGGCCCAGCTTCCTTCGCGGCCAGGCCTTCCTGCGCAACCGGACTGCCATCATGCGTCAGGACACCCTCTGGGCCAATGCCCTCCTGCCTCTGGCACGCTGGCTGGGCCAGGAGGAGGCCTGGATTCTGGCCTTCTGCGGCTACAACAACCTGCGCGTTCGCGAGGCCTTCCTGGCCCAGCGAGCCAAGCGTGCCCTCATCCTGTTGCCCCACTGCATTCAGATGTCCCGTTGCAAGGCGGGCATCCTTGACGACCTCCAGGCCTGCTACGACTGCGGTCTCTGTCCCGTGGGCGACTACATGAATGCCGCCCTGCTCAATCGCTGGGAGGGGCGCATCACCAACCGCAGCCACAAGGCCTACCGCGAGGCCCGGGAGTACCGCCCGGACCTCGTCGTGGCCGTGAGTTGCACGGACCGTCTGCTCAAGGGGCTCACCAAGATGCCGGAGCTCCCCTGTTATGTCATTCCACTCTCCCTGGCCCATGGCATGTGCGTTGATACGGATTTCAACGCCCCGCATCTCTTCTCGGCCATGGAAACCCTGGTGGAACCGCGTCGATTGCCTGCCCGGGATATCCAGAAGCTTCGTCGTGACGGCATCGCATGACAGGCGGCCCGTTTCCTGTCCGCCGTTTTTTCGAGGGCGTGGTCGGTGCCGGGGCCATGCCCTACCTGCTGCACCTCCGTCCCCTGGAGTGGCCGATCATGTCCGCCCACTTCCTCCTGGGCACCCTCCTGGCTACAGGCATGGGCCTTCGCGCCCGGCCTGCGTTCCTTGGATGGCTCGTTTACGTGGCGCTCATGAATGGCGGGACGCTTGCCATCAACAGCGCCTTCGACCAGGACGAGGGCGACATCGGCTATCTCAAGGCGCCCCCGAAACCTCCAGAACACCTGGTCGCCTTCTCGTCCGTCCTGCTCGGCGCGGCGGCCCTCCTGGGCTTCCTGCTGCCCCTGCCCTTCGCCCTCATCAACCTCTCCTGCGTGGTGATGAGCCTTCTGTATTCGGTCCCCCCCCCGCGACTCAAGGCCAGGGCCGGCTGGGATCTCCTCATCAACTGTGTCGGTTTTGGGATGCTGACCCCCATGGCGGGCTGGGCCCTGACCGGGCGGCCCTTTAGCCAGACCATTCTCTTGGCCTGCATCGGCTTCGCTTTCCTGTTCGCCACCCTCTATCCCATGACCCAGATCTACCAGGTGGCCGAGGACAGTCGACGGGGCGACCGAACCCTGGTGATCCAAGTGGGTGTGGGTCGCAGTCTGATCCTCGCCCTCCTGGCGGTCCTGGTCGCCCACGGGTTCTTCCTGGCCGCAATCCGCGCCATGGGCCGAACCCCGGTGTTCCTCCTTCCATCGATGCTTGCCTGGCTGGCGGTCCTGCTTCCATGGTTGAAGAACTGGCGGAATTGGACTGACCATCAGCATGAAACCGGCATGTACTGGGGGCTGGGTGCCTGGGCTGTCACGGACCTGAGCCTTCTTGCGCTGCTCTGGCCCTGATGACTTGAGTCATCGGCCTCTAGATCCGATAGACTAGGAAGAAGTGATAACAGTCGGAATCTTCTGGAGCAGGCATGGGGTCAGGCAAAGGGATACGGCGGTTGCTCGGCGCGCTGACCCTCGGCGCGCTGGCCCTGGGAGCCATGACTCTGCACGCGGGTACGCCCACGGTACCTGGCCGACTGTTCCTGAAATCCGCCTCCGCCCTGGTGCTGGACCAGAGCACAGGCCAGGCCTTGCTCGAAAAACAGGCTGCCGCGGTGGTGCCCATCGCCTCCCTGACCAAACTCATGACCGCCATGGTTTTGCTTGATGCTCATCTCGACCCCAGTGAGCTGTTGACCATCACGAGTGATGACAAGGATTCGCTGCGCCACAGTCGCTCACGCCTCCCGGTCGGCACCCGCCTGCCAAGGGAGCAAGCCCTGCTCCTGGCGCTGCTGGCCTCGGAGAATCGCGCCGCCCATGCCCTCGGTCGCACCTATCCAGGCGGGCTGACGAGCTTTGTTCGGGCCATGAACGAGAAGGCGAAGGAACTTGGCCTCAGCGGTGCCCACTTCGAGGACCCCTCGGGGCTTTCCAGTGGCAATGTGGCCACAGCCTGGGATCTGGCGCACCTCCTCCAGGCCGCCTATCGCTACCCAGAAATCCGTGATTTCAGCACGCGCCCCGCGACCACCATCCAGGCAGGACGACGCAGCATCCAGTTCCCAAACACCAACGCCCTGGTCCGAAACCCTCGCTGGAATATCGGCCTCTCCAAGACCGGCTACATCGAGGAGGCCGGGCGCTGCCTCGTCATGCAGGCCATGCTGGCGAATCGGCCCGTGCTGGTCATCCTGCTGGATTCCTGGGGCAAATACACCCGCCTGGGGGATGCCAACCGCATCAAGCAGTGGCTGGAAGCTCACCCGGGATCCAAGGGCTGACTTTCTGGTGCTGATTCCCGCTGTTACGGTCCCCTTTCCGCTCAGCTGGGGCTTCTCCACCCGCTTGGACCTGGCCGCATCGCTTCCCGATCGACGCCTGAATCAGGTCCATCGCTGTGGCGTGGTGGAGGCTTCCGATGCAGTGGTTGAAGGCGATGGCATCTGGACCACCTCCCCGGGGACCCGCATCGGTGTGAGGGTGGCGGACTGTGTTCCCGTGCTGTTGGCGGGAAAGGTGGCGGGAGGAAAGCCCTGGGTCGCGGCCCTGCACGCAGGTTGGCGTGGAGCCACTGGACATGGCGATCCCGCACCCGGGGGTGGCATCCTGCGGCGTGGCGTCGCCCTCTATCAATCCCTGGGTGGAGATCCCTGGAACCTGGTGTGGGCCTTGGGCCCCGCCATCCTCGCCTGCCACTTCGAGGTGGGGGACGAGGTCATCTCCGCGGCCCGGTTGGATCCTGCCTGGCAGGACACCCTGCGCACTGAGGGTTCTGCTGGAAAGGCCCACCTGGATCTGCATGGTTTCCTCCACGCGCAGGGCCTGGACCTGGGACTGGACCCTTCCAAGAATGGCAGTGTGCGCTTCTGCACCGTCTGCCGACCCGATCTGCTCTACTCCTACCGACGAGGTGAAACCACCGATCGCCAGTGGGGCTGGATCGAGATCGGATAAGCTGAAGGTCGGCCTCGCTCCTGAAGGCCGAGGTCTGTAGCCCAAGGATTGACATGCTCACGATCACCGACATTCGGATCACCAAGGTGGACGGCGATGACAAGTTGAAGGCCTTTGCCGCCCTCGTCATCGAAGACTGCTTCCTGGTGGGGGATCTGCGCGTGGTGGAGGGTGAGGATGGCTACTTCGTGGCCATGCCCAGTCGCCGCAAGCGGGATGGCAGCTTCAAGGACATCGCCTACCCCCTGAACAATACGCTGCGCGAAGTCATCGAGGAGAAGGTCCTGTTGGCTTACGAAACCGCCACTGGCCATCGCGCCCTGAGCCGCATCGAGCGCGGCGAAGCTGCCCAAGTGCGCCCCGACCTGTTGAGCGTCGAGGAGTTCGGCTTCACCCCTAAGCCCAACCCCTGAGGCCGAATCTCGGGGCTTGGGTGGGACGCGAACCCGCGCTATGCTTGCCTTTCCGCCTGGGGAGTAGCCAAGTGGTAAGGCAGCAGGTTTTGATCCTGCGTACCGAGGGTTCGAATCCTTCCTCCCCAACCACATGGCCGCCGCAAGGCGGCTTTTTGATTGGGGAGCGCTTGAAGGATTCGAAATCGGCAGCTGCGCGCTTGCTGCCACCCGAGGGGGTGGGTCTCAAAGCGGGAAGCTCAACAGCTTGTCCCCGGTCACATCCAGGGTTTCAGTCTTGGTCCCCTTGGGCCCACGGACCGTGATCGTGTGGCGGCCCAGAGCGACCTGGACCGGGCTGCTGCCGTCGCTTTCGGTGCCCGTGTCCTGGCCATCCACGAAGACCTTCCCTGACCCCGGAAACGTATTGATGGTGAGGAAGGCAAGACCCGTTACGGTAAGAGTCGCCGTCTGGCCGGGGGATACGGTGACGGCTCGAGCATCCCTGTAGAAGTAGCGAGTGCTGAGCAGCTCCAGTTGGTAGGTACCAGGGGCCAGGGCCAACTTCCCGCCGGGACTGAGCTCCCCCAGGTCCTTGCCAGCCGATTTCACCCGTACGCTGAAACCACCGGCCAGCTTGAGGGAACCCGGATCGTTTGGATTCAGGGCAGGTTCCTGCCGTGTCTCAGCCGTGGTGGCTTCTTTGAGCTCAAAGACACGACCCCCCGGAACCTCACCAGGTCCGAAGTCCAGGGCATGGCCAAGCTTGTCCTTGGTGAGCGTCAGGCGATGAGGGAGCCCCTGGTTCCATTGGATCAGGAGCGGTGTCTCGCCCTCCAGGGTCTTCTCATCCAACACCACCGTGGCGCCCTTGGGGGTCGAATCCACCAATTGATTGCTGATGATGGGCTTCAACTCGAACACGGATGGGGGTGCTTCACCTGGCTTGAGTTCGTAGAGAAGGGGTTCGAATCCCTTTGCCTCGAGGCGAAGCTTGTCGCCTTGCATCAGGGGCTGGTTCTGGGGCGTGGAGCCCACTTCCAGGTCGTTGAGAAAGACCTTCGCCTTGGCGGGGATGGAATCGATCTTAAGCCTCGTCCTCCTGGGAGCTTGATAGATGAACCAGCCGCCGACCAGGGCGGCAACCAGCACCAGGGCCGTCATCCAGGGCCACTGCGCCTTCCTGGACTCAGGACGGGCCACGACCATCGTTTCGTCGAAAGACGTGGAGACGATCTCCGGAATCGGGGCCTCGCCACTCATCCGCATGAGGCCCAGAACTTCCCGGCGGTCTTCCTTTCCAAGTTCCACCACCGCATCGAGCAGATCCCGCACAAAGGCCGTGCAGGATGGGTGCCGGTCGGCGGGTCGCTTGGCAAGCACCCTGTCAAATACCCTGCGCCATCCTTCGGGCAGGACTCCCATGACCGGTGGCTGCACTTCGATGGGAGGCTCATTCACGATGCGGTAGAGGATGGTGTTGATGGACGAACCGGGGAAGGGTGACTGGCCGCTCATGAGCTCGAAGACCAGAACACCGAAACTGAAAATGTCAGAACGGTTGTCGACGGTGCCTTCCTTGATCTGTTCGGGGCTGGCATAGCTGGGCGTGCCGAGGAAGGTGCCGGTCTGCGTGAGGCTGGCGTCTTCCCGCTTCGCGATCCCGAAATCCATGAGCTTGGGACGGCCATCTTCACTCACCATGACGTTCCCTGGCTTGACGTCCCGGTGGACGATGGCCTTGGCATGGGCATGGTCAAGGGCCTCGGCCAAACCCACGGCAATCCGGAGTTTCTCCTTGATGGACAAGGGTGGTCCATTCTTGATGAGCCCATCCAGCGGTTTCCCGGCCACAAATTCCATGGCCAGGAAAGGGCCGTGACCCTCCACTTCCCCCACGTCGTAGATGGCGACGATGCCTGGGTGGTTCAGGAGACCTGAGACCTCGGCTTCCCGTTGAAATCGGGCCAGGTACTCATGCTGATCCGCCTCGGTGCGCACCGCGTCCAGCTTCATGAGCTTGATGGCCACTTTTCGCTTGATCCGGGGGTCCTCGGCCAGGACAACGCTTCCCATGGCACCGGACCCAAGCAGGCGAAGGACCTGGTAGCGGCCGATCATTCTGGGGAGGCTGAGGTTGTCGAGGTCACCCATGGTTGTCATCCTACCGGACGCATCGGAGATGAGGCTGTAGATTGTTAGGTTTTTCATGGATTTTCCTAGAACTTGTGACAAAATAAAGCAGGCCCACTGACCTGGGCTGTGGGGGGTTTATTCCGTGATGGAAGTCGTCAAATCAGTCGTACTTGTCACCTACTTCACGTTGCTCACCATCCTGAGCATCTATGGGGCCCATCGCCTCTGGATGTTGCTCCTCTACTACCGTCACAAGAAGGACGTGCCCCAGGCCATGGGTGACGAGTCCTACCTCCCCGTGGTCACGGTCCAGTTGGCCGTGTTCAACGAGATGAATGTCATCGAGCGACTCATGGAATACGTCGTGAAGATGGACTGGCCCAGGGAGAAGCTTGAGATCCAGGTGCTGGACGACTCCACCGACGACACGGTCAAGGTCGCCAGCGCCGTGGTCGACCGCTACAAGGCCCTGGGCTTCGACATCCACTACCTGCATCGGACGGACCGCACGGGCTTCAAGGCCGGCGCCCTGTCTGAGGGCCTCAAGGTCGCCAAGGGCGAGCTGGTGGCCATGTTCGACGCGGACTTCCTGCCCACCGAGGATTTCCTCCGCAAGGCTGTGCCCCACTTCGCCAACGAGAAGGTGGCCTTCGTCCAGGGCTGCTGGGCCCACCTGAACCGCGAGTTCTCCCTGCTGACCCAGGTCCAAGCCATCCTGCTCGACGGCCACTTCGTCTTCGAGCACACCGCTCGTAACCGCTCCAAGGCCTTTTTCAATTTCAGCGGCACGGCCGGTATGTGGCGAGTATCCGCCATCGCCGATGCCGGCGGCTGGGAACACGACACCATCACGGAGGACGCCGATCTTTCCTACCGCGCCCAGCTCAAGGGCTGGAAGGGCGTCTATCTCAAGGATCTGGTCGTCCCGGCCGAGTTGCCCGTCGAGGTCAACGCCTTCAAGAGCCAGCAGCATCGCTGGGCCAAGGGCAATGCCCAGGTCATCCGCAAGCTCATGAAGACCATCTGGATGTCCAACGAGAGCCTGCACACCAAGCTCGAGTGCTGGTTCCACCTCACGGCCAACTGCAACTACATGTTGATGGTGGTGCTTTCCGTCATCATGGTGCCCGCCATGATCTTTCGGGCCGGTACGCCGATCCACATCCTGCTCCTTACGGATGGCCCCTTCTTTCTGCTGAACGCGGTCAGCGTGGGCCTCTACTTCGGTCTCTCTCAGAAGGAACTGACCGACAACACGGGTTGGAAGTCCCGGCTGAAGTACATCCCCGGTCTCATGGGCTTGGGGATTGGCCTCGCCTTGAATCAGGCCAAGGCCGTCCTGGAGGGCTTCTTCACCGACGACAAGGAATTCAAGCGCACCCCCAAATACGGCGTGGATGCCAATGGCAACTCTGTCACCAAGCGGGCCTACAAAGTGCCCAAGAGCCTCATGACCTTCCTGGAGCTCGGCTTCGCCATCTACTACTTCGGCGCGGTCCTGGTGGCCATCTACATCCGCAAGTGGGCTTCCGTTCCATTCCTCTGGCTGTTCTTCAGCGGCTTCTCTTACATGAGCATCCTGTCCCTGGCCGACGTAAAGCTGTTCCGCCGCCTGGCCATGGATGAGCCCGCCGACGATGCGCAAAGCGCTTCGAACTTCGTCCAGTAGGGCCATTGACCGATAAAGGGCTCATGGCCCGTCCAGGTTCTTCTCGCCCCCGCGCTGCCGCTCTGCGGTACCGGCCGGAGGTGCCCTTCCAGGATGCCGCACCACGACTGGTCGCCAAAGGCCAGGGACTTCTTGCGGAACGCATTCTGGACCTCGCCAAGCAGCATGGTGTATCGATCTCCAAGGATCCCGACCTGCTGGCCGCCCTAGAGCCCCTGGACCTGGATCGTCTCATTCCCCCTGACCTGTTCCAGGCTGTCGCAGTACTCCTGGCGGCACTCTATCGGGCCAACAAAAAGGCTTCCGGAGAAGTATCGTGACTCGGGCCTCCGGCCCTCGCCCTCCGGGCGGCAATGCCCCTTCGGGGCATTCCGTCCAATCCTCCCTGCGCTCTGCTACGGTCGGATTGTGATCGACCTTCATTGCCACACCCTCCATTCCGACGGCACCGATACGCCCGAGGACTTGGCTTTGCTTGGTGAAGACGCGCGGTTATCGGCCCTCTGTCTGACGGACCACGACACGCTGGGTGGCATCCCTGCATTTCTGGCGATGCAACCCAGAGTGAAAGTTCGCCTCATGGTAGGCACCGAGCTCAGCTGCCGCTTCCTGGGGCATTCCCTTCATGTCCTAGGACTCCTGGTCAATCCAGCTGATGCCATCTTCCAGGCCCGGCTCGAAAATCTCCGCGGGCGCCGTGAGGATCGCAATCGCCGCATGATCCTGCGTTTGGCGGAACTCGGTTGTCCCATCACCCTTGAGGACGTCCAGGCCCACGCAGAAACACCGCTGCTCTCTCGTGTGCATTTCGCCGAGGCTCTGGCCACCCGCGGCTTTGTGCGCCGGGCTCCCGAGGCTTTTGAACGCCTCATCGGCGATGACTGCCCGGGCTTCGTGCCCCGGGACGAGCTGAGTCCTGCCGAAGCGGCTCAATGGATTCGTGAGGCTGGAGGGGTACCCGTGGTCGCCCACCCAGGCCGTTTCATCCGTGGCGGCTTTCGCTGGGATGAGGCCATGGCGGACCTTCAGCAACGGGGTCTCGAAGGCCTCGAGGGGTATTACGGTGAGTACCGCGCTGCCGAGCAGAAATACTTCGTGACCCTTGCTGCGAAACTCGGCATGGTGGTCACCGGTGGCAGCGACTATCACGGGGCAAACAAGCCTGGCCTGCGCCTGGGCCGCGGTCGCGGCGGTCTCCAGGTGCCTGATGACCTGCTCGATCGTCTGGAAACCCAGCAAAAGCTTGGCACTTACTAGCGAGTGCCGATAGGCTGGAAACGTCGAGGCGTTCATGTCCAAACGGATTCTCCTGGTGGAGGATGACCCCATCAATGTGAAGTTCATCCAGACCGTGCTCGTCAAGAAGGGCGGGTACGAGGTTCTGGTTTCAGAAGAAGTGGACGAAATCGTCCGGCTGGCCCGTGAAGCCGATCTCGCCGCCATCATCATGGATGTGAGCCTCTCCAGGTCCAGCTACGAAGGCAGGAAGGTGGACGGCATCTTCATCACCCAGTTGCTGAAAAAGGATGAAGTCACACGACACATTCCCGTGCTGCTGGCCACAGCTCACGCGATGTTCGGTGATCGAGAAAAATACTTGGAACTTACTGGCGCCGAAGGCTACATCGCCAAGCCGATCCATGATCCCGCCACCTTGATTGCGGCCGTTAAGGCCGTCATCGAGCCTTGAGATGGCTTTGAATGCTCCCCCTCTGGCGTCTTTCCGCCTGCTGATCGAATACGACGGAAGTCGCTTCCAGGGCTGGCAGCGCCAGGGTGCCAAGCAATCCCGGGAAGGTGTTCGAACCGTGGCAGGAAGCATCGAGCACGTCCTTCACGAGGCCGGTCTGCGCCTGACGTATCTCGGCGGTGCCGGTCGAACCGATGCTGGGGTCCATGCCCTCGGCCAGGTCGCTCATCTCCATCTGGAAGCCAAAGGGGCTCCCCGTCCCGGCGAGCTACGACGCATCCTGGACAGTGCCCTGCCCCAGGACATTTCCATTCGGGATGTCCGCAGCTGTCCGCCCCGATTCCATGCCCGTCATGATGCTGTGGATCGCACCTACCTGTATCAGATCAGCCGACGCCGCAGTGCCTTTGGCAAGCCCTGGATCTGGTGGGTAAAGCGCAGCCTTGATCTCGACCGTTTGACCCGGGCCTGGTCGGCCTTCGAGGGAGACCAGGATGTATCCGCCTTCGCTGATCTCGACACCGAGGAGGATGGCCGGGCCAGGCTCCTCCGCTGCGAAGTGGCCGAGTCCGGCGCCCTGATCTTGTTGCGGGTGCGCGCCACCCACTTCTTCCGTCGCCAGGTGCGGCGCATGGTGGGCGCTTCTGTGGCCTGTGCCATGGGGGAAGAAGAGCCGCGTCGGGTGCTCGAGGATCTTCGCAATCCCACTGAAGCCGCAAACCTCTACTGGGGAGCGAAGGCCGCGCCAGCCTCGGGGCTGTTCCTCGAATCCGTCCGCTACTCCGGTGATCCCGACCCCGGCCCGCCCAGGTCCACCATCGTCATCCCCTGAGGATTCCCTGATGCTCACCCGCGAGGAAGCCTGGCAACTGCTCTGCGACTGGACGCCATCTGAGAAATTGAGGACCCACGCCAGGGCGGTAGAACTCGTCATGCGGGACCTGGCGGACCGAGTCGGCCAGGATAGTGAACCATTCGGTTTGGCGGGCCTGCTCCATGACGCAGACTACGACAGTTGGCCGCAAGAACACCCCAAGCGCATTGTGGCTTGGCTGCTGGACCGAGGGGAAACGGACCTTGCCCATGCCATCAGTGCCCACTACACCAGGTGGAATGTCTCCTATGACAGCCTGCTGGACAAGGCCCTGTTGGCCTCCGACGAGATCACCGGCTTCGTCATGGCCTGCGCCCTGGTCCGCCCCACCCGTACCGAGGGACTCGAACCCAAGAGCGTGAAGAAGAAGCTGAAGGACCGGGCCTTCGCCGCAGGCGTGGACCGCTTTGAGGTGGCTGAGGGCCTTCGGATGCTCATCGAGACCGTCGGTGGCACCGAGGATGATCACCTCGCCCGCATCATTGCCGTCCTGCATCAGCATCGGATCGAGTTGGGGCTCGCCTAGCGAGCCATGTAAGTCTCTCCAACGATCTCGGCGATGCGCTTCCGACGCAGAATGAGCGTGCGCAGATACTCCTGCTTCTCCAGGATCGACTTCTTCCGGGCGGCATCCTGGGGCATGGCCCGCGGCCCTTCGGCCGGATCGCAAAGCCGATCCAACTCGCCGCGAACCCGGGCTTCGGCGGCCGCCACCCGGATGACGCGGATCTCTCGCCGATTGGCTGCCGCCCCCCAATTGTTCTCGGTCCAGAGCGGCTCGATGGCGACCTCGGCCAGCACCACGCCCCCCCTGCCCTCGCTGTCGTCCCTACGCTCGAAGCGGAGCTTCAGGGCGGCGCCATCACGGTTGTCCCCCCCCGCCACAGGGAAGAGATCGGCCCGATACATGCGGTCCTGGTTGCTGATGAAGTTCCCCAAGGAATAGGCCACCAGGGCCCTGCGATCCCCGACTGTGATCAGCTCGGCCGGCTGCAGCACATGGGGATGGTGTCCCAGGATCACGTCGCAGCCAGCAACCGCAAAAGCCTGGGCGATGTTCCTCTGCCGCTTCGTCGGGGCGTGCTGATACTCGTTACCCCAGTGAACACTAACCACCACCAGATCCGCCTTCCCCCTGGCGTCGCGAACAGCCTGAAGGGCGGGTTCAAGATCAAGTGGACGCACCCAGGGCTCGGAGGCCCTGCGGTTCAGGTCGATGTTGAAGAGGTCCGTGAAGCCAAGGAAAGCCACTTTTAGCCCCTGACGCTCGAGGATCTGGAGGGTCTCCGCCTGGGCCCGGTCAACGCCACTGCCGATGGCCACCAGTTGCTGGGCCCGCAGCCTTTCCAGGGTTTCCCGTACCCCTCCGGGGCCCTGGTCGAAGGCATGGTTGTTGGCCGTGGACAGCACGGTGAACCCGCTGGCTCGAAGCGCGGCCGGGAGGGATTCCGGTGCGTTGAATTGGAAGGGCACGCCAGGTCGGCCCGTACGGGGTGCGATGGGGGTCTCCAGATTGCCGAAGGCCAAATCCGCTCCTTGAAACAGGGGGATCAGGTCACTCCAAAGTGCAGGAAAGCCACTGGAATCCTGGTCCGCCGTGCGTTTCACATCCTGATGCATGAGGATGTCCCCCACGGCGACCAGACTGAGGCTGGTGGGAGGTGCAGGGGGCGGTTTCACCGCCCGTGAACGGCAGCCCGACCAACCAAGGCTCACCAGCAACGCTGCAACCAGGTAGACCTGACGCATCAGGCCCATTCCTCCGGACCGTAGTAGACCTCGATTGGCAGTCCCGGCAGTCGGCCCCGCAGACTCGCGGCGATGGCATCCATCTCCAGGTGCCACAGGGGTCGGGCTTCCGGTTCCGGGGTGGGTCGGGCCACGGTGTAGAGCTGGACGGCCTGGAGTTGTCCCCCGTTTGACCGGATGTGTTCCAGCCTGCCGCAGTACGCCTCCAACTCAGCCTCACTGGGCCCCTTTCCCTTCCAGTCGAGGAAGAGGGTCTGGATCAGGATCGGCCAGCGGCGGGCGGTGGCCAGCAGGTTGTCGAGAATGCGTTGGAAAGGTACCTGGCTCCGGCAGATCTCCTGGTAGTAGGACTCGGTGCCGGCATCCAGCTTCGCCCACACTTCGCCCTGATGCGCCATCAGGGTCTCCAATCCCGCCATTACGTCCGGTGCCTGGAGTCGGCTGGAATCCGTGATGAGCACCAGCTTCACCAGATTCAGTCCACGCTGATCCTTGAGACGAACAACCCGCCTGACCACCTCCGCGAACTCACGGGCCGTCGTGGGCTCACCATCCCCACTGAAGGCAATGTCATTAAGGCGGCGCTGTTCGGGCCGAGCCGAGTCGAAGGGCGGTATCTGGTAGATCTCGCCGCTGGTCGCCAGATCCAGCAGCAGGCCCAGTTCCTCCCCCAGGAGGTCCAGGTCGAGATCCTTCCGTTTGGGGGCGGTCAGGCGATCCACCTCGCAGTAGACACAATCAAAATTGCAAACCTTGTCCGGATTAAGGTTTACACCAAGACTGACGCCCCGACTGCGGCGCGAGATCACGGGGTAGCAGTAATCGAAATCCCGCCACACGCGCCGATGATCCAGGTGAGCCTTGATGAGATCTGTCATGACATAAGCATACGCGAATCAGGACCTGCCAGCCCGGAATCAGGGGTGCTGAAGACGGGCGTCGGCCTCGGCCTGGAGCATCTCCGGTTTCCAGAGAATGGGCTCCGGGCGAAGGGCCTCGTCCACTGCCACCATGACGAATTCTCCGCTGGTCACATCTCGTCGTTGGTCCGACACCGGCTCATAGACCTGCACATTGATCTGAAGGGTCAGGCTGGTCTTTCCCTGACGGGCAAGACTCACGTGGAATTCGATGATCTCCCCAGCCCGCACCGGGCTGTGGAAGAGCAGTTCGGACACCTTCAAGGTGAGAAAGCGCCGGTTTCGGGACATCAAAGAGGCCGCAATGCCCGCCACCTTGTCCATCCTCGCCATCATGTCGCCACCGAACATCGCCGCGTTCAGGGCGATGTCCATGTCCAGAACCATTTCGCGGGAGATCAGCATGCCCGAAAGATAAACCACGAAGACCGCAAAGACCACGAAGAAAGGCGAATCTCGGCGCCCTCTTCGTGGTCTTCCCGTCTTCGTGGTGGTTTTCTTACTTCAGCCGTTCCGCCAGGGCCGTTCCCATGTCCGCAGGGCTCTGCACCACCGTGATGCCCGCAGCGGTAAGGGCCTTCATCTTTTCGGCGGCGGTGCCCTTGCCCCCGGAGATGATGGCGCCGGCATGGCCCATGCGGCGGCCCGGAGGGGCCGTCTGGCCGGCGATGAAGGCCACCACGGGCTTGGTGACGTACTGCTTTACGAACTCGGCGGCTTCTTCCTCAGCGCTGCCGCCGATCTCGCCGATCATGATGATGGCGTGGGTATCCGGATCGTCCTGGAACAGGCGCAGGGCATCGATGTGGCTGGTGCCGTTCACGGGATCACCACCGATGCCGATGCAGGTGCTCTGGCCGATGCCGAGGGCCGTCAGCTGGCCCACAGCCTCATAGGTGAGGGTGCCAGAGCGGCTGACCACGCCCACGTGGCCCTGCTTGTGGATGCGGCCGGGCATGATGCCGATCTTGGCCAGGCCAGGGCTGATGATGCCGGGGCAGTTGGGGCCGATGAGGCGGCTCTTGGGGTAGTCGGGCAGGACGCGCTTGACCTTCACCATGTCGAGGACGGGGATGCCCTCGGTGATGCAGACGATGAGCTCGATGCCCGCTTCCAGGGCCTCGAGGATGGCATCCGCCGCGCCAACGGGTGGCACGAAGATCATGCTGGCGTTGGCGCCAGTCTTGGCCACGGCCTCCTTGACCGTATTGAAGACGACGAAACCCTCGATTTCGGTGCCGCCCTTGCCGGGTGTGACGCCGCCGACCACGTTGGTGCCGTAGTCGCGTGAACCCTTGGCATGGAAGAGGCCCTCACGGCCCGTGATGCCCTGGACGATCAATTTGGTGTGGTTGCCCACGAGAACAGCCATGTCATACCTCTCTGAATTCGAACTCCGGTTCCGGGGATGGGAGGAGGGTGCGGGTCTCCCGCGCACTCATCCAGGGGCCCGGGGGTGTGCGCGCAGCGCGGAACCCCCGGACAGCGTTGCCCTACTTGATGGAGGCGACCACCTTCTCGGCGGCGTCCTTCAGATCCTTGGCGACGATGAGGTTCAGCCCGCTGTCAGCCAGGATCTTCTTGCCCTCTTCGACGTTGGTGCCTTCGAGGCGCACGACCACCGGCACCTGGATGCCGATTTCCTTCGCGGCGTTCACGATGCCCGCCGCGACCACGTCACAGCGCATGATGCCGCCGAAGATGTTCACCAGCACGGCCTTCACCGCGGGATCCTGCAGGATGATCCGGAAGGCGTTCTTGACAGCATCCTCGGTTGCTCCACCGCCGACATCCAGGAAGTTGGCTGGGGAACCGCCGTGGTACTTGATGATGTCCATGGTGCCCATGGCCAGGCCCGCGCCATTCACCATGCAGCCGATCTGTCCGTCCAGCTTGATGAAATTCAGATTGAACTTGCTGGCGGCGACTTCCTCCTCAGCCTCCTCATTGAGGTCCCGGAAGGCCAGGACGTCGGGGTGGCGGAACAGGGCGTTGTCGTCGAAGCCGATCTTTGCGTCCAGGGCCGTGACATCACCGTGCTTGGTCACCACCAGAGGATTGATCTCCACCATGGAGCAGTCCTTCTCCATGAAAAGCCTGTAGAGGTTCTGGAGGAAGACCACGCCCTGCTTGAAGGTGTCGCCTTCCAGCCCCAGGGCGAAGGCTACCTGTCGGGCCTGGAACCCGCAGAGGCCCAAAGCCGGATCCACAGCCACCTTGAAGATCTTCTCGGGGGTCTTCTCGGCAACCTCCTCGATCTCCACGCCACCCTCAGTGGAGGCCAGGATGGTCACCCGGCTGGAGCCGCGGTCCACCAGGAAGCTCAGGTAGAGCTCCCGGGCGATGTCCACTGGCTTCGAAATGAAGACTGTGTGGACCTTGCGGCCCTCGGCCCCAGTTTGTTTGGTGACGAGCTGCATGCCAAAGATGGCCTTGAACAGGTCGGCGGCCTTGTCGGGATCGGTCGCGAACTTCACGCCACCCCCTTTACCCCGGCCACCGGCATGGATCTGGGCCTTGACCACGCTGGCGCCACCATATTCCTTGGTGATCATGCGGGCCTCCTCCGCGTCCTGGGCGACCTTCCCATCAGGGGTGGTCACCTTGTAGCGGCGAAGCAGTTCCTTGGCTTGGTACTCATGGATGTTCATGCCTACTCCAGGAAGGGTCGTCTCCCAGTCTAGCGGCCAGAGGCTCAACCCCGAACCCCGAAGGCTGTGACCCGTGGCATCCTTTCAGCATCCGGAGTCCTGACCATGGCCCAGTTGGATCGCCTGCTCTCCCAAGTCATCACGAAGGCTGGCAGCCGCCTGGATGTGAACGCGGATAAAAAACCTCGCCTGGAGTTGAAGTCCGGGGAAGCCATCGACCTGCTGCCCAATCCGTTGCCGGCCGTCATGGTCGATGTACTGGCCGGGGACGTTGTGCCCCCCGAACTCAAGGCGGCCTGGCAAAAGGACGGTCAAGCCGAGTTCGACTACGACCTGGGTGGGCAGTCCTTCCGAATCCGCCTGAGCCGGTACATGGAGAACCCCCAGATCCAGGCCGAGCACCAGGGCCCCTCCGGCCCGCCGGCCACCCAGCATGCCACCACCCCAACAAAGGCCGCGGCGCCAGTTGAGAGCGTACCGGCAGTCAGAACCGCTGCACCCTCCCCGGCTCCTGCCCCCCAACCCGTCCCCCCGGCGACCCCGAGACCAGCCCCCCGCCCCAAGAAGACCCAAGGGCATCCGCTGGCTGAGCGGCTGTTTGCGGCCCTGCTGGAGAAACAGGGCTCCGACCTGCATTGCACCACCCATGAGCCACCCCTGATTCGGGTCCACGGCGACATGAAGGAATTGGAGGGCTTCGGCGCCATGGATCCAGCCACCCTGCTGGAGTTGATGGAAGCACTGGCCTCCCCGGCGGCTTGGCAACGGTTCGAAGAACACCACGATGCCGACTTCGCCTATGGCTACGAGGCCGGGGGCTGCCGGCTACGAGTGAACTATTTTTGCGACCGGGTTGGGCCCGGCTTGGTCTGTCGTGTCATTCCCAACCAGCTGCCTGATCCAGACAGGCTGGGTATCCCGGACCCCGTGCGCCGTCTGGCCACCCTGTCCAAGGGCCTGGTGCTGGTCACTGGACCCACCGGCAGTGGCAAGTCCACCACCCTGGCCGCCATCGTGGATCTGGCCAATCAGAAACGGAAGGACCACATCCTCACCATCGAGGATCCCATCGAGTTCGTACACCCCCGCAAGGGCTGTCTGGTGAACCAGCGGGAAGTGGGGACCCACACAGACAGCTTCAAGAGCGGCCTCCGTGCCGCGCTGCGCGAGGACCCTGACGTGGTGCTGGTGGGCGAGATGCGCGACCTCGAAACCATCGCCATCGCCCTGGAGACCGCCGCCACTGGGCATCTCGTGTTCGGAACCCTGCACACCAGCAGCGCCATCGGCACCATCGACCGTATCGTGGACCAGTTCCCCTCCGACCGACAGCAACAGATCCGCGTGATGTTGGCAGACGCACTCAAGTGCGTCGTCAGTCAGGTACTGCTGAAGCGCATTGGAGGGGGCCGCGTGGCCGCCCTGGAGACCCTCTTCATCACGCCGGCCATCGCCAACCTCATGCGCGAGGGCAAGAATTTCCAGATCCCCAGTGCCATGCAGACGGGTCGCAGCTACGGACAACGCCTCATGAACGATGCCCTTGTCGACCTGATCCAGGGTCGGAAGGTAGAGCCCATGGAGGCCTATCTCAAGTGCCCCGACAAGGAGACCTTCATCGCCGCCTGCAAGCGGGCAGGGATCCCCTTCGACCTGAGGCTGGGCGAGTCGGAGAGCTGACCTGTCACATGCTCCGCGTCAACAGTGCCTCGGGGATTTCCCGCAGCAGCTCGCCGGTGGCAGGGTCACCTTGAACGGCCACGATGTGGGCTACAGCATTTCTTGAGGCCGCCAGGGCCAGGTCCCGGGTTTCAGCCAGGGCATCGTGCTTGTCGATGAGGGCGCGGAGCTTGATTTCCTCTGCGGCAGGAATGGGTACCTCTTCACCCCGGTCCCAGATGGTCCGGATCAGGGGGCGGACCTCATCGGGTGCCCTCTCCAGAAGGGTGAGCATGGGCAGGGTGAGTTTGCCTTCCCGCAGGTCGCTGAAGGCGGGTTTGCCCAGCTGCTCGCTGGTGGCGGTGTAGTCCAACAAGTCGTCCACCAGCTGGAAGGCGCGCCCCACTTCCAATCCGTAGCCAGCCATGGCGAGGCAATCGGCGTCGCTGCGGCCCGTGAGGACAGCACCGGACTCCGTACAGCCACTGAACAGAAGGGCAGTTTTCCGCTCCTGGATGTCGAAGTAATCCTTGCGGCTGGTGTCGAGCTTGAAGAGCACATCGTTCTGGATGAGCTCGCCCTCGGTCATGCGGGTGGTGACCGCCGCCAGGATCTCCATCATCCGCCAGCTTCGACCGGCGATGGCTTCGCTCATGGCCACCAGATAGAGCAGGTCGCCAAAGAGCACTGTGAGCGTGTTGCCCCAGAGCCGATTGAGGGTGGGCATGCCGCGCCGGAGCTGGGCGTGATCAATGACGTCATCATGCACCAGGGTGGCCGTATGGATCAGCTCGAACACGGCGCCGAAGCGGACATCGTCGTCATTCTGCCCGCCACAGAACCGGGAGGACAGCATCACCAGGGCCGGGCGCAGGCGCTTGCCCTGCCCTCCCCGCACGTGATCTGCCAATTTCTGGACCACCTCCACGTCGCTCTGCAGGATGCGCTGCAGCTCAGCCTCCACGCCCGCCAGTTTGGGGGAGATGGGGAGGAAGTAGCGTGAGAGGTCCAGACGACTCAACTCATCCCCTGTAATTGGTGAACTGCAGGTCCATCCCCTGGTCATCCTTCTTGAAGAGGGCGATGACTTCCTGCAGGTCATCCCGGCTCTTGCCACTGACACGGAGCTGGTCGCCCTGGATGCTGGCCTGGACCTTGATCTTCGAATCCTTCAGCGCCTTGATCAGGCCCTTGGCCTTCTCCACTGGGATGCCCTGCTGGATGGTGACTTCCTGGCGGACGCTGCCCTTGGAGGCCGGTTCGATCTTGCCGTAGACCATGCTCCGGATGCTCACGCCACGCTTGTGCAGCTTGGTCTGCAGCACGTCGATGACGGCCTTCAGCTTTGTCTCGTCGTCAGCGTTGAGCACCAGCACCTTGTCATCCTTCAGCTCGATCTTCGCGACGGAGCCTTTGAAGTCGAAGCGCTGCCCGATCTCCTTCATGGCCTGGGACAAGGCGTTCTTCACCTCATCCAAGTCAACCTTGCACACGACGTCGAAGGAACATTCACTGGCCATGGGGCGCTCCTCAATTGGATCCAGCACTCAGACTAGCGCCTTGGCTGTGTTTAGGAAAAGGCGGGGACAGGATTAACAAGATTCACAAGAATTAACAGGATTCAAAAAAACTGCTTCTGCTCATTAATCCTGTTAATCCAGCCTTTCATCCTGTTAATCCTGTCTCCGTTTTTCATGGGAAGACTCACGGCTTCGCCCCGCCCCCCAGGCTCCGGAAGAAGGCCACGGTGCTGAGACGGAAGCCCACCAGCACCACGGCCTCATCCTTTCCATGCCCGCCCTTGTTGACCGACCCCTCCATGTAGAAGTCGCCGCTGGCGCCCTGGGAGCCGAACTGGGTTAGCACCACGCGACCCCTCATGTAGATCCGGTCCTGGTAGCGGAACAGGGGATCACGGAGGTAGGACCATTCAGCAAAGGAGCCCTTAAAGGCCCCCTCCTCCTGTCGGGTGGTGAACCCCAGCTTGAATCGATTGCGAAATTCATCCCGGGACGTCGCAGTGAGGTCTGACTGGTTCACAGGCTGGCTGAAGCCCACGACCCCAGCCGAACCCACCACCCCCCAACTCACCCGTTCGGTGAGGGACCGCATCCACCAGAGCCCCACCTCGCCCCGGAAGTGACCGCTGGAGGTGATCACATTGAGGGTTTCGGAGGTCTCGAAGCTGGATGACTGGAAGGAGAGCGTACTGAACACTTCCCACCATGTTTCCTGGGCAGGACGGCGAAAGGTCTGGCGGATGTCCAGGGCGACAAAGGGCCTGGATTTGGAGAAGAAGGAGCCCTTCTGGTCCTGCTCGCTGAACAGGCTGGAGAACTGGAAACCGCCGTAGAGATCCACCTTCAGTTCATCGGCATCGAGCTTCAGGGGGTCTTCGTCCCAACGTTTTCGCGCGATGACTTTGTCCATCTCGCGGAATTCAGACAACATTCGGGACTGTCCCTCCACCAGGGCCTGGGCCTGGGGCAGGTTCGCAGAGCCTTCCCTTTCCAGCGTGTTCCGAAGGGACTGGGCTTGCTGGAGGCCCCGTTCCACCTCGAGGATCCGCGCCTGAAGTTCCCTCTGCTTGCCGCGAAGGGCCTTGAAAAAGGGCTTTCGTTCGTGGGCACTCAACGATTCGAGGACCACATCCAACTCAGTTTCAAATCGGAGATTCGGGGATCCGGCTATCTGGCAGAGGGGTACCGCCGGAACAGGCGTTTGAGCCATCAGGACGGGGGTACCGAGCAAACACAGGACCGGACGAATCACCTCAGACCTCCAACCGTCGAAGCAGATCAGGCCAGCCTTCCCAAAGGCTGAGGAGTTGGAAGGCAGACAGCACAAGGGCATGGTGAATCTCACCCCGCCGCATCAGGAGCTGCCACTCCGCCCAGGAAATCGCCCAGACCTGGAGTTCCTCGGCCGGATCCAGGGCCAGCTCACCAGCGGCATCACAGTCCAGCGCCAAAAACGTATGACAGCGGTTGTTCTGGGTGGCGGGATTGGGGGTGCAGGAACCCAGTGGCACCCAGTGCTGGGACACGAAGCCCGTTTCCTCGCGGAGCTCCCGCCGGGCGGCCTCCTCGGGAGCCTCCCCGTGATCGCAGCCACCCCCGGGGATCTCGAGGGTTGCTTCGTCGATGCCATGGCGGAACTGCTCTACCGCCAACAGCTCGCCTGACCGGGTGAAGGCCACCACATTCACCCAGTCAGGGCCCTGGAGCCGGTAGAAGGCATGCTCACGCCCAGTGTGGGGACTCCGTCGCTGCGCCACAATCTGCCGAAACAGCCGTGAATCCTGACGCACGCTCTCCGATTCCTGCACCCATGGCACTGCGGGATCGAAACCCTCCGGGTGGCGATGCAGCAACCTCATCAGTACCTCGGCACTGAGGGATCCAGACGGCTGAAGGCATCGATGCCGCCCGATAAGTGGGCCAGCTCCGAAAAACCCACCGACTGGAGAAAGCGCAAGGCCTGAAGGCTTCGCATGCCGTGGTGACAGTAGGCGGCCAGCGGGCGATTGGCGTCGAGTTCTCCCACGCGGTCCGCCAGTTCACTGAGGGGGATGAGCACGGCACCAGAAATCCGGGCCCGTTCGTACTCCCACTGTTCACGCACGTCGAGGATCTGCACGAGGGTTGGATCCAGGCCCTGGAAGGTCTCGGCATCGAGATGGGGGCCGGATTCAAACACGCGAAGCCCCTTCCTGGTTGCCGACCCGGCTGCAGATGTGGTGGGTGATGACATCCAGGGCCGTACGGTTCTCCACGCCCGTGGGAACGATGAGGTCAGCCCACCGCTTGCTGGGCTCGACAAACTCGAGATGCATGGGCCGAACGCTGTTCTCGTACTGGTCCATGACGCTCTCCAGGCTGCGGCCCCGTTCTCGCGTGTCCCTTCGGATGCGTCGCAGAATCCGGATGTCAGCATCCGTGTCCACGAAGATCTTCATGTCCAGCTGATCCCGAAGCTCTGGCAGCGCGAACAGCAGCAGCCCCTCCAGGATGACGACCTGGCCGGGGGGAACGGCGGGTTCCCAACCCGTGCGATCAGAGAGCCTGAAGTCGTAGAGGGGTTTGCGGATGGTCTCACCGCGGTGGAGGGCCGATAGGTGGGTGGCCATCAGTTCAAGGTCAAAAGCATGGGGGTGGTCCCAGTTCACAGGGCGCCCATCGAAGCGCCCCTTCACCACTTCCAACGGGGCATAGTAGGCGTCCATGTCCAGGAGCATCGTGGCCACGGTCTTTTTACGCAGCCGTTTGACCAGTTCTACGGCCACCGAGGTCTTGCCGCTGCCGGACCCCCCCACGATGCCTATGAGCATCGGCCTGTCCGTCATGACGCCCCCTTTCACCCTTCCATCTTAGGGGCCGTGGCGGAATAACCGATGCTTTTCTGGAGGTTCGGTCGGGGCCCATCAGATGACCTCATCCCAGGCCCAGACACACTGTTTTCCAAGACGGACCACTTCAATGAAGCCCCTGCCTCTGCTATGGTTCGGACCATGCTCTACCGCCGCCTCGCCCCTGTCCTGGCCCTCATGCTGATGGCGGCCGGTTGCAGTTCTGAAGATCCGCGGCTGCCCGCCAACCTCTATGAGGAGGCCCGGAAGCTCAACCTCGAAGGCCGAAGCCTCGAGGCCAGGGCCATGATGAAACAGCTGACCGAGCGCTATCCCGACACTGAGGCGGCACAGCAGGCCAAGCGGGACCTCTATCTCATCGAAGCCTTCGTGAACCGGGACATGGCCGATCGCCAGAAACAGGTCCGCTCCGCCATGAAACGCATTTCAGATGCCCTGATCCGCTACAAGAGCAATAAGGGTGAATATCCGGTGACCGTGAGCGACCTGGTGCCCGAATACCTCGATCAGGTCCCGGAGACCCCCTGGGGGCATCCCTTCCTGTACCATCCCTACGTCACACGGCCCATCGAGGAATTCCAGGTCAAGCGGGGGCCCGCCAAGCAACGGTTCAACACCAAACTCGACGGCTACTACCTCGCCTGCCTGGGCACCGATCTCCAGCCAGGTGGTGAAGGACTTGCCGCTGACATCCTCATCAAGGACGGAGCCCCCTGGGGCGAGGGGTCCTTCCCCCCCGTGCCACAGCCGCAGCCGATTCGTTGAGGTTCCAGTCAGCCGCGAGGCCCGGCTGCGCACGTCGTGCGCAGCTAACAAAATGCGGCCAGGGGCCGCATTTTGCAGGTGTTGCCTCAATGCAACAACCTAACGTACCCCCCAATTCAGAATCACCTTCCCGCTCTGCCCGCTGCGCATGGCGTCGAAGCCCTTCTGGAAGTCGTCGATGCCGTAGTGGTGGGTGATGACCGGGGTGATATCCAGGCCGCTCTGGACCATGGCGGCCATCTTGTACCAGGTCTCGAACATCTCCCGGCCATAGATGCCCTTCAGGATCAGCCCCTTGAAGATCACCTGACTCCAGTCGATGGCGCAGTCGCCGGGGAGGATGCCCAGCAGGGCGACGCGGCCACCGTGGTGCATGGCCTCGAGCATCGATTCGAAGGCATTGCGATTGCCGCTCATCTCAAGGCCCACATCGAAGCCTTCGGTCATACCCAGGTCCTTCATCACTTCGGGAAGGCTCTTCTTCGTGGGATTCACGGCAACCGTGGCACCCATCTTCCGGGCCAGGTCGAGCCGATAGTCGTTCACATCGGTGATGACCACATGGCGCGCGCCTACGTGTTTGGCGATGGCCACGGCCATGATGCCGATGGGGCCAGCACCGGTGATGAGAACGTCCTCTCCCACCATGTCGAAGCTAAGAGCTGTGTGGGCGGCATTGCCGTACGGGTCGAAGATGGCAGCCACATCATCGGGTACGTTGTCGGGCACCTTGAACACGTTGAAAGCGGGAATGGACAGGTACTCGGCGAAGGAGCCCGAGCGATTCACCCCCACACCCACGGTGTTGCGGCAGAGGTGGCGCTTGCCCGCCCGGCAGTTGCGGCAGTGGCCGCAGGTGATATGCCCCTCCCCGCTAACCCGGTCGCCCGGGTGATAGCCCTCCACCTCGGCGCCCACCTGCTCGATGACGCCCACGTATTCGTGGCCCACCACCATGGGCACGGGAATGGTCTTCTGGGCCCACTCGTCCCAGTTGTAGATGTGGACATCGGTGCCGCAGATGGCGCTCTTGTGCACGCGGATCAGCACGTCATTGGGCCCCACCTCGGGCATGGGGACATCCCCCATCCAGATGCCTTCCTCGCGTTTCGTCTTCAACAGGGCTTTCATTCGGGCCTCCAACCGGACCATTTCATCATCAAGAGCAAGAGGAACCACCTTTTTCAATCGAGCCTTGACGATCCGTGAAGGGGACCGATAAGGTTCTATCAGGTAACCCATGACCCTTTCCCCCCTGCGGCCCAACCGCAATACCAATCGCCTCCCTCGCGCGAATCGCGCGTGGGCCGGCAAGGGTCTCTCCTAAGATTCCTGACACCCCGGACCACCCCGATTCGCGACAGCGGATCGGGGTTATTTCTTTTTGGAGTTCCCATGTGCGGCATCGTCAGCATCCTCGATCTGGATCCGGTAAAGTCCCCGGTGGCCGACCTGCGGCGCCAAGCCCTGGCCATGGCCCGCAAGATCCGCCACCGCGGGCCGGACTGGAGCGGCATCTTCAGCGACGACCGGGCCATCCTGGTCCATGAGCGGCTTTCCATCGTGGATGTCGAACATGGGGCCCAGCCCCTCATCGACACCCTCCAGGGCACGGTGCTGGCGGTCAACGGAGAAATCTACAACCACCAGGAACTCCGACATGGCCTGAAAGAGTCCCACGACTTCCAGACCTTGTCGGACTGTGAAGTGATCCTCTACCTCTACGACGAACTCAAACCCCGCGACTTCCTCAACCGCATGAACGGGATCTTCGCCTTTGTGCTCTACGATCCCAAGCGCGAAACCTACCTCATCGCCCGGGATCCCATCGGCGTCATCCCCCTCTACGTGGGCTGGGACCGCCACGACCACCTGTATGTCGCCTCCGAAATGAAGGCCCTCGTGGGCCACTGCGAGCGCATCCGCGAGGTGCCCCCGGGCCACTTCTTCCTGGGCCACGAGGCCGACAAGGGCTTCCAGCGCTACTACGAGCCGGACTGGGCCGCGCCAGGACATGTCCCCTCGGAGCCCTATGACCCGGCCAGACTCCGCGCCGCGCTGGAGGCCGCCGTGCGGCGCCAACTCATGTGCGACGTGCCCTACGGTGTGCTCATCTCCGGCGGCGTGGACTCATCACTGGTCTCGGCCATCGCCGCCCAGTACCGCGAAGGCCGCGTGGAGGAGGGCGGCTCAGCGCCCGCCTGGTGGCCCCGGATCCACTCCTTCGCCATCGGCCTAAAAGGTGCGCCGGACCTGGCGCCGGCCCGCCTCGTGGCCGACCACATCGGCGCCATCCACCACGAGATCCATTTCACCGTGCAGGAGGGCCTGGACGCCCTCTCCGACGTGATCTACCACATCGAAAGCTTCGACGTCACCACCCTCCGGGCCTCGACGCCCATGTACCTCCTCATGCGGAAGATCCGCGCCATGGGCATCAAGATGGTGCTGTCCGGCGAGGGCGCGGACGAGATCTTCGGCGGCTATCTGTACTTCCACAAGGCCCCGGACGGGCCGGAGCTCCATTTCGAGACCGTGCGAAAGCTTCAGAAGCTGCACCTCTACGACTGCGCCCGGGCCAACAAGTCCAGCGCCGCCTGGGGCGTCGAGGCCCGCGTGCCCTTCCTGGACCGCGAGTTCCTGGACGTGGCCATGCGCATGGATCCCTCGGTGAAGCTGCCGCGCAACGCCGCCCGCCCCCGGCCCATCGAGAAGTTCCCCCTGCGGCAGGCCTTTGATGGCTTCATCCCCGATGAGGTGCTCTGGCGCCAGAAAGAGCAGTTCTCCGATGGCGTCGGTTATGCCTGGATCAATGCCCTCAAGGCCACGGCGGAACGGGAGATCAGCGACAGCATGATGGCCGGGGCTGCCGAGCGCTTCCCGGTGAAGACGCCGGAAACCAAAGAGGCCTACTTCTACCGCCAGCTCTTCGAGCACCACTTCCCCAGCGCCACCGCCGTGAACTGCGTGCCCTTCGAGCGCAGCGTGGCCTGCAGCACGGAGACGGCCCTGCGCTGGGACGCCTCCTTCGCCAAGATGACCGACCCTTCCGGCCGGGCCGTCCTGGATGTCCATGACCAGGCCTACCAGTCCCCCAGGAAGCCATGAGCCCGGCGCAGGGGCGCGCTATCATGCCCAGACCCGGATCCCACCCATGCCCCCAACCCCTGAAAAGCGCCGCTTCCGCCGCATCCCCATTGCCTACGAGGTGAGGCTGATCGTCGAGGACACCATGCTCAGCTTCCCGTCCGCCATCGATCTCAGCATGGGTGGCATGTTGCTGGATGGAAGCCATCCCTTGGCCGTTGGTACCAATTGTGGCGTGGCGATCCTGCTCGGGGCAGGGGAGCCCGGCAAGCGGGTCGTGACCCGGGGGACGGTGGTCAGGGCCGATGCGCGAGGCATCGCCATCGCCTTCTCCAGGGCCCTCGATGTCGGCAGTGAGGTCTCGCTTCGAGCCCTCATCCAGTCCCTCGAGCCCGGTGCGGAGAATGTCTGTTGCCCATCGGATTTCCTCGATGGATCGGCCGCCAGCCGCCAAGGTCAGTAGACGCCCTCAGCCCCGGAGCAGATGATGCACCAGCCCGAAACCTCACTGGCGAGACTGATGGACCGGCTCAAGCCCGGCTCGGCCAGGCATGCGGACATGGTCGAAAATTGGGAGCCACCTGTCTTCGAGGGTTACGAGGATATCCGGCACTGGCTGAAGGAATCCGTCATGAGCGCCACCATGTTCGAGCGTTTTCCCGATGGACGCTGGACGATCCAACTGCTGCTCAAGGAGCAGAATCCCGGCACCTACCGGTACATCGTGCTGTGAACTGAATCGCCCCATGCCATTCTCCCTCCGATCCACCTTTCCCCGGATGCTGGCATTGGCCGGAATGGCCGCTCTAGCGGCCTTGGTGTCCAATACCCTGGCCTCAGCTTCGCGCCGTCTGGCCTGGTCGAGTTACGCCCTGGCTCCTCCAGTGCCCACCCCCCTGCGCGAAGGAACAGTGGTTTCAATGCCGTCCCAACCGTCGGCCAACCCGCCATCAGAGCCCGTTGCCCGTGCCCGCCCTGCCCCTCTGGCCAAACCCCAGGGGTCAGCGTTGCGACCCCCGCAACCCCAGGCTGCGACCGCGGAGAATCCCATCCGTGAGATCACCAGCCAGGAGGCTTGGAAGGCCTTTCAAACCGGTGTCCCCTTTCTTGACGCACGGCGAAGCGCTGAGTACGTCGAGGGCCACATTCCCGGGGCCTGGTGCACCCCCATCTGGGAATCAGACCTGGATGATCGGCTCCTCTCCTTCAAGGCCGCGCGCAGGCCTGGTCCCGAGGACCCCATCATCATCTACTGCAGTGGTGGCAGCTGCAGGGACTCCCACCTCCTCGCCGCGAAACTTTTAAACGAGGGCTACTTCCACCTGCTCATCTATCGCGATGGTTTCCCTGACTGGGTGGCCCAGGGGCACCCGATCGACAAGGGCCAGCCATGAGACGCTGGCTGAGTCATCCGAACCTGACCATGGCTGTGCGGGTCCTGCTGGGCTTGGTCTTCATTGCCGCCGCCCTGCCCAAGATCATGGATCCACCGGGCTTCACCAAGGCCATCTGGGCCTATGAACTCTTCCCAGTCTGGAGTCTCTCCCCACTCGCCCTGATCCTGCCCTGGCTGGAACTCTTCACCGGCCTGGCTCTTTGTCTCGGCCTCTGGGTCCGGGCCGCGGCCCTGTGGGTGGCGGCCCTGCTGCTGTCCTTCAGCCTGGCCCTTTCCATCAATCTGATTCGTCAGCATCCAGTGGATTGCGGTTGCTTCGGCGCCAGCACACCCGGGACGGAGTCGGAGCGCCTGGCCGACATGCGCTGGATCATCCTTCGAGATGCCGGGTTGTTGCTCCTGGCCATCCAAGTGCTGTGGACCACCGGGCCGGGACGTGGGACCCACCAGCCTGCCAATTCAGCTTCGACCGATGGCCAGCAAGTCTGAGGCCCAGTCCAGCCAAAGCCCCCCGGTCGAGTCGTGGCCCAGGTTGCGCGCCAATTCTTCCGGCGTGGGTTCAGGCAGGGAGAGTACCGGAATCCCCGGCATCCCGAAGGCAATGGCACACATCATGAATCGGGCGGCCTCCCCCAGAGTGATGATCTTGAGCCGGTCCATGGACCGACTCCAGCAGCCTTCCACCAGGGTTTCGAGGCGGTGAATGTTCCAGGGGTGCACCACCTGATTGAAATCCACCTCGCCGTTTTTAGGACAGAAGCCCACATGGGTCATCGCCAGGCCCAAGGTGCGAGGCGGGGTTGGATCCCAGAAGCCCCCGCGACCCAAGGTGAAATCCGCATCCTTCTTGTGGAGCAGGCCCGCGCGCCCAAGTGCCTGCCAGACCAGGTACCCACCAGAACGGCTGTCCTCCCAGAAAGGCAACGGTTGATGCAGCGACGCGTCCGTGGCGAAGCCCCCGACGACAAGGATCAGGATCGGCCCCTTTTCCGGGAAGAGCGTGGGTAGATTCAGAGGTTTATAGGTTCGGCGTTCGTCTGCAAGTGAGGCCGGGCCTCTTGCGTGACGACGGTCCTGGGGAGGTGCCTCGGCATGGGCCATGACAAGCCGGGAACCGACCTCCGTGGCCTCCACCTGAAGGCGCCCTTGTTCTAACCTCGCGACGATTTCATCGAAGGTGTACTCCGCCGTGTCATGGGGCGAAGTCTCACGCTTCGGCGTCAAGGTCACGGCA
>JANYAZ010000300.1 GCA_025361045.1 Geothrix sp. | reverse complement strand
CTGGGGCTGGATCAGCGGCTCCAACTGGCTGAGCAGGAACGCAGCTTCCAGGAGGAACGCCGCCAGGAGGCAGCCGGGCAGCGGAACCGCCTGCAGGAGCACATCCAGGCCCTGGCCGACCGCCTGGCCGAATCCGGCGATTCCTTTTCGGAGCTGGAGACTCGATTGGTGGACGCCACCGGGGCCTTGGGGCTCCGGGAAGCGGAGCTGCTTCAGGCCGAGGAGGCCCTGGCCCTGGCCCAGGGCGCCCTGCGCCACGAGGAGGCCGCGCTCCTCGCCTTGAAGGAGCGCAAGGCTGAAGCCCAGCAGGAAACCCTCGCCCGCCAGAAACAGCGGCTGGCCTTCCAGAGCCAGATCGCCCAACTGGAGGGGCGGCTCGACGCCCTGAACCACGATGAATCCGTGCGCGCCCCCCGCCTGGAGAGCCTGACCTCCGAGGCCACCCAGGTGGAACGCACCCTGGAAGGGCTGCAGCACCAGCTGGACCAGGCCGAGGAAGCCGCCCTGGACCAGCGCCGCCGCGCCGACCAACTGGAAGAGGCGCAGCGCGTCCTGGGCCAGGATCACCACCGCACCGAGGCGGAACTGGACGCCTCCGAACGCCGGCTGCGGCAGATCTCCGATCTGCTCGCGAAGAGCTTCGGCGACGAGGAGCTCAAGAAGGGGCTCACCTGGTTGAAGGAACAGGGCAGCCGCCCCCAGGCGCTGGTGGAACTGCTTACGGTGGACGAGGCCCTGCGGCCCGATGTGGAGCGACTGCTGGGCGTGTGGCTTCAGACGCTGTGCGCGGACGTGGCCCTGGCCGAGCGGGCGTCAGGCGCTCCCGGCCACCTGCTGCTGGCCCTGGACGCCGACGCCGACACCCGCGCTCTGCCCGCCACTCCCGAGGGCGCCGAGCCCCTGCGCGACCATCTCCATTGGACCGGGGCAGCGCGTCCCCTCGGGGCCCTGCTGGAGCGCGCCTTCCACTGCACGGATGAGGCGCTGCCGGCCCTGGCCCTGGCCCATCCCGAACTGGCCTTCGTGTCGCCCGGTTTCCTCCGCCTGCCCTACGGCCCCCTGCAGCTGGGCGTGTCGGCTCCCGCCGCCTCGCCCCTCAAGCTGCGGGTCGAACAGGAGGAGGCCAAGGCCACCCGCGAGGCCCTGCTGGACCGGGTGGAAGAGCTGGAGGCCCAGCGGGGCCGGGGCGGGGACGAGGCCCGCGCGGCCCGCGAACGATGCACGGAAATCGAAGAGGACCTGAGGGAACTCCGCCGCCGGGTGGACACCTTGAATTCGCAGAAGTCGTCGCTCCAGGGCCAACTGGCAGAGATTCGCGCCGCCAGCGAGCGGGCGGACGCCCTGTGGGAGCAGATCGAGACGGAAATCAATCGGTTGAAGGCCCTGCTGCGCGAGCTTGAGGAGCATCCGGAGGAGCGCGGGGACGAAGCTCTGGAGGCGGCCATCCAGCAGGCGGAGCACCTGGTCCACGAGGCCCGCCACCGCCTGGACGAACGCCGCGATCAGCGCCTCGAGGTCGCCCGCAGCCGGGACGCCGCCTGGGCCGAGCGGGATGGTCACGAACGCCACCTCCAGCTGGCCCAGCGGGGGCGCTATGATCTGGAGGCTGAACGGCAGCGGCTGGCAGTCGAGGTCGCGGAACAGATCTCCCGGATGGAGGCCTGCATCCAGCGCCTGGGTGAGCTGGAGGCGGAGAGCCAGGAGCTGCTCGGGAAGCGCGAGACGGTGCTGGTCCTGGCCCAGGAGGCCCAGCCGCTCCTGGAACTGGAGCAGGAAACCCTCCGGGTGCAGGAACGGGCGGCCCGCGAGCTCCAGGGCGCCCTGGAGAATGCCCGCATCCAGCATCAGGAGGCGCTCATCCATGGGGCACAGGTGCAAGGCAACCAGGAGGCGCTGGCCAAGGAAGTGGAACTGGCCCTGGGGCTCGAAATCCCGGCCTTTCTGGCGGGTCTCAGCGAAGCGGAGCGCGAGGCCTGGGCCGAGGGCGAGCTGGTCTACCAGACGCGCCTGAACGAACTGCATGGGCGGCGCATGGACCTCGGCGGCGTGAATCCACTGGCCATCCAGGAACTGGAAGAAGCGGAAACGCGGCTCGCGTTCATGGCCGAACAGCGGGCGGACGTCACTGCGGCCATCGGCAACCTGGAGGCCACCATCCTGGAGATCAACGCCACCAGCGAAGACCGCTTCCGCGAAGCCTTCGATTTCGTGAACCTGAGATTCCAGGATGTCTTCCGGGAAGCCTTCGGTGGCGGCAGTGCCTTCCTCAGCCTGGAGGATCCCAAAAACCTGCTTGAATGCGGCATCGAGATCACCGCACAGCCGCCGGGCAAGTCGGCCAAGGCCCTCACGCTGCTCAGCGGCGGCGAGAAGGCCCTTACGGCCATCTCCCTGCTCTTCGCCATTTTCCACTTCAAGCCCAGCCCCTTCTGCGTGCTGGACGAGGTGGACGCCCCCCTCGACGAGGCCAACGTGAGCCGCTTCGCCGCCATGGTGCAGAAGATGAAGGCCGACACCCAGTTCATCGTCATCACGCACCAGAAACCCACCATGGTCGCGGCGGATACCCTCTACGGCGTGACCATGGAAGAGGCCGGCTGCTCCCGCCTGGTGAGCGTCCAACTCCGGGAGGCCGAAGCCCTGGTTTGAGGTCGATGCGTGTGACGGAATTGTGTTGACGGGAACCTTTTCGCCTTTGGATCACCGGCGTCCATGGCCTTTTTCCCGTCAATGCGAAAGAAAGCGAAAAATGTGGAAAACTATGAAAGCGGAGGAAGCCACAAAATCGCGAACATCATCAATCTAAGTATTGATTTCAAGTAATTTAAATAGATGCCATTCTGTTGATATGACACCCGGAACCCCATTTCCGGACAAGGTTTAGGACCACGGGAAGGGTCGAATCCGCAGGCTTTTCCACAGGGACCGAGGGCCCCTTTGTAACTAGCTGGAAATGCGCGAGTGACGGATCTGTGACCGGAGGGTTAACGCTCCGAATCGGTCCCCAGGAAGTCGGGACGCAACCACTCGCGCAGGGTGTCATCTCCGACGCCCAGCTGAGTCAGATGCTCGGCGGCCATCTTCACGCTCTGCCCTTCGTCGCGGCAGAGGAGGAGGCGCTGCTTCCAGGCTTCGGTGGCCCGCTCCCGCAGTTCCGGTTCGTCGCGATTCATGCGCTTCTCAAGGACGAAGCCAAGGTTGTTCGCGGCCTTGCGGTGCTGGGGTTCCAGGGCCAACGCCCTTTCATAGGCTTCGGTGGCCTCCGGCCAGCGGTCCGTGACCTCCAGGGCGACGCCCATGGCGTTCCAGACGTCCGCATCCTGGGGGGCCAGGGCCATGGCCTTATCCACCATGCTCATCTGGTCCTCGCGCCGGTTGGCGAAGCGGTAGACCTCGGACAGGCCGAGGTAGGCGCTGTATTCGCCCGGATCGAGCTCCAGGGCTTGCAGGAAGGCCTGTTCCGCGGCGACGGACTGGCGGGTTTCCACCAGCACGTAGCCGAGCTGGACCTGAAGATCCGCAGCGTCGGGCTCGCGCTCCAGGGCTTCGCGGTAGCACCGCAGGGCATCTTCCCAGCGGGATTCCTCCCGCGCCATGTCACCCAGGGCGGCCCAGGGATTCGCGGCGTTGGGGTCGGTTTCGGTGGCGAGGCTGAAGTAGGAGAGCGCGCCCTCCCGGTCGCCCATGTCGCGTTTGAGTTCACCCAGCAGGGCCTGGGCCTCGGCCAACACGGGCCCCGGGGGAGCCAGCAGCATGAGCGTGTGGAGCTGGCCCTGGGCCAGCTCCAGATGGCCCTGTTCGCTGAAGATCTCAGCGAGGATGAAGTAACTGGCGGGATCGGAGACATGTAGGCTGCGTGCCCGCTGGGTGCAGCGCAAGCCTTCCGCCAGCTCACCGCGCTTCAACAGGAGTTCGCCCAGGGCGTGCCAGCCCCAGTAGTAGAACTCCTCCGCGCGCAGCGCCGCCACGAGCTGAGCCTCGGCACCGGTCAGGTCGCCCAGCTGTTCCATGGCGATGGCCAGCAGGCGCAGCGTGCGTGGGTCCCTCGGATTGAGGCTGAGGGCCTTCAGCAACCAGGCCTTCGCATCGGAAGCATGGTTCAGGTGCAGCTGCACGAGTCCAGTCAGTTCGAGGGCCTTCGGATCCTGCCCATTCAAGGCCAGGGCCTGCTGGAGCGCGAGCTCCGCTCCATCTGGATCCTGCATCAGCAGACGGAGGTAGCCCAGGTTGCGCAGGTGCCCCCCCACGGTGGGCTGCTCGTCCCGCAGGGACTCGAGCTGGCCGAGCAGCTCCATGCCTTCTTCGTCACTGGAGTGATTGCTGAAGCAGAGCAGCCGTTCAAACCAGGCTTCCGCATTCGACCGGTCCTCGGCCAGCAATTGGTCCAGGATCTCGCGGGCTTCATCGTGCCGGGCCCGGCCGTTGTAGGCGCGGGCCAGGGTCAACCGGTCTTCAAAGGAAGTCCCGGCGGCGGTCTTGAGAGCCGTCAGGCCTGGGTCCAGCAGCTTGAGCCAAGGGCGTGCCATGGGATGCCTCGTGAGGGGAGTCCAGGGTATCACCTGGATGGAGACAGCGCCGTGGTGAGGCCATCACAAAGCAGGCGCGCCATTGCCGCGCGCGTTTCCACGGTTGCGGAGCCCAGGTGCGGCAGCAGGACCGTGCGGGGAGCGTGCAGCCAGCGCGCGTTGATCCGAGGTTCAGCGTCGTACACGTCCAGGCCCACGCCACCGAGTCGCCCGGATTCCAGCAGATCGATGGCCGCATCCTCGTCCAGAATGCCTCCGCGGGCGGTGTTGATGACGATGGCACCGGCGGGCAACTGCTCTAGCGCGGCACGGTTCAACATGCCTTTGGTCTGCTCGGTCAGTGGGCAGTGGAGGGAGAGGACGGCGCAGCGGGGCAGCAGGTCGGCCAGCGCCAGACGCGAGGCTAGCCCGGCCCCGAAGTCCACCGTACCGCCAGCCCCCGCGCGGTCCCAGAACACCGGCGTCATGCCCAGGGCCGAGACGCGTCGCGCAAACGCTTGACCGATGGGGCCACTGCCGAGGATGCCACAGACCTTGCCGGCGAGCCCGGGACCCAGCAGCTGGTCCGGGGCCCAGCCCTGCCAGGCACCGGAGCGCACCAGTGCTTCGCCTTCGGCCACGCGACGCGTCAAGGCCAGTAGCAGGGTCAGGGCGATGTCGGCCGTGGCTTCCGTCAGCACCCCCGGGGTATTCACGACGGCGATGCCGCGGACCTGGCAGGCCTTCACGGGCAGGTGGTTCACGCCCACTGAGTATGTGCCGATGGCCTTGAGAATCGGAGCCGCATCCAGATCGGCCTCGGTGAGCGGTTCGGAGAGCATCACGACCAGCGCCTCGGTCTCGGAGAGGGCCGCATTCCAGGCTGGCGAACGGAATGGGGCGACCAGCAGCTCTGGACAGCGCAGGCCGAGCTCGGCCAGGGCAGGGCCGACGAGGGGGGAGGTGGCGAGAATGCGGACGCTCATCGTTGCAGGGCTTTCAAGGCAAGGCGGATGGCCTCCGCCAGGGGCGGCTTCGAGGCACGCTGTTCGGCCACCACGGGCAGCACCACGTCCTCCTTGAAACCAAGATTCGTCAGGGCGGAGCGCAGGCTCTCCTCCCAGGGATCGCCCGAGGGCACGCCCGAGAGGCCATCCAGGCCGGACAGGCCACCCATCTTTTCCGACAACTCAAAGCACATCTTCTCGGCGGTTTTCTTGCCCACGCCGGGAATGCGGGTGAGGACCTTCACCTCGCGCCCGCGGATGGCCTGGACCAGATCTTCAAGCGAGAGCGCCCCCAGGGCCGCCAGGGCCAGCTTCGGGCCCACGCCGTCCACCTTGACGAGCATCCGGTAGAGTTCCCGTTCCTGCGTGGTAGAAAAACCCAGCAGCGCGATCTCATTCTCACGGACCAGCAGTTCCGTATGCAGCACCACCGTGGAGCCCACCTCCGGCAGCAACCCATAGGTCGAGAGGCTGATGGCAGAGGCATAGCCCACACCGCCGCATTCAATGAGCGCCAGGTTCGGCAGCTTCTGGATGAGTTCCCCGCGCAGTCGTCCGATCATGCTTCGAGGATAGCGGAAGCTCCGTGGTGCCGCGGCGGTTAGAACCAGTAGCGGAGCAGCGAGTCCAGCAGGCGGCCGACCACGTCCCGGTTGCGGCGGGTGCGATCCTCCCGGCCCGGGAACTCGGGGAAGGCTGGCACCGGGTCGTGGAGGGTTCGTCCCACCTCAGGTCCGAGCAGGTGCTGCCACCGTTCCAGCCATTCTGGTGGGAGGTCTTCGGGAATGGGGAGATCCATCAGGGTGAGGTAGAGGATCGTCCAGACTCGGGCCACCACCTGGGCTTCATAGCCGCCGCCCAGGGTCACGAGCACCCGGCCCTTGGTGTGGGCCTCGGCCAACGCGAGGATCCTGCGGTAGAGCGCTTCGAAGGCCTGGGTCGTCAAGGCGAGATCCCCCAGGGGATCGGCGAAGTGCGCATCCGCTCCGGCCTGGACGACCAGCACATGGGGGGCGAACTGTTCCAGCGTTCGGGGCACCACCTCCTCGAAGGCTTCGAGGTAGCTCTCCGATTCGGTGAAGGGCTCCAGGGGGATGTTCACGCTGAGGCCCCGGGCCGAGCCGGATCCCAGCTCCTGGATGTGGCCGGTACCGGGGTAGAGGTAATGCCCAGTCTCGTGGAGGCTGAGGGTCAGCACCCGGTCGTTGTCGTAGAACAGCTTCTGGACCCCGTCCCCGTGGTGGAGGTCGATGTCCAGGTAGGCCACGCGCCAGCCGTGGTCCACGAAGGCCCGGATGGCCACGGCCAGATCGTTGTACAGGCAGAAGCCCGCCGCCCGGTCCTTCTGGGCGTGATGCAGCCCCCCGCCCAACTGGAGCACCCGCGTTTCGGCCCCTTCCATCAACAGGCGGGCCCCGTGGAGAGCCCCACCCACCAGCCACCGGGTCGCGGGGTCCATGCCCGGGAAAATCGGATTGTCCGGCGTGCCCAGGCCAAACTGTTCCGCTTCGGGTCGCGCTTCACCGCGATCCAGGGCCTCGACCATGGCCACGAAGGCTTCGTCATGGACGGACAGGATGTCCGCTCGGGTCGCGGCCGGCGCCGCCACCGCAGAGACCGGGTGCCCCAGGCTCCGGATCAGGTCCAGAAGCATGGCCAGCCGGGTCGGCGTGAAGGGATGCTCCGGACCGAAGTCGTACCCGGCATATTCCGGGCGGTGGATCAGGGTTGCCATGGCTTGGACGTGGGATGAAGCTGAGCACCCTTCGGGACGGGCCAGAGGACCGTGAACTCAGCCAGGCGGAGCTCCTCTGCCAAGGGTCGGATCTGGCTCGAGTTCACGCGCAGCACCGTGCGCACCGTTCCGTCCGGAATGGGGTAGGTGAGGATGGAGTGGATGTTGACGTGGCGGCTGGCGAGGAAGGCCGTGAGGCGGGCCAGCTCGCCCGGCTGGTCCATGAGCGCCACCTCGAGTCGGGAGGAGGGCTTGGTGACTCCGGTAAGGGTCATCAGGGCATCGAGCAGGTCCATGCCCGTGAGGATGCCCACCAACTCGCCACCATCCAGAACGGGCAGACAACCGATCTTGTTCTCCCGCATGATGCGGGCGGCATCTTCCACGGGATCCAGCGGATCCGCCGTCAAAGGATGGGCGCTCATGGCGAGGGATACGGGATCTCCCGCATTCCGGGGTGTCTGGCAGAGGCTGCTGGTGACGAAGCGGATGTCCCGATCGGTGAGAATTCCCACCAGGCGCCCCTGATCCACCACCGGCAAGTGGCGGAACCCGCGGGACAGGAGAAGCTGGTCGGCCTCACCGATGGTGGTCCCCACCGGAATCACGGTCACCGGCGTTCGCATCATTTCCTTCACGAGCATGACGACTCCTCAGGTGCAGGATCCGGATTCAGGGTTTTCGGAAGCCGACCTGGCTGAAGGTCAGGCGCAGGTCTGGGGCCAGCGGCAGCGGGCCGAGGGTGCCGGTGTCCCCTCGGATGGCGACCTGGGCTTCCAGGCTGGAGAGCCATGGCAGCTCTTCCACCAGCTGGGTCAAGCGACCCAGCGTCTCGCCCAGCCCGCTGGAGGGCCGCAGCCGCAACCGCTCGAGGACGTCGGCGATATCCAGATCCGTGAGTGGGGTGATGCGGAGGATGGAGCCCACCCCCTGGCGGTGGAAGCGCCAGATGGGTCCGAAATCAGGGTCCGACGACAGGTGGAGGGACACCTGGGGGCCCTTCCGGTTCGTAGGTTCCGGAGCCTCCGCGATGGGAATGCCAAAAGCTCCCAGGAGTTCCCGGGTCTCAGCCTCAGAGAAGGACGAAGGTGCCGGACTGGGCAGTCCCTCGACGAGCTGTTCCACCCGCCGCCGGGCCTCACCGGCATTCAGGTCCGCGTAGCCCAGGATCCGGCCCGGCGGTTGGGCGCGGAACCGGGCGTATTCCACGACCTTGGAGAGGGCCAGGGCCGCCGATTCCGGGAACCGGTACGAGGGGAAGGTGCGATGCTTGCCGCCGCTTTCGCCCAGGGCGGCTGAGCCCACGAGCACGGCGCCGCTCGCACCCATGAGCGAGAGCAGGGTCGGCTTGGCAATGCCTGTGGTCTGTTCCGCCCGCACGGCGGCGCGACGGATGGCCCGGGCCACGACCGTGGGATCACAGGCCCCGATGCAGGCGAAGGAGGCGATGAGGGCATCCACCTGGGGGTGCTCGAGGGCCTCCCGGCAGGCCTCCTCATAGTGCTCAGGCATGGCCATGGCATGCAGGTTCATCACGCCGGGACCCGAGATCTCCATGCCGTGGGTTTCGCAGGCGTCTGCGCAGATGGTTGCAACGCCACCGGAGTTGCTTACGATGGCCACACGGTTGCCGCGGGGCAGGGGCTGGTGTGCCAAGAGCAGGGCGATGTCGAACAGGTCCTCCAGGGTGTCGGCCCGGATCACGCCCGCCTGATGGAAGAGGGCCTCGACCTCGGCATCGTCCCTGGGGGCCGCGGCGATATGGGCCAGGGCCACGCGCCGTCCGGCATGGCTGCGTGCGCTCTTGACGCACAGGATCGGTTTGCGCCGGGAGATCCGCCGGGCCAGCCGGGCGAAGCGCCGGGGGTTGCCGAAGGTCTCCAGGTAGAGCAGGGCCAGGTCCGTGTCGGGGTCCTCGTCCCAGTACTGCAGCAGGTCATTGCCGGATACGTCGGCCCGATTGCCGGCAGAGACGAAAGTGGAGAAACCCAGTCCGCGCTCGGCCGCGTACTGCAGGATGACCACGCCCAGGGCCGCGGAATGGCTGAAGAACCCAACCCGGCCGCGGGGAGGCATGGTCGTGGCCAGACTGGCGTTCAGCTGGATGGCCGCGTTGGTGTTGAGCAGGCCGAGGCAGTTGGGGCCCACCAGGCGCGCCCCATGGCTGCGGGCCAGCCGTAGCAGCCGATCCTGCCGCCGGGCCCCCTCCGGTCCCTTCTCCGCGAACCCGGCGGCCAGGACCAGCAGGCCTCGGGCGCCCCGCTCCAGGGCCCGCTTGGCGAGCGCGGAAACCTTGGTGGCGGGTACCGCGAGGATCACCAGGTCGGGTGTCTCCGGAAGGGCGGCCAGAGATGGGTAGGCCTGCACGCCTTCGATGGCGTCGGCCTTGGGATTGACCGGATAGACCGAACCCTGGAAGCGGCTCTGAAGGATGTGGCGAAAAATGATATTGCCGAAAGAGTTGGGGTCCCGGGAGGCGCCTGCCACGGCCACGACCCGCGGCCTGAGCAGTGGCACCAGGGAGTTCGCCGTAGCCACCCGCTCGCGCAAGTCCGTGCGCTCTCGCAGGGCCTCCGGCGCGCTCAGGGGGAACTGCACGTGGATGATGCCGTCCTCCATGGCCCGCCGGGTCTCGAAACCTGTATCCATGAAGACGTTGCCCATCTTCTTGTTCCTGGACAGATGCTCCGCCTCGAAGCCGACGTAGCCGACCCCAGCGGCCAGTCCGGCCAGACGCTCGAGGATCAGCGTGCCGATGCCCCGTCCCTGATGGGCGTCGCCGATCATGAAGGCCACTTCGGCGACGGGGCCTCCGCCGCCGATGTAGTTGCCCAGGCCGAGCACCTGCTGCGCCTCGCCTTCCCCCTCTATGGCCAGCAGACAGGCCTGCAGGCGGAGGTTGGGGCGGCAGAGTTCCTCAATGAACTTGCGGGGCACGCTGTTCACACCGCCCATGAACCGCATGGCCAGGCTTTCCAGGGACAGGCCCTTGATGAAGGCTTCCACGCGCTCGATGTCATCGGGGGTGGCGATCCGGAGGAGCACGCCCTGGCCATCCTTCAGCAGGACGAATTCCCGGTAGGCTGCCCCCTCTGGGATGATGCTGAACACCTTGGGCCTCGTGGGTCTGGTACAACGCGATCACCCTATCATGGGCCTGCGGCGGCCCGATCCGTGCGCAAAGTCATATCTCACCGGATCCGCGGGCTTCCTCCTGGACGCTCAAGGAGTGGCGCTATAGATTGGCCACAACACTCAATCGACCAGGGGGCGACATGACCGCACGCGAGGCTTTCCTCCAGGCCCGGAATGTTCTCGTCGAGCATCGGAATGATTTTGCTGGCGCCTGCCGGGACTTTCGCTGGCCGGTCCTGGATGAGTTCAACTGGGCCCTGGACCACTTCGATGTCTACGCAGCGGGCAATGACCGGCCCGCCCTCTGGATCGTCGAAGAGAACGGCAGCGAGACGAAGGTCAGCTTCCAGGACCTGTCCACCCGCAGCAACCAGGTGGCCAATGCCCTGCGCACCCTGGGCGTCCGCCGGGGCGAAGGCGTGCTCATCATGCTGGACAACGTCCTGCCGCTATGGGAAGTGATGCTCGCCTGCATCAAGCTGGGGGCCGTGCTGGTGCCCTCTACCCTGCTACTCTCCCAGGCGGACCTGCTGGACCGCATCGAACGGGGCGGGATCAGACATCTGGTGGTGGATGCCGCCCAGACCGGCAAGTTCGAGACCATGGACCCGAGCCTTACGCGCATCTGCATCGGGGACGACGTGGCGGGCTGGCGGAACATGACCTCGCTCTACCAGGGCGAGGCCAAGTATGTGCCGGACGCGGTCACCCGCGCCACCGACCCCATGCTGCTCTACTTCACCTCAGGCACCACGGCGAAACCCAAGCTGGTGCTGCACACCCATCAGTCCTACCCCGTGGGGCACCTCAGCACGATGTACTGGGTGGGCCTGCGCGAAGGCGACATCCACTACAACATCAGCTCGCCGGGCTGGGCGAAGCACGCCTGGAGCAGCTTCTTCGCGCCGTGGAACGCCGGGGCCTGCATCTTCATCTACCGGTCGGCCCGCTTCAGCGCCCCGGCCACCCTGCAGGTCATCGCGGACAAGGGTGTCACCACGCTCTGTGCCCCACCCACCGTGTGGCGCCTGTTCATCCAGGAGGACCTCCCCGCCTACAAGATGAAGCTCAGGGAGTTGGTGGGCGCCGGCGAGCCCCTGAATCCCGAGGTCATCAGCCAGGTCCAGAAGGCCTGGGGCCTGACCATCCGTGACGGCTATGGTCAGACGGAAACTTCGGCCCAGGTGGGCAACCCGCCGGGGCAGCTCGTGAAGGCTGGCTCCATGGGCCGGGCGCTGCCCGGGTACGAGGTCGTCCTGCTGGATCCGGATGGCAAGGAGGCCCAGGAGGGCGAGATCTCCCTGAAGCTGAATCCCCGGCCCCTGGGCCTCATGGCTGGCTACAAGGATGACCCTTCGAAAATGGCCAAGGCCGAGGCCGAGGGCTTCTACCGGACGGGCGACGTGGCCAGCCGGGACGAGGATGGCTACTTGTTCTTCGTGGGCCGGGCGGACGATGTCTTCAAGAGTTCCGACTACCGCATCAGTCCCTTCGAGTTGGAGTCCTTCCTCATCGAGCACGACTGCGTGGCCGAGGCGGCGGTGGTGCCCAGCCCCGATCCGCTCAAGCTCGCGGTGCCCAAGGCCTACATCATCCTGCGGGCTGGCTGGGAGCCGAATCGCGAGACGGCCCTGGCCTTGTTCCGCTTCATCCGCGAGCGGCTCTCCCCCTACAAGCGCATCCGGATCCTCGAGTTCGGCGACCTGCCGAAGACCATTTCCGGCAAGATCCGGCGGGTGGAACTGCGCAAGCGGGCCGCCGAGGCGACCCACTCTCCCGCAGAGTTCCGCGAAGAGCAGTTTCCTGAACTGAAGTAACCCGAGCACGATGCTGCCTCCGGGTCGAAAATGGCCCTGGGCGATGCCACCCCTGATGGCAAGACGGAGGTCCCATGAAGTACCTCGACGATGATCGTGATATCCGGTTCAACCTCTTCGAGTGGCTGGACCTGGATCCACTGCTGAAATCAGGGCCCTACGAGGAGATCGACCGGGACCAGCTGGGCATGGTGCTGGATGAGGCCCTGAAGGTGGCCCGGGGCAGCGTCGCCGCGTGCAACGAGACGGGCGATCGGGTGGGTGCCCGCTTTGATCACGGGAAGGTGGAACTGCCGGAGGGCTTCGCCGGGGCCTTCCGCGATCTGGCCGAGGGCGGCTGGATCAGCGCCACCATGAACCCCGAGTTTGGCGGCATGGGCCTGCCCGAATCCGTGGGCACCGGCATCAGCGAGTTCCTCATGGGGGCCAACACGGCACTGGGCCTCAAGGCCCTGCTCACCCGCGGCGCCGCGCACCTGATCGAGACCTTCGGCAGCGACGAGCTCAAGGGCACCTTCTGCGAGCGGATGTACTCCGGCGAGTGGACGGGCACCATGTGCCTCACCGAGGCCGGCGCCGGCAGCGACCTGGGCGCGCTCAACACCAAGGCCGTGCGCCAGGCCGATGGCACCTACCTCATCACTGGCGAGAAGATCTTCATCACCAGCGGCGACCATGAGTTGACGCCGAACATCATCCACGCCGTGCTGGCCCGCACGCCGGGCGCGCCCGCAGGGCCCAAGGGCATCAGCCTCTTCGTGGTACCCAAGGTGCGGGTGAATCCGGACGGTTCGCTGGGCGCCGCCAACGACGTCGTCTGTGCGGGGATCGAGCACAAGCTGGGCATCCACGGCTCGCCCACCTGCAGCCTCGTCTTCGGCACCAGCACCGGCAGTCAGGGCTTCCTGCTGGGGGAGGAAAACCAGGGGCTCGCCCACATGTTCCAGATGATGAACGCCGCGCGCTGGGAAGTGGGCGTCCAGGGGCTGAGCAACGCTTCGGCCGCCCACCAGGCCGCGCTGGCCTATGCGAAAGAGCGCCTGCAGGGACGCGGTCCCAGTGCTGGCAAGACCTCGGGCCAGTCCCTGCTCATCGAACATCCGGACATCCGGCGCTCGCTGCTGCTGCAGTCCGCCTACGTGCAGGCCATGCGGGCGCTGGTGACGTACACAGCGTGGTGCATGGACATGGCCCATGTGTCTGAGGGCGAGGCGCGGGACCGCTGGCAGGGCCTGGTGGAACTTCTCACGCCCATCAGCAAGGCCTGGTGCTCGGATTGGGGTTTCCGCGTGACCGAGTGGGCCCTGCAGGTCTACGGGGGCTACGGCTACACCATGGACTACCCGGCCGAGCAGTACCTGCGGGATTGCAAGATCGCCTCGATCTACGAAGGCACCAATGGCATCCAGGCCCTGGACCTCGTGGGCCGGAAGTTCCGCATGCAGGACGGTCGGCCCGTGAAGGCCCTGTTGAAGCTGGCCGGAGGTGCCGCGCAAGCCTTGATGGCCGACCCGGTCCTCGGCGACGCCGCCCGCCAGCTGGACGATGCCGTCAAGGCCATGGGCGCCGTGCTGACCCAGCTCCCCACCCGAGAGAATGCGGGCCTGCTCACCCTCCTGAACGCCGTCCCCATCCTGGACATGCTCGGCCACGTGGTGGGCGGTTTCCTCCTCCTCCAGCAGGCCGGGGTGGCGAACCAGAAGGCCCTGGCGCTCCTGGCCGAGCGGGGCGTGGACCCAGCGGATCCCGCGGCCGTCCGTGCGCACTTGGCGGGGAGCAAGGAGGCCGCCTTCTACCAGAACAAGGTGCAAGCCGCGATCCACTTCGCTCACCGGGGTCTGCCCCTGGTGGCCGCCCAGGCCGTGGCCCTGATGAGTGGCGAGACTGCGCCCATGGAAGCGGTGTTCTAACCTGCCAGAATCGGAAAGAAAGTCCCTCAAGCAGAGCGGCGGTCCAAAGACCGCCGCATTCACTGAGTGGTGGACCTGATCAGGATCGAACTGACGACCTCTGCATTGCGAAGTAATAGGGCAATCCATTATAGGTCTAACAAATTCAATTACATACAAGCCTTTTGGATGCTGTATTACTGATTTTATTACGATTGTATTCTGCAATAGTGCAATAGCTGATCACTGCTTATTGCATTATAATAATGGTCTACGCTAATTTATCAGCCCCCCATAGCTTCGAATTGGCCTTTTTAATGTCTTCTATACCCAATTCTATATAGCCTTCAGAGGTCTTAATGTCTTTGTGGCGTAAGCTGTTTTGAATCACGAAGGCAGAGGCTCCATCCTTAGCTAGCAGGGTGGCGTAGGAGCCTCTGAGCCTGTGGGGGGATAGCTTCACCCCGATCTTGATTCCGGCCCTTGCGACTGCCTTCTTGGTGAACTGTTTGCGGTGGGGTAGACCGTCTTCAGCAGGGATCACCCACTCAGATTTCCTCTCCAGGTTCTCTTCCTGGACCTTCTTGAACCACTCAGCGGTAGCTCCATCAAACGCTAGCCACTGGCACTCCTTTCCTTTCGTCTTATCAGGGCAGTAGGTGTTCTCGGTCCAATTGAAGTTCTCCCACTTCATCCCTAAGGCTTCGGATTCTCTCAGTCCCATGGAAAGCATGGCTCTAACGGCTACCGAGACATGGAGATTCTCAGTTCGATCAACCTCCGCCAAGAAAGCCCCGATCTGATCAATTGGGATATAGGGCTTACGCTTCTTCTGTGCACGCTCCAATTTAATCTTGGGTGCCACTTCGAGGTAAGTTGGAACCAAATTCCCAAGAACAGCCGAGATCCATGACGCTAATGTGTTGTACCCACCAATATTGTGCCCTTTATCCTTGTATTGAAGGTTATTGCTATGAAGGTAATCGTTAAGTACAAGTTCAACCACATCGTAATTGATCTGGTTACAGCGAATAGTGCCAAGCTTTGGAATTACATGATTTTCTAGCTGCTTCTTGGCGATATCCAGGTATACCTGAGACCTTTTACCCAGGCGGGAGTTGTACCAGAGGTCCACAGCTTCCTTAAAAGTAGGTATGTCCTTTGATCTGATTAGCCCTTTATCGGACTCTTTCAGTTTCTTTGCTTTGATTTTAATTAGTTCTTCTCTTGCATCTGATTTGCTTACACAGAAGGTGCTTCCAAGGTACGGTTTACCTCTGATCACAAATCTGTAGTACCAGACTGTGCCAGTCCATGCCAATCCATCAATGAATTTTAAGGCTTTTTTGACGGGCTTCATTTTCCTATTCATGCCAGATGGTGTCTTTTTAACAGGCTTACTCATTAGTCTTGCTCCTTGCTCTTCTCCTTTCTAATACTGATAAAATTGAATTTTTGAATGACCTATTCTTTATAAAATAAAAGGCAAAATCCATAATGTCAAAATCCCAAGGGGCAGGTTCATAGCTGGAGGGGAACGCCTCTCCATCTGCGGTAACGAGCCACTCTTCCCCCTTTCCAAATCCAGCCCTCAACCCAT
>JANYAZ010000299.1 GCA_025361045.1 Geothrix sp. | reverse complement strand
GGCACGCCCCGGCTTGCCTTCTGGAGATAGGGGCCGGGCAGGGGGGCGAGTTGTGCCGGCGCGCCATGGGCATGGGCTGGAGTAAAGCCATGATTCATCAAGATCTTGCAGGTCATGACCGCATCCTGATCGCCCTGGCCTGAGAGATTGGCACCTTCCTCGCCCGGGAAGGGGGTGGAGGTTCGTCATGAGGAAAATGCTGCCTATTGTCCTGCTCTTTGTGGGAATCGGCTGCTCCATTCCCAAGCGCCATGATGCCAACCTGGCGAAAAAGCCCGCGATCCCCTATGTGGAGGAGGCCCCCCCCATGCAGCCCTTGAACGAGGGCAGCCTTTGGCGGGACCGACCCATGCTGGCCGACCTGCGGGCCTTTCGGGTCAACGACTTGGTGACACTGAGGATCAGTGAGAGCACCAATGCCATCAGCAAGGCCGATGTCACCACCAATCGTGCGGGCAGCAACAAGCTGAGCAGTCCTAATCTGTTCGGTGTGCTCGCGGGATTTGGCATCGGGAGCAGCACCGCTGACAAGGCCACTTCGAACACCAACAAATTCGCCGGGACCGGCACCACTGGACGCAGTGCCACCTTCACCACCACGGTCACGGCCCGGATCGTCAAGGTCGTGGGGAACGGGAACCTCATCTTTGAGGGATTCCGGGACATCCAGCTGAACAACGAAACCCAGCGGCTCTATGTGGCGGGCATGCTGGATCCCCAGCGGCTCGACAGTGCCAATACCATCACGTCCTCACAGGTGGCCGAACTCCGGATTGGTTACGGCGGCCAGGGCGTGGTGGATGAAACCCTGAAGCCGGGCTACATCAGTCGCCTTCTTGCCTACATCTGGCCGTTCTAGGAGGTTTCCATGCGCGTCGCAGCCCTTTTCCTTGCGGCCCTGGTCCTCTGTGGGGCGGACCTTGCCAAGCCGGAAAAGAAAATCGAGTCCAAGCTCCGGGATGTGGCCCGGCTTCAGGGCGTCCGAGGCAACCAGCTCCTGGGGTACGGGATGGTGGTCGGCCTGGATGGCACGGGCGACAAGGATCAGACCAAGTTCACGGTGCAATCCCTGGCCAACCTCATGTCCCGGCAGGGACTGACGGTCAACCCGACCACGATCAAGGTGAAGAACGTGGCCGCGGTCATGGTGACGGCAGAGCTTCCGGCCTTTGCCCGGGCTGGCTCTCGCCTGGATGTGACCGTGTCGAGCACCGGTGACGCCAAATCACTGGCCGGCGGAACCCTGCTGATGACGGCGATGCAGGGGCCCGACGGGCAGACCTATGCCGTGGCCCAGGGACCGCTCCTGGTGGGTGGTTTCAGTGCTTCAGCGGGCGGGGCGTCCGTGACCAAGAATCACCCGACCGTGGGTCGGGTGCCCGATGGCGGCATCATCGAGCGCGAGGTGGGTGGGGATTTCAACGCCCGCGCCACGCTGCGGTACAGCCTGCTGGAAGAGGACTTCACCACGGCCATCCGGGTGGTCCATGCCATCAATGAGGAACTCGGCGAAAAGCTCGCGCAGCCCTTGGATTCCCGGACGGTGGAACTGAAGATTCCGAAGGAATTCCAGGGTCGAGCCGTCGAACTGGTGGCTCGTCTGGAAAACCTGAATGTGCAACTGCAACCCAAGGCCAGGGTGGTGGTGAACGAGCGCACTGGCACCGTGATCCTGGGGGCGGATGTCCGCATCGGGGCCGTGAGCATCGTGCAAGGGGGGCTGAGCATTGTGGTGACCTCCACGCCGCTGGTGAGCCAGCCCGCGCCCTTCAGCCAGGGCAAGACCGTTACCGCGACCAAGAAGGATGTGACCGCCGTTGAAGAGAAGCCCAAGACCATCTCGGTCGAGCCGGGGGTCAGTGTCGGCAAGCTGGCTGAGATGCTGAACGGGATGGGCGTGAGTCCCCGCGACATGGTGGCCATCCTCCAGGCCATCAAGGAAGCAGGTGCCTTGCAGGCCGAACTGAGGGTGCTGTGATCGCTCAGGGGCTGCCCTCGGTGGATGTCCTGGCCCAGGCCCAGGCTGGCAAGGCCTTGCCTGACGCAACCGAGAAGACGGACAAGGCTGCGAGGCAATTCGAAGGGTTACTGATGGGGCTGCTCTTTCAGACCATGCGAAAAACGGTGCAACCGTCAGGATTGTTCGGAGACTCTGGGCAGTCTCGTTCCACCTATGAGTACTTGATGGATCAAGCGGTGGTGGATCAGGCCGTGTCCACGGGACATGGCTGGGGCCTGGCAGAGCGATTGAAAGCCAGCTGGAGCCGGCAAGAAAAAAACGGTCATGAAAAAGAATCACCAGTCAATTGAAGGTTTTTTGGCAAACTGCCGATAGAACCTTGTTGAGGTGAACATGCGCATCAGCGGCAAACCGGGTGGCGTCGGCAACACCCAGAGCGTGACCGGAACAAAAGCGTCCGTAGCGCCCGCGTCGACTCCAGTCTCATCGGTTTCCACGGCGGATGCCGTCCAGGTCTCCTCTGCGGCGCGGCTCGTGGCCGTTGCCCAGGAGGCCTTGGCCGTCATTCCCGACATCCGGTTGGAGAAGGTGGAAGCCATCAAGAACCAGCTGGATGCGGATGCCTACAACCCCGATGGAGAGGCCGTGGCCGAAGGGCTCATCAAGGAACACATGGCGAAGGGACGCCGTTCCTAACCCCTAGGTCCTCGTCGTGAGGGCATGATCAGTCCGCTGGGACAGCGCCAGATCCTCCAGACCGCCGCAGTCGAGACGGTCCGGCAGGCCATGGAGGGTGGCTTCCAGGTGCAGCGGGAGCAGGCACGGCGTCAGGCCTTCGACGCCAAGCTGGCCGAGGCCATGCTCGATGTATCGGACGTGTCTGAGACCGATGTCCTGAAATTGACCGAACACGGCGCCCAGGAACAGGCCAAAGATCGTGAGCATGCGATGGGGGCCTCCGAGGACCTCCCCGAGGAGGAAACGGAGGAGCCCCGGGCAGAGGGTGCCGGGCCGCACCTCGATCTCTTGGCCTGAGCCTTGCCGGAAGACCGAGTAGGAGGTCTTCCATGCTGCATGCCGTGCCCGAACTCTTGGATGCGCTTGAGGCCAGGTTGCTTGAGGGCGAAGACCCCTCCGCGCTGCTGTCCCACATCCGCTGGTCTGAATTGGTGGGTTGGCCGGACAACCAGGCCAGTGCCAAGGTCCTGAAGCAGCGAATCGCCTCGGTCCAGGCTGTGGTCATGGGACTCCAGTCTCCCTTGCGCTCCGCGCTCATTGGCCTCTCCGGTGCTGCTTCCTACGGCCGGGATGGCATTCCTGCGGAGGCGCCGGTGCTTGCGCCCCGTTTGCGTGGAAGGGTTTAGCCATGCCTGGACTGAACGCCAGCCTCTACCTCGGTCTCTCCGGCCTGCAGGCGCAGCAGTCGGCCCTGAGTGTGGTGGGGCACAACATCGCGAATGTGAACACCCCGGGTTACAGCCGGCAGCGGGCCGACCTGACCTCCAACCAATCCCTGGTTGAGGGGCAGGTCTACTTTGGCACTGGCGTTTCGCTGAATACGGTTCAAGGCATCCGGGATCGCTTCCTGGATCTGCAGATCTTCAGGGAGACGGCCAAACAGACAGGCGCCAATGAGCGTTACTCCGGAGTGGATGCTGTGTCCACGAGCCTGGGGGACACCAGCAGCACCGGGATCGCCGCCCAGATCCAGGCCTTTTTC
>JANYAZ010000297.1 GCA_025361045.1 Geothrix sp. | reverse complement strand
CCCGGCACCACCCTGCTGGTGGTGAACAGCGTCTGCGGCTGTGCGGCCGCCGGGGCGCGCCCTGGTGTCACCGAGGCTTTGCGGTCCCAGGACCTTCGCTTTGACCAGCTGGTCACGGTCTTCGCCGGCATGGAGAAGGACGCCACGGCCCAGGCCCGCGAGTACTTCGAAGGCGCCATGCCCACCAGCCCCCAGGCCGCCATCCTCAAGGACGGCCAGCTGGTCCACCTGATGCAGCGCCAGGATTTTCTGGGCCACAGCCCCGAAGAGATCGCCGCCACGCTCAGCAGCGCCTACCGCCGGACGGTCGCCGCGAGCTGAAGCCCACCCTCTCTCGAAGGCGAGGCCCAGGCGGACATGAAGTAGGCTGAGGGGCGGAGATTCTGAATGCCCAAGCCCCTGTCCCACTTCAAGATCGTGGATCTGTCCTGCGTGCTGGCCGGCCCCTTCGCCACGCAGCTGCTGGCGGATTTCGGTGCGGAGGTCCAGAAGCTGGAGCCACCGGAGGGCGATCCCACCCGAGGCTGGGGCCCGCCGTTCGAGGAAGGTGAAGCCGGGGAGAGCGCCTACTTCCGCGCCGCCAACCGGGGCAAGCGCAGCCGCACCATCGACCTGCACACCGAAGAAGGCAAGGCGGACCTCTTCGAGCTGCTGAAGGACGCGGATGTCCTGGTGGAGAATTTTCGCGCCGATTCAGCGGATCGCCTGGGATTGGGGTGGAAGCGGCTCCACGCCAAGTTCCCAAAGCTCATCCTGGCCTCGGTGCGGGGCTTTGCTTCGGATGTCACTGCGTCCCGCCGGGCCGGGTATGACTTCATCATCCAGGCCGAAAGCGGCTGGATGGCCATCACGGGTGAACCCGACGGGCGCCCCATGAAGGTGGGCGTGGCCCTGGTGGACGTGCTGGCGGGACTCTTCTGCGCCAACGGCATCCAGGCCGCCCTGCTGCATCGCGAACGGACTGGCGAGGCCATCCATATCGAGGTGCCGCTCATGGAGGCCGCCCTGGCGGGTCTGGTGAACGTCGCCGCCGGCGCGCTCATGACCGGAGAAGCCCCCAGACGCTGGGGCAACGCCCATCCCCAGATCGTCCCCTACCAGTCCTTCCGCTGCAGCGACGGGGATGTGGCCATCGGCGTGGGCGGCGACCGTCAGTTCGAAGTGCTGGCCATGTGGCTGGGGTTGGATCTGGAAGCCCGCCCCGAGTGGAAGAAGAACCGCGGTCGGGTCATGGATCGTGAGCAGCTGGTCCCGCTCATCGAGGCCCGCACCCAGCAGAGCACCGTGGAAGAAGTGCTCTCGCTGTGCGAGTCCAATGCCATCCCCGCCAGCCGCGTGCGGAGCGTGGACGAAGTGCTGTTCCGCCAGGGCGGAGTCCTCCACAACCTGTTGCAGCCGCTCTTCGACGTCGAAACCAACACCATGGTGCCCACGCTGGCTTCGCCACTCCTTCTGAACGGTGAACGCGCCTGCGCGCCCCTGCCCCCACCCCGCTGGAAGCCATGAAGCGCGACCTGCGTCTCGTCCCCGTCGGCGCCCGCCTGCCCAATCAGAAGGCGGAAGGCCGGCTGCGCCAGGCTTGGCCGTTCGTCGTCGGACCCGTCCTCGCCGAGCGGACCCGGCCCCTGCGCGTGGAGCGGAACGTCCTCGTCATGGGTTGCTGGGAACTCTCCCGCATCGCGACCCTGCGCGAAGCCGCCACCGCCGTCTGGCCCCAGATGCGGGATCGGATCCAGCGCGCCCTTGGACTGACCCTCATGGGCCTCCAGATCGTGCCCTGCGATCCGCCCGTCACAAGGCCGGACCCACCCAAAGATCCCGATCCCCTCCGTCGAGCCCTGCGACTCCTCGAAGCCCGCCACAAGGAACGCGTGCGCCTTGGGCTTGAGTCCGAATAGCCAGGCTGGACGGCCCCGCCCCTTTCAAGTACAGTCAAACCTTCGTCGGGGCGTGGCTCAGCCTGGTAGAGCGCTCGGTTCGGGACCGAGAGGTCGGAGGTTCGAATCCTCTCGCCCCGACCAGATAGGCAAGGGGGGTGCCCATGGGCACCCCCCTTGCCTATCTGGTCGGGGCGAGAGGATTCGAACCTCCGACCTCTCGGTCCCGAACCGAGCGCTCTACCAGGCTGAGCCACGCCCCGACGAAGGTTTGACTGTACTTGAAAGGGGCGGGGCCGTCCAGCCTGGCTATTCGGACTCAAGCCCAAGGCGCACGCGTTCCTTGTGGCGGGCTTCGAGGAGTCGCAGGGCTCGACGGAGGGGATCGGGATCTTTGGGTGGGTCCGGCCTTGTGACGGGCGGATCGCAGGGCACGATCTGGAGGCCCATGAGGGTCAGTCCAAGGGCGCGCTGGATCCGATCCCGCATCTGGGGCCAGACGGCGGTGGCGGCTTCGCGCAGGGTCGCGATGCGGGAGAGTTCCCAGCAACCCATGACGAGGACGTTCCGCTCCACGCGCAGGGGCCGGGTCCGCTCGGCGAGGACGGGTCCGACGACGAACGGCCAAGCCTGGCGCAGCCGGCCTTCCGCCTTCTGATTGGGCAGGCGGGCGCCGACGGGGACGAGACGCAGGTCGCGCTTCATGGCTTCCAGCGGGGTGGGGGCAGGGGCGCGCAGGCGCGTTCACCGTTCAGAAGGAGTGGCGAAGCCAGCGTGGGCACCATGGTGTTGGTTTCGACGTCGAAGAGCGGCTGCAACAGGTTGTGGAGGACTCCGCCCTGGCGGAACAGCACTTCGTCCACGCTCCGCACGCGGCTGGCGGGGATGGCATTGGACTCGCACAGCGAGAGCACTTCTTCCACGGTGCTCTGCTGGGTGCGGGCCTCGATGAGCGGGACCAGCTGCTCACGATCCATGACCCGACCGCGGTTCTTCTTCCACTCGGGGCGGGCTTCCAGATCCAACCCCAGCCACATGGCCAGCACTTCGAACTGACGGTCGCCGCCCACGCCGATGGCCACATCCCCGTCGCTGCAGCGGAAGGACTGGTAGGGGACGATCTGGGGATGGGCGTTGCCCCAGCGTCTGGGGGCTTCTCCGGTCATGAGCGCGCCGGCGGCGACGTTCACCAGACCCGCCAGGGCGGCCTCCATGAGCGGCACCTCGATATGGATGGCCTCGCCAGTCCGTTCGCGATGCAGCAGGGCGGCCTGGATGCCGTTGGCGCAGAAGAGTCCCGCCAGCACGTCCACCAGGGCCACGCCCACCTTCATGGGGCGCCCGTCGGGTTCACCCGTGATGGCCATCCAGCCGCTTTCGGCCTGGATGATGAAGTCATACCCGGCCCGGCGGGACGCAGTGACATCCGAAGCAAAGCCCCGCACCGAGGCCAGGATGAGCTTTGGGAACTTGGCGTGGAGCCGCTTCCACCCCAATCCCAGGCGATCCGCTGAATCGGCGCGAAAATTCTCCACCAGGACATCCGCGTCCTTCAGCAGCTCGAAGAGGTCCGCCTTGCCTTCTTCGGTGTGCAGGTCGATGGTGCGGCTGCGCTTGCCCCGGTTGGCGGCGCGGAAGTAGGCGCTCTCCCCGGCTTCACCTTCCTCGAACGGCGGGCCCCAGCCTCGGGTGGGATCGCCCTCCGGTGGCTCCAGCTTCTGGACCTCCGCACCGAAATCCGCCAGCAGCTGCGTGGCGAAGGGGCCGGCCAGCACGCAGGACAGATCCACGATCTTGAAGTGGGACAGGGGCTTGGGCATTCAGAATCTCCGCCCCTCAGCCTACTTCATGTCCGCCTGGGCCTCGCCTTCGAGAGAGGGTGGGCTTCAGCTCGCGGCGACCGTCCGGCGGTAGGCGCTGCTGAGCGTGGCGGCGATCTCTTCGGGGCTGTGGCCCAGAAAATCCTGGCGCTGCATCAGGTGGACCAGCTGGCCGTCCTTGAGGATGGCGGCCTGGGGGCTGGTGGGCATGGCGCCTTCGAAGTACTCGCGGGCCTGGGCCGTGGCGTCCTTCTCCATGCCGGCGAAGACCGTGACCAGCTGGTCAAAGCGAAGGTCCTGGGACCGCAAAGCCTCGGTGACACCAGGGCGCGCCCCGGCGGCCGCACAGCCGCAGACGCTGTTCACCACCAGCAGGGTGGTGCCGGG
>JANYAZ010000216.1 GCA_025361045.1 Geothrix sp. | reverse complement strand
TCCGGCCAAAAGGCCGGTTCCAGGTTCCTCCGTGGCCGAAATTCCGTCCGGGAGTACCCTGATCGGATGGACCCCCGACTGCAACGCGCGCTGGACCGCTGGGCTCTGGCTGATCCCCAACCCCTGGCCGGGGATGCGGGGGCGCGGCAGTACTTCCGGGTGCTGCACCCGCAGCTGGGCACGGCCCTGGTGGTGCTGCATCCGCTGGACACCCCCGAGAAGACCGACGACAGCTACTTCGAATTCCGGGCCCTGCAGGCCTACCTCGATCCCCTGCTGCGCGTCCCCACCATCGTGGCCAGCGACGACGCCGACCGCTGCCTGCTGGTGGAGGATCTGGGTGACACCACCCTGGAGCGCCGCCTGATGGAGCACCCCGAGGAGGAGCTGGCCTGGGCCGAGAAGGCGGGCTGGCTGCTCACCACCCTGGCTGGGCCGCTCACCCTGGGCGCTCCGGGCCACACCTTCTTCATGAGCCGCGCCTTCGACCAACCCAAGTTCCAGTTCGAGTGGGACTACTGCCGCCAGAACTTCTTCCAGGATTTCCTGCAGAAGGAGCCCCCCCGCTGGCTGGAGCGCATGATGGACGAGGTACACGCCAGCCTGGAGACCCGGGCCCACTTCTTCGTCCACCGCGACTTCCACGTGCGCAACCTCATGGTCCACGGCGATCGCCTGGTGGCCATCGACTTCCAGGATGCCCGCCGGGGCGCCGCCACCTACGACCTGGCCAGCCTGCGCTTCGATGCCTACTGGGATTGGTCCAAGGAGGCCGGTCGCGCCCTCATCGGCCCCCTGCAGGCCGAGCTGGGCTGGAGCCACGAGGCCCTGCTGGAAGAGCTGAACCTCAGCGCCCTGCAGCGCAGCCTCAAGGCCCTGGGCACCTTCGGCCACCAGCTCGTGCACCGCCACAAGGCCCACTTCGCCCCGGCCGTGCCCAGCACCCTGCGCCACCTGCGCGGCCACTTCCAACGCCTGAACCACCAGGACGGCGTCCTCGCCAGCGAGCACATGCTGCGGATTGCCGAGGATCGGCTGCTGAAGGGGTAGGGCGGGACGCAGGCGGTTTTGGCGGGGTTCGGGAGTAGGATGGGCGGATCCATCCTAAATGCGGACCCCGGGGCGATGATTCTGGAGTTCGTCTGATTTTGAGTTAGACCACATCTCACAGAGGTCCATGTTCAAGCCTGCCTTTCATGTCTCACTCCTGCTAGGTTCCGTGGCGTTGGTCGCCCAGGAGCCCAGCTTCGACACCCTTCGGGCAGACGGACGCTGGAAGCAGTTGCGCCCACGCATCGAGGGCTGGTATCGCACGAAGCCCCAGGATCCCTATGCCCTGCTCTGGATGTCACGGTTGAAACTGGCCTTTGGCGACTCGCAAGCAGCCCTGGACTTGGCCCGGAAAGCCGTGGCTTTCAAAAGCACAGATCCGGAGCTCCTGACCCAACAAGGTGTGGCCGCCAGGGCAGTCCTGGATGAGACCGACAGCGTGCTGAAGATGCTGCCCTATGCCAAGGAGTGGCGGAAATCGCTGGAAGCGGCACTGGCTGTCAACCCGACGAGCGAAGAAGCGACGGAATCCCTCTTTTGGTTCTTCCAACGCGCGCCATCGATGGGTGGGGGCAGCAAGTCCAAAGCCAAGGAGCTGGCCCAGCAACTGACAACCATCAAAGCAGCCGCCGGGTTGGTGTTACAGGCCTGGGTGGCTTGTGACGCCAAGGATTTGGAAGGGGCGAAACGACTGCTCGATCAGGCCATCACCACGGATCGCCACTGTCTTGATGCCTACCGCCTGATGGTAACCCTGCACCTTGGGCAGAAGCCGCAGGCCCTGGATGCGGCCGCAGCCACGTGCCGAAAGGCCCTGGAGGCGAACCCGACGGCCATCAAGGCCTCTGCCACCCTCGCGGCCATTCTTGCAGAGCAAGGAAAGTGGGGCGAACTGGAGACCACCCTCTCCAAAGCGAAACAGCACTGCCCAGACAACCTGTTGCCCTACTTCTATGCGGCCCACGAACTGTTGTCCGAAAAGCAGCTGGACAAGGTCGAGCCCTACCTCCGAACCTACCTGTCCCAAGACCCGGAGGGTTTTGCCCCCGACCATGCCAGGGCCCATGCCCTGCTCGGCCAGCTCTTTGAACAGCAGGGCCGCCGACCCGAGGCCATCAAGGCCTATGAACAGGCCCTGGGCCTCAGGCCCACCTTCGCCTCGGCCAAGAAGGAACTGGAGCGGCTGAAGCATGGCTGAAGGCTGCAACCGGCCACCAGCTCGTGCACCGCAAGAAAGCCCACTTCGCCCCCGCCGTGCCCAGCACCCTGCGCCACCTGCGCGGCCACTTCCAACGCCTGAACCACCAGGACGGCGTCCTCGCCAGTGAGCACATGCTGCGTCTCGCGGAGGATCGGCTGCTGAAGGGGTAGGGTGGGGCGTAGGCGGTTTTTGCTGTGTTCGGGACTAAGGTGGGCGGATCCCCACCACATTGGGATCCGTGGGTGGTGATACTGGAGTTTGTCTAATTTTGAGTCAGGCGCCAGGCTGAATACTCAACCATTACGGGGTCACCATGAAATGCATGTTCTGTCGTGAAATCAAACTTTCCGAAGAGATGTACGCAGAAAATGTTTGTATTTCATGCACTATGAAAATGGGAAACCAAGAGGTCATTGTTGCAGCGGCAGATGTTCTCCATGCCGAATTGGATTCCACGGGCATAGATGCTGAATCCGCAACGATCACGCCAGAACCCCAGGGTGAATACCCGTATTTGATTACGTGGAAGAAATACGCCGTCTTCAAAGGGCGAGCCGCACGTGCCGAGTTCTTCGCCTTCGTACTGATCAATATGCTTATAGAGCTACTCCTGAACCAACTCCGAATTCGACCTCTCGCCATCCTCTTCTGGGTCGCATCAGTTACTCCATTTATTGCTGTCGCAGTTCGGCGATTGCATGATTCAGGACTAAGTGGATGGTGGTCACTTATCCCCACCGGGTATTTTGTGGGCGGGGTGCTCTACGGCCTAGACAACTTCTCGTTCAATCACCTCTCAGGGAAAATCGGAGGGGCTTTGGGGCTCATCTCGATGATTGTCTGGTTCTGGTTGATGCTTCGGCGAGGCCACCCGGGGCCCAACAAATACGGTCCAAACCCATATGAGGCAGATGCCTAACCTTTCGCTCCACTCGGCCCCGCCTGTATTGACTTCCGCTCTCAACCTCTTGCTACCTCGGCTTCGCTCTGCATCTCGGTGTAGGCGTGGCCGGTGAAGCTTCATTCGTTAGGCGCTTCCATGGATCCAACCCAAGAACGTATGGAGCGAGCTGTTGGTGATGAATTCGTAAAGTGGCTCAACGAAGAAAAGCAGTCCTCCTTCGCCTTTTTGAAACGAGGTGATCCAGCACCTGATTTGGTTTACACGGATGGTCCAACTGAGTTGAACCTAGAAATATCGAGCGCCTACTACGATTCGGCCTGCGCCATATTCCAATGGCAGAATGCAAGGAGTCTCCCGAATGCCCCAGCTGAGTGGAGTGGCGCCAATTTCGAGGGTCGCCTGGTTCGTAACATAGGTGAGGTTGTTGGCTCAAAACCCAAGAAAGCATACGGTGATAACTGTTCCCTAGTCATCTTCGTAAGGCCAGACCTCACCTCATATGATGAGCTGGTATTCCTGCTTCAGTCGGTCGTTTTACCACCGGCGAGCCCATTTGTCGGTATTTACATTCTTGGGTACTTCGCCGAGGGATACCGTGTCATCCCAATCAAGCCAGCCTAGGGGTCTAACCTCTCGCTCAAGTCGGGCCCCGCCTGCATTGACTTTCGCTCTCTCTCAACTTCTCGTTTCTTCGGCCCCGCTCAGTGCTTCGGTGCAGGCGATGCCGGTTAGTCGTTTTCGTTAGGTTTCACATGCCACTGATTCACTTCGTATTTGGAGGCCTGCATAGAGCGGGTGACCTGAACAAGCAAACCGAAAGTTTTATCGAATACATCTTGATCCCCCAGAAACTCAGAGCGTCCATTTGCCCAGAGTTTCTTCCGATCTTGAACGATCCGAATGCCCGAACCGCGGATCCAAATTCAGTGAGGGTCCTCGATGGGGGCGGCATTACTTTTGATAGATACCTACCTTCAAAACCAGTTGCTCTGCTACCGGTTGATGTTTGGATGGTGTCATTCGCTGATATTCCACTTAAGAAAATGAGGCATTGGAAGCCGGCGAGTCATTACGGAAAATTAGGGCTCGTGTTCACTGATGAGTTCCGGCGTCGGAACAAGGTTGGGAGGGTGTCGTATTATCACTACCCTGACCTTTCAATAGATCCACTTGTGGTTTCCTTGAACAAGGCCTTTGAAGATAAAAACGAAGAAGAACGTGAACGCTTTTCAAAGTTGGTCACTGAATTCCGGAAGCCAGCAAAGCTTTGGCCTGAACTCAATAATGAATTTGCCGTGTTACGAATCACCTGCGGGATAAATGAAGAGACAAATACAGAGAAGCTTACTTATTCACGGTATGCCGAAGGATACGATTTCACAATTGAACAAGAAGCCCGCCTTGTAACGACGGGAAAGACCAGAGAGATCACATTCGCTGAAGCCGATATTCTCGCTATTGTAGTCCCGAATTCTAAGGTTGGTGATTCAATTTGCGAAGTGTTAAGCAGACGTTGGTCGAGGGTTCCAGAAATTATCAAATTTCCAAGCTGATTTTCGGGCCCACGTACCGTGATGAAACCTGACCACTCAATGCACTCGGACGTCGCTGCTGAGCTGCGCCGACGGTGATTTCGAAAGTTAGCGCGCTGGTCCTCCACTCAACCTCATCCTCAAAAGAGTACCGAATGAACCGAGTTTGGTGTCTTCCTGACATCAGGAATTCATGACCGCCCCCATCGCCATCCGCGACCTGCGCCCCGAGGAGGCCGCGGCCCTGGGCCGACTGATGGTGGGGGTGTACTCGCAGCTGGAGGGCTTTCCCACGCCGGCGGAGCAGCCCCAGTACTACGCCCTGCTGGCGGACATCGGGCACTTCGCGGAACGGCCCGGGGCCCAGGTGCTGGTGGCCCTCGCCGAGGACGGGGCCTTGGCGGGCGGGGTGGTGTACTTCGGCGACATGGCCCAGTACGGCTCCGGCGGCACGGCCACGGCGGAGCGGAACGCCGCGGGCATCCGCCTGCTGGGGGTCGATTCGGCGTTTCGGGGCCGGGGCGTGGGCCGGGCCCTGACCCTGGCCTGCGTCGACCTCGCCCGGGAGCAGGGCCACGCCCAGGTCATCCTGCACACCACCGAGGCCATGCGCATCGCCTGGGGCCTCTACGAGCGGCTGGGCTTCCAGCGCTCCGAGGACCTGGACTTCGCCCAGCAGGGCCTGCCAGTCTTCGGCTTCCGGCTCCGGCTCACCTCGGGCTGACCGGGTTGCGGGCCCAGATCAGGCTGTCGCGCCGTCCCCGTTCGTACCGCGCCGCGCCCAGCCCCCTGGGGTGACCTTCGCCAGCCAGAGTGGACGCGGCGCCCGGATGACCGATTCTGATACACAGGATTAACGACGAGGCACCAGGTCAGCAACCCACGGACAACAGGAGGTGCGCCATGGCCAAACCGAGCGAGTTCTACATCGGCATGATCGACTTTTTTGCCATCCTGCTGCCCGGAGCCATCGCCACAGCGCTCTTGGTGAAGCCGGTGGGCGGGTGTGTTCTGGGCCCGCTGATGCCCGTGCCTGCCAGCGATGCGGCGCGGTGGGCGGCCTTCCTGACCTGCTCCTATTTCCTCGGCCACCTGATCTTTCTGCTGGGCTCGCAACTGGACCTGCTGTACGACCGGTGGCGGACGAAGTTCCGGCCCTACGGGAATGAGAGCGCCTATCAGCGGGCCACCGCCATCCGGGATGCCATGATCGACGAGGCGGAGCATGATGCCCTCAACCCCTTCCAATGGTCCAGGTCCGTCTTGCTCGCCGTCTGCCCGAGCGCGGCCGAGGACGTCCGCCGGTACGAAGCGGATTCCAAGTTTTTCCGGAGCCTGCTCGTGGTGTTTGGCCTGACCGCCATCCTCTTTCCCGCCATGGGCCATCCCTATGCAGGGCTGGTCTCCTTCGGGTTGATGATTCCCTGTGTGTTCAGGTACGCGGAACGGCGGCTGAAGAGCACCACCCAGGCCTACATCCACCTCATCACCCTCCATCGTCTGGGCCTATTGGCCGGGAAGCCGGGCGGCGAAAACCCTGACCTCAAAGTACCGGCCATTCCCGGCTAGACTGACCGCCTCCCTTCGACCAGGCGTTTCTGTGGGCCGCGCACCGGCCCTGGGTATCCCTGGGGTGGGGCGTCACCCGGAGGTCCCATGTCCCGTTCCCGCCTTCCCGCCCTGCTTGGGGGGCTGCTGGCCTCGGCGTCCAGCCTGCTGGCCCAGACGCCCGCCGCGATCCTGCCCAGCGAGATGCCCGCCGCGTTCCAGGTGGCCACGGACAGCTGGGACTACATCCGCCGCGAGGAGATGATCCCCATGCGCGACGGGGTGAAGCTGCACACCATCATCCTGATTCCGAAAGGCGCCAAGGGCGCGCCGATCTTGTTGACGCGCACGCCCTACAACGCCGCAGAGCTGACCGGCCACGCCCACAGCGCCCACCTGGGGCCCCTCCTCCAGGGCTACGACAACGTCACCGACCTGATCGTGGAGGGCGGCTACCTCCGCGTGGTGCAGGACGTACGCGGCAAGTATGGTTCCGAGGGCGACTACGTCATGAACCGGCCCCTGCGCGGGCCCCTCAATGGCACCCAGGTCGATCACAGCACGGACACCTACGACACCATCGACTGGCTGGTGAAACACCTGCCCGAAAGCAACGGCCGCGTGGGCATCCTGGGCATTTCGTACGACGGCTTCCTGCCCCTCATGGCCCTGGTAAACCCCCACCCGGCCCTGAAGGCCGCCATCCCCATGAACCCCATGGTGGACGGCTGGCGGGGCGACGACTGGTTCCACAACGGCGCCTTCCGGGCCCAGAACCTCAGCTACATCTACGACCAGCAGGCCACCCGCAGCGGCGACCTGAAGTGGTGGACCAGCCACTTCGACGACTACGACATGTTCCTGCAGGCCGGCTCCACCGGCGAGCTGGGCCGACGCCGCGGCGCCGAGCAGCTGGGCTTCTGGCGGAAGATCCTCGAGCACCCGAGCTACGACAGCTTCTGGCAGCAGCAGGCCATGGACCAGGTGCTGGCGAAGCAGCCGCTGACGGTGCCCACCCTGCTGGTGCACAGCCTCTACGACGCCGAGGACATCTACGGCGCCATCGCCGTGTGGAAGGCCCTGAAGCCCAAGGACAGCGGTAACCTGCTGCACCTGGCCATGGGCCCCTGGAACCACGGCGGCGAGATCGGCGATGGCAGCAGCCTGGGCCCGCTGAAGTTCAACCAGGACACGGGCCTGCAGTTCCGCCAGAACGTGCTGAAGCCCTTTCTCGATCAGCACCTGCGGGAGCAGGGGCCCAAGGCTGACCTCGCCCCGGTGAATGCGTTTGAAACCGGCACCAACACCTGGCGCAAGCTCCCGGGCTGGCCCGGGGCGGGCGCGGGCACCACCCTGGCCGCCACGCCGTTCTACCTGGCGGCGGGCCAGAAGGTGACGACAACCGCTCCCAAGGCCGGCGATGCGCCCTTCGACGCCTATGTGTCCGATCCCGCCAAGCCCGTGCCCTTCCGGGCGCGGCCCATCCAGCCTGTGGGCTACGACAAGGGCCTGACCTGGCCCCAGTGGCTCACGGACGATCAGCGCGAGGCCTCGGGCCGCACCGACGTGCTGGCCTATGTTTCGGAGCCGCTCACCGCGCCCCTGCGCATCAGCGGCGAACCCGTGGCCAACCTGGTGGCGGCCACCAGCGGCACCGACTCGGACTGGGTGGTGAAGGTCATCGATGTCTATCCCGACGAGGTGGCCAGCCAGCCGCAGATGGGCGGCTACCAGCTCATGGTGTCGGCGGACATCTTCCGGGGCCGCTACCGGGAAAGCATGGAGTCGCCGAAGGCCCTGAAGCCTGACGCACCGCTGATGTACCGCTTCGCCCTGCCCACGGCCAACCACGTGTTCCTGCCGGGCCACCGCGTCATGGTGCAGGTGCAGTCCAGCTGGTTCCCCCTCTACGACCGCAACCCCCAGACCTTCGTCCCCAACATCTTCTTCGCCAAGCCCGCGGACTACCGCCCCGCCACCCAGCGCATCTACCACGCGCCGGGCCAGGCCAGCTTCGTCGAGCTGCCGGTGGTGAAGTAGGGCGCCCACCGATGCCTGCACCCAGCTCGAACCTGGACCAGCTGCTGCGTTTCCTGGAGCCCGTCTTGAACGAGGGAACCTGGGTGTTCGCCTCGCTGCCGCCGGGGACGGATGGGAAGGGCCTGGATCCCCTCGCCAGCATGCGGGAGGCCGAGGGGATCACGGTGGTGGTTGCGGAAGAAGTGGCCGTGCGGCAGGGGCTGCCCATCCTTTTCCGCGCCGCCTGGATCACGCTCACGGTCCATTCGGATCTGCAGGCGGTGGGCCTCACGGCGGCATTTGCCGGTGCCCTGGCGCAAGCGAACATCAGCTGCAACGTTGTGGCCGGCGCCTGCCACGACCACCTCTTCGTCCCGGTGGACGCGGCGCAGCGGGCCATGGCCGTGCTGCGAGGGCTGCAGCGGCACGGCTCAGCCTGAGGTTGCTCAAGAATAAAACCTGGAACCGCGAATGGCGGAATTCGCGGTAACTGGCTTTTCCAGCGGCGTGTGGCCGATAACCAGGAGGCCGCTTCCTTGAGTCGTGAGTGCCGATTGGTGTGAGGTCAGCGTCCTGCGGGATCCACGAAGGCCACGCGCTGGGCACCGGGCTTCAGCTTCACGCGGAGCCGCTGGAACAGCGGATCCGCGCCGCCCTCCGCCAGGGGCTGGGCCAGCTTCAGCGACTTCGGCAGCAGCAGCACGACCTCCCGTTCCCGGGTGGCGCCTGAGAAGCTCACGCCCTGGGCATCCAGCTCCACCCGCAGCTGCTCGCCCGCCCCGCGGCGGTAGGCCTCGGTCTCGCCATCGTCGCTGAACACGGTGAAGGTCGTCGCCATGGGCCCCGGCAACAGGATCAGGCCCTCCTCACCGGCACCCGCCTCCACGGGGAGGATGGCACCTTCGCGGTAGAACAGGGGAAAACGGTCGAGGCTGAGGGGCACGGCCACCTCGCTGCCACCGGCGTGGCGCTCCAGCGTGAAGGCGTCGTACCACGCACCCTTGGGCAGGCGCACGCGCTTCACCGCTTCGCGCTCCAGGGGCTGGGTGACGGGGGCGATGAGGATGGCATCGCCGAACAGGTAGGCCGAGGCATCCGTGCGCAGGGCGGGATCGGCGGGATCCAGGAAGAAGAGGGGCCGCAGCATGGGCCGGCCCTCGGACCACACCTGGTAGGCGGTGCTGTAGATGTAGGGCAGCAGCTGCTGACGGCGGTCCAGTACGGCCTTCACCCGCGCCAGCCAATCCTCGCCGTAGATCCAGGGCTCCCGGGGGCCGGTGCCATGGGCCCGGTACACCGGCGTGAAGGCGCCGAACTGGTGCCAGCGCAGGTAGAGCTCGGGATCCGGCGGCATGGCCTCGCCACCCCGGGTGATGAAGCCGCCTACATCGGAGCCCCAGAACGGCAGGCCCGAGAGCGAGGCCGACAGGCCCAGCGGCACCTGCTCCTTCAGACCCTTCCAACTGGCGGGCACGTCGCCGGACCAGGTGGAGACGCCCAGCCCCGCGATGCCGATGTAGCCCGAGCGGCTGAGGATGAAGGGCCGGCGGTCGGGATGCGCGGCCAGGAAGGCGTTCCGCACCAGCTTGGCCCAGGCCAGGTTGAAGGCGTTGTGGAAGGCGCGCTCGTCATACTCCCGGTGGGGCCCGAAGCGGGCCTGGCCGGGCACGCGTTCCGGCTCGCCCAGATCGATCCAGAAGCCATCCACGCCGCCCGCCGCCAGCTTGGTGTAACGGCCACCCAGCACCTCGGCGGCCCTGGGCGCCAGGGGATCGACGACGCCGCCGCCGATGTCCTTGCCGAAGTCCCACCAGTCCTTCCAAACGACCGTTTGGCCCTTGGCGTCCTTGGCCAAGGCGCCGGCGGCTTCCAGCTCAGCGAAGGCCTGGGAGTCCCGGTTGAAGAAGGGCTCGGAGATGGTCACCAGCTTCACGCCCTTGCTGTGCAGCCACGTGGCCAGTCCTTCGGGATCGGGGAAGGCCTCGCGGTTCCAGGCCAGGTCACCCATGCGCTTGAACCAGTAGAGGTCCAGCACGATGGCGGACAGCGGCAGCTTGAAGCGGCGGAAGAGCTCCACCGTGTTCCGCACGTCGGCGTCGCTGCGGTAGCCGTAGCGGGACTGGAGGTAGCCGTAGGCCCAGCGGGGCAGCAGGCTCTGCGCACCGCTCAAGCGGTACCAGCGGGCCACCAGGGCGGCGGGATCGGCGTCACTCCAGGCGTAGAGGTCGAGGCGCCCCGTGGTGGTGGTGAGGGTGACCTCGCGGCCCTTGGCCACATCCACCTGGTCCCGGCCCGCGGCGTTGAAGGCCACCGCCAGGCCCGAATCCGAAAAGAAGAAGGGCATGTGCAGGTAGGTCTGATCACCGAAGTGGGGCTCGTGGTACAGCTCCAGGCTGTCGTCCTGCACGCCCAGGGCCTTCACGGCCTGGCCGAAGCCGTGGAAGGCCGTGGCGCCCTCGGCCACGATGCGCAGCACCAGGCGGGCGCCATCGCCCTCCAGACTGAGGTGGAAGGGACGACCGCCCTTCGGCATCACCGTGACCGAGGCGGGGCCCGTGGGCGTGACGCGGCAGTCCCCGGCCGCCAAGCTTGCGGTGCCAGGCACGGGCTGGAACGGCGCCCCCGCCGGGAGGTCCAGGGTGACGGGCGGCCGGGCCGGATCGGCCCCCTCCGCCGTGGCCGTGATGCGCAGCAGGCCCCCTTCGGTCATCCGAAGCTGGACCTGGGCCTTGGCCGTGCGCAGGACCAGCACGCCGTCCGCGGGGGTGGTGGGCAGCCCCTGGATCGGTACCGCCAGCAGCAGGCCGGTGGCCAGCGCCAGGCCCAGGCGGCGGAGGGAGGACAGGGGAAGCCGGGGTCGCATGCCCCGACTGTACGAGGGGAGCGCCTATCCGCCCAGCAGCTCGTCCACAAAGGCGGGTACCAGGTCCGTGGCCCGGCCGGTGCGGGCCTCGCCGAAGGCACTGGCCACGAGACTGGGCTCAAGGTTGAGCTCGAGGGTGCGGGTGCCGGGGGCCACGGCCTGCACCAGGCCCGCAGCGGGGTACACATGGCCGCTGGTGCCGATGGCCACGAAGACATCGCAGCGTTCCACGGCGTCGTAGATGCGGTCCATGTCCAGGGGCAGCTCGCCGAACCACACGATGTGGGGGCGCACCGGTGCCCGCTGGCAAGTGGGGCAGCGGCTGTCCTGGTCCATGTCTCCGGGCCAGGCCTGCACGGCACCACAGGCGAGGCAGCGGCCCTTCAGCAATTCGCCGTGCATGTGCAGCAGCTGCCGGGACCCGGCCCGGTCATGCAGGTCATCCACGTTCTGGGTGACCAGCAGGAAGGGTCCCTGCCACGCGCGCTCCAGCCGCGCCAGGGCCCGGTGCGCGGCATTGGGCTGCACCGTGGCGAGGCTGCGCCGCCGCTCGTTGTAGAAGCGGTAGACCAGGGCGGGGTCGCGACGAAAGGCCTCGGGCGTGGCCACCTCCTCGACGCGGTGGTTCTCCCAGAGGCCATCCGCATCGCGGAAGGTCCGCAGGCCGCTCTCCGCCGAGATGCCCGCGCCGGTGAGGAGGACGAGGTTGCCGTGGGTGGAGGGCGCCATGCTCAAGCCTACTTCCTTGTTCCCAGCTCCAGGGCCTTGCCATCCACGGGGCCGGGCCTGAGGCCCAGTTCGCGGGCCAGGGTCGGCGCCAGATCCACGGTGCGCACGGGCTCGCGGCGCTCGCCACCCTTCCAGGGGCCCCAGAAGATCAGGGGCACCCGGCGGTCATAGGCGTTGGGGGTGCCGTGGCCGGTGGGGTACTCGGTGGGCGGCGTGCCGAAGACCACGAAGGGCTTCACGGCCACGAGGATGTCGCCGCTGCGGTCGGGATGGAAGCTGCGCCGCAGCAGGACGCGGAGGCTGCTGTCCCGGGGGCTGCCCGTGGCCGCCGGGTCCGTGGCGCTCAGTTCTTCCGCGGTGAAGGCATCGGCCACTTCGGGCCGGGCCCTGAGCCAGGCCTGCGCCACCTTCAGGACCTCGCGGCGGTCCAGGTTCGTGGCCTTCAGGGCTGCGTCATTCAGGTAGATCGTGTTGGGCTCGGGGGCCGGGGCCAGCAGGTCCCGATCCGCCTTGAAGGTGCTGCGCAGCTCAGCCTGCAGGGCGGCCAGGAAGGGCTCGGGGAGGAGCCGGCGCACCGGGAAGCCCTGCTCACCGAGCACCTCCGGCAGATCCAGACCACCGTGGTCGGCGGTCAGCACCACCCAGGCGCCCGGGTGCTGGCGGTGCAGGCGATCGAGGAGCCGCCCCAGGCCACGGTCCAACCGATGGATCTGGTCGCGCATCTCGGTGCCAAGGATGCCGTAGCCGTGGCCGATGTAGTCCGTGGCCGAGAGGCTGATGGCCAGCAGGTCCGTGCCGGGGCCGCGACCAAGCTTCTCACCTGCCAGGAGCGCCTCGGCGGCCTCCAGCGTCACGGCATCGAGAAACGGAGAGCGGCGGAAACGGGCCTCGAAGCCCTTGTCCAGGGGCATGCCCGCGCCCTGGATGAGCCGGGGCAGGGCGCCATTGCGAAGAACCTGGGTGCCGAAGGTCCAGGAGCCGGTGCGGCCTTCCGGGGTGGCGGGATCCTTCGTCCAGAGCCAGCTGTCGGTGGCGATGCGCTCCGACAGGTCGCGGTCATAGCGCAGCAACCAGGCCGGCAGGTGATCGGCGTAGACCGTGGAGCTGGTGAACCCCGCGGGACCTGTAAACCAGAAGGCGCCCGTGGGCTTGCGCCCGGCCATGAGGATGGCGGCGCGATCCTTCCCCGACACGGCGAAGACCCGACTGCCGGGCACCTGGGCCTGCAACCAGTCACCCAGGCCCTCGCCGAGGAAACGGGCGTTGGAGGTACTGGCCTGGCCCGGCGCATGCAGCGCCTTGGCGGAAGCATCCTCCACGCAGTAGACGAGCTTGCCCGTGGTGCGATCGATCCAGCGATTCTCGATGATGCCGGTGTTTGCCGGGAAGCGGCCGGAGAGCAGCACCGAATGGCCGGGACCCGTCTCGGTGAAGCCGTGATCGTGGTAGGCCTCGGTGAAGAAAACGCCTTCTTTGCGCAGCCGGGCGATGCCGCCGGTCAGCTCGGGACCATAGGTCTGCATCAGCTCGGCGGAGAACTGGTCAATGGAAAGGACGATCACCAGCTTGGGCCGCGCCTTGGTGGGCGATGCCGCCACCAGGGCGGGAAGGACGAGCAGGGCGGCGAGCGCGGAGCGGTGCATCAAAAGGCCACTCCCACGCCGAAGGTCCAGAGTCGTTCGAATTCCTGGCCGCTGCCCTGAGCGGCGAAATAAGCCGCCAGATCAGAGGAGCTGCTGAGCCTCACCGGGCGATCCTTGCTGACGGGCTGCTGGTAGCTGGCGACCACGTAGGGGTGCACCACCACGGAGGGAATGCGCCAGCGGGTGCCCACCCGCAGCCAGGTGCGGCTGAGGTTCTTGCTCGAGGCGGCGCCAGCGGTGTCGAAGGTGTAGTGCTGCAGGCGCTGGATCAAACCGAGCTCCCCGGCAATGCCGATGAAGGGCACCCAGAGCTGGGCGTTGAGGCCCACGCCCACCCCCTGCTGCTTGAGCTTCGTGCCTTGGGGGGCGGAGGCACTGGGAGTCAGGGTTCCATCTGCCTCGAGCTGGGAGTACTCCAGCCCCCCCTCCAGCTTCAGCAGTGGACCCACCTGCAAGAGCCGCTTGTTGGCGGAGGCGATGAAACCACGGCCCGTGTCGAAGGTGCCGGACACCAGCTGGCCGGAACCACTGATCAGAGTCTGTGGCAGGCTCTGCCCGGTGGGGCGGGGCAGCTCCAGGCGCAGATCCCACTGGGCGCAGAGAGGCAGCGCCGCGAGGCAGAGGGGAAGGGCGGCGAGACGCATGCAGGCTCCGGCGGACCTTCGATCATACCCCTTGCCCGCAGTCGGTCCTCACTTCCACTTGATGCTGCAGCCCATGCTGGGATGCTGCGGATCCAGGGGCTCCTTCCCGTAGAGAAGGCCTTCGAGGGCCTCTTTCAGGTCCTGGCGGGTGACGCGGGCGGCGTCTTTCCAGTTGTCGTCGAAGCGGCCCCGGTACATCAGGCGCCGGTGGGCGTCGTAGAGGAAGAAGTCCGGGGTGCACACCGCGCCCAGGGCTCGGGCCACCGCCTGCTCCTCGTCCCAGAGGTAGGGGAAGACATAGCCCTTGGCCTGCGCGCGGATCCGCATGGCCTCGAAGCTGTCTTCGGGATGCGTCACCGCGTCGTTCGAATTGATGGCCACCACGGTGCAGTTATCCACATAGGCCTTCGCCAGGGCGTTGAGGCGATCGTCAATGGCCTGCACATAGGGACAGTGGTTGCACATGACCACCAGCAGCAGGGTGGGCGTGTGGACATCGTGCAGCGACCAGAGGCGCCCGTCCACGCCAGGAAGGGTGAAGTCGGGACAAGCCGTGCCGAGCGGGATCATGGTGGATTCCGTGAGCGACATCAGGGACCTCCGCGGTGCATCTTTCATCGTACGCCGCAGGGCAAGGGAAGTATGTTGCCCCGTCATTTTTTTGACTTGACCCTTAGCTGCTTGCCCCTAGGCTGGTTGCAACCAAGGAGCCCATGACCCAACTGCCTCGCCTTCACTGGTCCACCCTCGGGGACGACACCGGGGGGCTGGAGCATCGGTGGGCGGCCTTTTGGGATGTGACGGTGGATCGCGGTGCCGCTCCCGCCCTGGCGCCGCGGGATGTGGACCTGTGGGTGATCAGCGCCAAGGGCGCCTGGCCGCCGCCCGAGCTGAACCGCATGATGGCCGAAGTGGCCGCCCTGCCCATCCTGCTGGGTCTGAAAGCGGATGCGGCGCCCATGGATTCGAAAGCCCTGTCGGAGTGGGGTTCGCTGGGATCGGTGCGCTGGGGCGTGCTGGGCCCCGAGCCCCCCATGCCGGGCCTGCGGCCCCGCTCGGGGACCACCACCCAGCTGAGCGCGTCCCAGGCCCTGGCCTTCGGCCTGGTGGGCACCAGCATCGCCATGCAGGACGTGCTGGCCCGCGCCCGCGCCGCCGCCGCCACCCGGGCCACGGTGTTGCTGCTGGGCGAGAGCGGCACGGGCAAGGAGGTCATCGCGCGGGCCATCCACCGCATGAGCGCCGACAACGCCGAACCCTTCGTGGCGGTGCACTGCGGTGCCATCCCCGAGAATCTGCTGGAGTCCGAGCTCTTCGGCTACAACAAGGGGGCCTTCACGGATGCCCGCAAGGACACGCCAGGCAAGTTCCGGGAGGCCCACGGCGGCACCATCTTCCTGGATGAAGTGGGCACCATGCCCCTGGGCGCCCAGGTGCGGCTGCTGCGCGTGATCCAGGAGCGGGAAGTGCAACCCCTGGGCGGCGGCGCGCCGGTGAAGGTGGACGTTCGCGTGGTGACCGCTTCCAATGTGGATCTCTGGCGGAAGGTGCAGGATGGCAGCTTCCGCGAGGACCTGTTCTACCGGCTGGAGGTCGTGCCCATCACCATGCCGCCCCTGCGGGCCCGGCCGGAAGAAGTGCCCTTCCTGGCCCAGCACTTCCTCAACCGCAAGGCCCGCGAGCATGGCCTCTATCCCAAGGCCCTGCACCCCAGCGTGGATCCGTTGCTGATGTCCCTGCCCTGGCCCGGCAACGTGCGCCAGCTGGAGAACGCCATCGAACGCGCCATTGTGCTGTCGGGCACGCGGCCAGTGCTCACCCGGGAGGACTTCGCCTTCCTGGCCGAGCGCATGGGGGAGTTCCACACCAGCGCAGCGGGCCCCGAAGCCACGCCGAGGGTCGGGTTCCCGCCGGTTCCGGCCGATGCCTTCGCCCCTCCGGTGGCCACGGCTTTCGGGATGGATCTGCCGGCCGAAGGGTTGGACCTCAACCAGGTGGTCTCGGACATGGAGAAGACCCTCATGCTCCAGAGCCTGGCCATCACCCGGGGCAACAAGAAGCGCGCCGCCGACCTGCTGGGCCTCAAGCGGACCACCTTCCTGGAAAAGATGAAGCGGCTGGACCTTGAGGATCCAGAAACCGCCGAAACGCCCGAATAGTCAGCTCCGAACAGAACGAACGAGGGGGGACGCCTGTCCCCCCTCGCCGACTTCCCCCCTAACGCTCCACTCACTGACTCACCACGGCAGACTGACCGGCCGCACCTCTATGAGTGCAGCCCCGGACCAGATGGTTCCGGGGAGGCCCTGTTAATCTTTGGCCCATGAGCGTGGCAATGCATCTGCGGTGGAAACTGGAGGTTCCGGACCTTCAGGAGGAGCTTCTCTGCGCCTGGCTGGAGGAACAAGGTTCTTCCGCCTTCTATCGGGAGGCCGATCCGCCGCGGGTCTGCTACGCCTATTTCCCGCCCGGCCAGCCCCCCCCGGAACCCACGGGCCTGGGGGCCTTCCCGGGCGTGGGTCTCCTCGCGGCCGAGGCCTTCGGCGACGAGGACTGGCTGGCCAAGAGCCGCGAGGGCTTCGGCGCCTTCGAGGTGGGGACCCGGTTCCACGTGCGGCCCCTCTGGGACGAGACCCCAGGGCCCGCCGACCGCCTGGACCTGGTGGTGAACCCGGGCCTGGCCTTCGGGACCGGCGGTCACGAGACCACCCGGCTCTGCATGGAGCTGCTGGAGGAGCTCGCCCAGGCGGACCGCCTGCGGGGCCCCATCCTCGACATCGGTGCGGGCACCGGCATCCTGTCCCTGGCGGCTTACCTGCTGGGGGGGTGGAACCTGACGGCCTTCGACATCGACCCGGACTGCGGCCCGGCCATGGGCGAGCTCATCGAGCTGAACGCGCACCTGCTCAAGGGGGCCAAACCCTACGAAAGCTTCGTGGGCACCCTCGACCACCCCCGGGCCCAGGGCCCCTACGCGGGCCTGCTGGCCAACATCCTGCTGGTGACCATCCAGGAGCTGCTGCCCCGCATGGCCGAGGTGGCCGCCCCCGGGGGCTGGCTCATCGCCAGCGGCATCCTGGCCGAGCGCACGGACGAGGCCCTGGTGAGCCTGACGACCCATGGCTTCAAGCCCGAGAAGGTGCTGCAGGAAGGCGAGTGGATCGCGGTGCTGGCCGTGCGGGTGCGGTCATGAGCCGTGCGGACCGGCCCATCGGGGTCTTCGACTCGGGCATCGGCGGGCTCACGGTCATCCACGCCCTGCGTCAGCTGCTGCCCCAGGAGGATCTGGTCTACCTGGGCGACACGGCCCGGTTGCCCTATGGCAGCAAGAGCCACCGCACCATCGAGCGGTACACCCTGCAGATGGGCGAGCTGCTGCAGCGCCACGAGCCCAAGCTCATCGTCATTGCCTGCAACACCGCCAGCGCGCATGGCCTGCCGGCGCTCCAGGCGGTGAGTCCCTGTCCCGTGATCGGCGTGATCGAACCGGGTGCCGAAGCGGCCGCGGAACATGCGGGTGCCGTGGGCATCCTCGGCACCCTGGCCACCATTGGCAGCGCCGCCTATGACACGGCGATCCTGCGCCGCGATCCCGAACGCATCATCCACAGCGTGGCCTGCCCCCTGCTGGTGCCCCTGGCCGAAGAGGGCTGGTTCGATGATCCCGTCACCGATACCATCTGCCGCCGCTACCTCAACCAGCTGCCCTTCGAGGTGAGGACCGTGGTGCTGGGGTGCACCCACTATCCGACCCTTCTGACCAGCCTGGACCGCAGCCGCCCCGGTACCCGCTGGATCGACAGCGGCCGCGTCACCGCCAAGGCCGTGGATCGCCTGCTGCAGGGCAGCCTGGGCTACCGCACCGCCAGCGCCCGCGGCGAGCTCCGCGTCCAGCTCACCGATGCCAGCAGCCGGCTGAAGGAAGTGGGGAGCCGGTTTTTGGAAGAGGCGCTGGGGGATGTGGAAGTCGTGGAGATCTGAAAAGAAGCTGGTCGCGGAAGGCGCGGGAAGTGCGCGGAAGTCGCGGAAGATGAAAACTGCACCCATCTCTTTTTTTCGTGCTTTCCGTGAGGCTTCTGTGTCTTCCGCGACCAGCCAAGCCTTTAGACCATCGCCCCAGGCAGGGTGAACACCACGCAGGTGCCCTGGCCCTCCGCGCTTTCGATGCGGATCTCGCCGCCGTGGTTGCGGACGATCTCGCGGCAGATGCTGAGGCCCAGGCCGGTGCCCTTGCCTTCGGGCTTGGTGGTGAACATGGGGCGAAAGACCTTGCTGAGCAGGTCGGCGGGGATGCCCTGGCCTGAGTCGTGGAAGTGCAGCTCCCACCAGAGGCCACCCGGGGCGCTCTCCTCGGCGGGCTTCGCGAGAAGCCGCACCTTGCCCCCCGCAGGCATGGCATCCACGGCGTTGTTCATGAGGTTGATGAAGAGCTGCTCCATCTGTTTGCGGTCCACATCCAGGTAGCAATCGCGTGGGGCCTTGGTTTCCACGGTCACGCCATGGGCCGTCAGGGTGGGCGTCCAGAGCTGCTCCAGATCTTCGAGCAGGTCCTTGAAGGGATGCGGCTTCCGGTCCAGCTGGGGGCGGCGGGTGAGGTCGAGGAGGCGACGCACGATGTCGCCCACGCGCTGGATCTGGCCGCCGATGACACCCAACCGTTCGCGCGCCTTGTCGGGCAGGTCCTTCTGGGCATCGAGCAGCTGAAGATGGCCCGTCACGAGGTTGAGTGGGGTCCCGACTTCATGGGCGAAGGTGGCCGTCAGTTGACCCGCCACGGCCAACCGCTCCTGGGCACCCAGCTCCTCGCGCAGCAGCGCGTTGCGCTCCACCAGGGCCGCCAGTTCATCGTTCTTGGCCTGCAGCTCGGAGAGGGCGGCGTCGATGCGGTCCTGCAGGTTGGTGTTGAGGCCGCGGATCTCGCGGATCAGGGCTTCGCGCTCTTCGCCTGCGCGCTCCAGCTGCACGGCCATGTCGTTGAAGCGGGCTGCGATGAGGCCCAGCTCGTCGCTGCGGCGCACGGGGGCCCGGGCACTGGACTCGCCCTGTTCCAGGCGCTGCATGGTGAGCACCATGGCTTCGATGGGATCACTGATGAGCATGCGGAGGATCAGCCACAGCAGGATGAACTCGCCCAGCAGCACGCCCGGCAGGGTGCGCAGGGTGCGTTTGAGGTTGTTGTCCCAGACCACCTCCCAGCGTTCGAGGTCGCAGTAGGCGCGGACGAGGCCGATGGGCGGCTGGCCGGGCTTGTGGGTGCGGATGGGCAGGTAGACCTTCCAGGCCTGGCGGCCGGTGTTCAAGTCCACGAGCTCAGCCTCGGCCTTGGGCAGGGTCATGTACGAACCAATCTCAGGACCCCAGTCCACTGTGGCCTCTTCACCGGAGGAACGCACCAGCTCCACTTCGTTGCCCCTGCCTACGCGCTTGAAGACATCGATCTGGAAGATGCTGCGGTCGGGACCGGCGATGCTCGCCAGCAGCTGGTCCAGCTTGTCGGGGTCCTTGAAGCCGGGATCCCGCTCGACCACGTCGGTCTCCACGGTTCCAGCGGCTTCGATCACGAGGTTGCGCGAGTAGGTTTCGAGTTCGCGGCGGCTGTTGCGGACGATGGAGTAGGCCACGGCCACGGTGAGCACGCTGGTGACGAGCCCCAGGAGCAGGAAGAGCTTGGCGTGCAGGCTGCGCAGCCAGGCCAGGGGGCGGATCCGCAGATGCCAGAAGCTCATGCCCCGGTTCCCGCCAGCGGGGGAAGCCCCAGGGTCGGTCGCACGATGCGGGCAAAGGTGGAGGGATCCTGTCCTTCGGCCAGGGAGACGAACCGCTCGAAGACCGTGCGACGGGCTTCCGCCACGTCCCCCAGCAGCTCGAGGACGCCACCACAGAGGATCTGCCGGTCCCGGAGGCGCAGCCGGGCTTCCTCCTCCCAGAGCAGGGCTTCCAGGGCGGCCAGGTCGTGGTGATCGCCCAACACCGTCTGGAGGGAGCGCAGGCCCTTGAGCAGCGCTTCCGGGGCTTCGGCGAAGGCACCTTCCAGGGCTTCGACGGCGTACCGCAGCTTCTTGATGCGGATCCGGACCTTGTGCATGGTGCCGGGATCCTCATGGGCCGACAGGGCCGCGAGCCCGCCCAGGGCCCCCTCGATGCGGGGTTCCAGGCACAGCCAGGCTGCTTCCTGCAGCGAGGTGGACTGGAAGGGGTTCTGCAGGGCCGGCACCTCCAGCAACCGGCGCAGGTCCGGCAGGCGCAGCCGATCGAGGGCCTTGTCCATGGCCCGGCGGGCCTTGGCCCGGCCGCGGTCGACCAGCTCCAGCAGGTGCTCGAGGACGGCCACCTGGGTGGGTGCCTGTGCTTTGAGGTGGTAGCTCTTCAGGTGTTCGGCATGGACATCGAGCTCGCGGGGCATACCCAGGGTGTCCACCAGGCCCTTCAAGGCCCGGCGCTGCCCTTTGTGCCCCGGGTAGATCTCCGCGTCCACCAGGTCGAGGACAGCGCCCAGACGCCGGGCGGCCACACGAACCTGGTGCAGCTGTTCCACATCGTCGGCCCAGTGCTCCTGGTCCAGCAGCTCCTGGAGGCGGGCCAAGCGGACCTCAAGGGCGCGATGAAGCAGGATCGCCAATTCAGCTGGGTGCATCAGATGATTTTAGACACATTTCGAAAAAGCGAAAAATTGGCGTAAGCTGGAGCACCTATGGAACACATCCACATCAAAGGGGCGAGGGAGCACAACCTCAAGAACCTAGACCTCTCCCTGCCGCGCAACCAGCTGGTGGTGATCACGGGCCTGTCGGGTTCAGGCAAGTCCAGCCTCGCCTTCGACACGCTCTACGCCGAAGGCCAGCGGCGCTACGTGGAGAGCCTGTCGGCCTATGCGCGGCAGTTCCTCGACCAGATGGAGAAGCCCGATGTGGACAGCATCGAGGGGCTGTCGCCTGCCATCTCCATCGAGCAGAAGACCACCAGCAAGAACCCCCGGTCCACCGTAGCCACGGTGACGGAGATCTACGACTACCTGCGCCTGCTCTACGCCCGCACCGGCAAGCCCACCTGCGTGGCCTGCGGCAACGCCATCGCCAGCCAGACCATCCAGGAGATGGCCGATCAGATCCTGGCGAAGCCCGAGGGCGCCAAGCTGCAGATCCTCTCGCCCGTGGTGCGGGGCCGCAAGGGCGAATACAAGAAGCTGCTGCAGGACCTCATGAAGCGCGGCTACATCCGGGCCCGGGTCAACGGTCAGATGCTGGATCTCACCGAAGGCATCCCCGACCTGGACAAGCAGAAGAAGCACACGCTGGAGGTGGTCATTGACCGCCTGAAGGTGAGCCCCGCCATCCAATCGCGGTTGGCGGACAGCCTGGAGATCGCCTGCAACCTGGCCGAGGGCACGGCGCTTGTGGACATTGACGGCAAGGAGCAGTTCTTCTCCAGCAAGCTGGCCTGCAACAACACCAAGTGTGGGAAGTTCGGCATGGGCCTGCCGGAGCTGGAACCGCGTTCGTTCTCCTTCAACAGCCCCTACGGCGCCTGCCCCACCTGCGATGGCCTGGGCTTCAAGCGGCAGTTCGCGGAAGAGCTGATCATTCCGAATCCGGCCCTTTCCATAAACGAAGGTGCGATCCAGGCCAGTGGCTGGAAGAGCGTGAGCGAGGATGGCTGGCGCTCCCAGCTGCTGGAGCAGCTGGCCAAGAAGATGAAGTTCAGCCTGGACGTGCCCTGGAAGAAGCTGCCTGCGGACATCCGCCGCCTCCTGCTCCACGGCACAGAGAAGGAGATGCGCTTCACCTACGAAAGCAAGCGCAACCGCTACGACTTCGTCCACCATTTCGAAGGCATCGTGGGCAACCTGGAACGCCGCTACCGCGAAACCACCAGCGAGGAGATCCAGGCGGAGATGGAGCAATCCATGCGCATCATCCCCTGCGAGGACTGCGAAGGGCAGCGCCTGAAGCCCGAGGTACTGGCAGTCTATGTCGGCGGCCTGAACATCGCCAAGGTGGTGTCCCAGAGCGTGCGCGATTCCCGGCAATGGTTCGCCGACCTGAGCCTGGAAGGCAAGGACGCCGTCATCGCCGATAAGGTGCTCAAGGAAATCCGGGAGCGCCTGGGCTTCCTGGATGATGTCGGGCTCGGCTACCTCACGCTGGACCGCAGCGCCGCCACGCTGTCCGGCGGCGAGGGCCAGCGCATCCGCCTGGCCACCCAGATCGGCAGCAAGCTCCAGGGCGTGCTCTACGTGCTCGATGAACCCAGCATCGGCCTGCACCAGCGGGACAACCTGCAGCTCATCAAGACCCTCCAGGAAATGCGCGACCTGGGCAACACGGTGCTGGTGGTGGAGCACGACCTGGAGACCATCCTCGCCGCCGATCATGTGGTGGACATGGGGCCAGGGGCGGGCGAGCACGGTGGCATGGTGGTGGCCCAGGGCACGCCGGACGACATCCGCCGCACACTCGGTTCCATCACCGGTGATTTCCTGTCCGGACGCGACGCCATCCCGGTACCCCGCAAGCGCCGCAAGGCCGAGCGTGGGTACCTGTCCATCCTTGGCGCCGAGGAGAACAACCTCAAGAAGGTGGATGCGGACTTCCCCATCGGCATCTTCACCTGCGTGACCGGCGTCAGCGGCTCGGGCAAGAGCACCCTGGTGAACGAGATTCTCTACAAGGCCCTGGCCAACCAGCTCCACCAGGGGGTTCACATCGTGGGCAAGCACAAGGCCCTCAAGGGGCTCGAGGCCATCGACAAGGTCATCGACATCGACCAGGCCCCCATCGGCCGCACGCCCCGCAGCAATCCCGCCACCTACACAGGGCTGTTCACGCCCCTGCGCGAACTCTTCGCCCAGCTGCCGGAGAGCAAGGCCCGCGGCTACGCGCCGGGTCGCTACAGCTTCAACGTGAAGGGCGGGCGCTGCGAGAAATGCGAGGGCGACGGCGTCCTCTAGATCGAGATGCACTTCCTCCCGGATGTGTACGTCACCTGCGAGCAGTGCAAGGGCAAGCGCTACAACCGCGAGACCCTGGAGATCCACTACAAGGGCAAGAGCATCTCCGACGTGTTGAACATGACCGTGGAGGAGGCGCTGGTGCTGTTCGGGCCCATCCCCGTGCTGGCCAACAAGCTGCAGACGCTCATGGATGTGGGCCTGGGCTACATCCGCCTGGGCCAGAGCGCCACCACGCTGTCCGGCGGCGAGGCCCAGCGCGTGAAGCTGGGCAAAGAATTGAGCAAACGCGCCACCGGGCGCACCGTCTACATCCTGGACGAACCCACCACGGGCCTGCACCTGAAGGACATCCAGAAGCTGCTAGAGGTGGTGAATCGCCTGGTGGAGACAGGCAACACGCTCATCGTCATCGAGCACAACCTCGACGTCATCAAGACCGCCGATTGGATCTTAGATCTCGGCCCCGAAGGCGGCGGCGAAGGCGGGCGCATCATTGCCGTGGGCACGCCCGAGGAAGTGGCCAAGAAGAAGGCCAGCGTGACGGGACGCTACCTGGCGCCGTACTTGAAGTAGGATTCACGCGGCCCTGCGGGTCATCGCGCCTGCTGCGGCCTAGGCGTAGAGATCCACCCGCTGACCCACGCCGCCGGCCTGGGCCACCATCTTGGCCATCTCGGTGCCCTGCTCGGTATTCACATCCAGGGCCATCTTCAACGCCCGAGTGGCGAACTCGTTCTGGGTCTTGAACTGGCTCAACGCCACGGCGGTGGCTGGGGTGATGTCCACGGATACCTCAAGGAGTCCTATCGGCCATCCAACTTGGAGACTTTAGCGGCCCGAAGCAGGGCGGCCGCATCCTGGACGGGCACCTTAGCCTCGGAGGCGGCCCGATTCTCGGCGGCAATGGCCTCGAAGACCTCCCGACGATGGACCTGTACGCTTCGGGGGGCCTTGATGCCCAGACGGACGCCATCTTTGGAAATGCCGAGGACGATGACCTCGACCTCGCCCGCGATGACGATGGACTGCTCCGGCTTTCGGGTGATCACCAACATTTAGGCAGGCTAACAGAGCCCATCAATCCTGGGTGAGGATCGGGAATCGCAAGGGGAACTTGTCGGCGTTCAGGGCGATCTGGAAGCCGGTGAGGGTCTTCACATTGATCACCAGGGGTCCGGCCAGGTTGGTGGTCATGAGACGGGGATCCTCGGGGATCACCACCAGGGTGAGCACCATGGCGTCGTTGATGGATTCGAGGTGGAGGGCTTCTGCTTCCTCTTCCCCCAGGGGCACCTCGTAATCCTTCATGACCCCGGCAGGATCGATGCAGGTGAAGGAGACCTCCGGGGTTTCGACGGCCTGCAGGAACTTCAGGGGGTACCCATCCCGGGGCTCGAAGAGGCGGAACTGGGTGAGCTTAGGGAAGCCGAGGAGCCCTTTGGGAAAAGCCAGCAGGATGCCGTCGTCCTCGGCGGGGGTCGTCTCAGGGGTCGTAGCAGGGTCGGGGTTCATGGCCGTCCAGGGTTGTTCCAAATCAACGCATCGGACGATTCGGCCTCTTCCTGAGTTTCATGCATCCCTTCGGCAAAGACCTCCCAGAGGGCCTCCAGGCGCTTGCGGCGGAATCGTGGGTTCTGGATGGTCCGCTCCAGAGCCTCCTTGCTGGTCGGCGGATGGGCCAGCCGGGCCATGAGCCATCGATTACCCAGCTCCATGACGGCCCCCACATCCCCCTCATTGCCCCAGGCCCAGCGCAGGGCCGTGAGCTTCTCGGCGCGGGTCACGGCCAGTTCCCCCAGGTGTTTGACCTTCTCCACGACCGGATCGTGCTTGGGGGGCGAGTAGGCCCGCACCCGCTTCAGCAGGTGGCGCATCTCCTTGGGCAAGGTGGCGAGGCGGGGGCCGATTTCCGGATGCTCCCGGTGGGCATCGCACTCGTCGGCCAGGATGCGCAGCAGGGGCAACAGCAAGGCAGCATCGCGACTGGCGTAGCTGACCTGCGCATCGCGCAGGGGGCGCAGCATCCAGTTGGAGTCCTGCTCCTCCTTGGGGATGTCGAGCCCCAGCTTGAGCTTGGCCATGGTCTTGAGGCCTGGCTGCGGGTAGCCCAGGGCGCGGGAAAGCAGCATGGTGTCGAAGATGCTCTCGGGTACCACGTCATACAGGCGCTTGAAGACGATGCCATCCCCGGAGAAGTCATGGACGATCCAGGGCACCTGGGCCATGGCCTGCAGCGCGGGCCGCATGAGGTCGCCCAGGGCCAGGGGATCCACCAGCCAGGCCTGGTCATGGGTGGCCACCTGCAGGAGGGCGAGCACACAGTGGTGCATGCCCGTGAGGCTGCACTCGATGTCCACCGAGAGCACACCGGCTGAATGCCAGAGGGGCAGTGCCTCCTGCAATTTTTCCGGAGTATCCACATAGGTTGTGGGAAGGTCGAAGTGATCAAGCACCATTTGACCAGTGTGCCGCAGATGGGGCTCCGGTACCCTGGAGAGTCCGTCACGTTTTTCGGGGAACGCCATGAACCGCTCACTCTTCTGGACCACTTTCGGCACCGTCTTCCTCGCCGAAGTCGGTGACAAGACCCAGCTCGCCGCCATGACGGCCACGGTCCGCAGTGGCCAGATCTGGACCGTGTTCCTGGCGGCCAGCGCGGCCCTGGTGTGTGCCACGGCCATCGGCGTGGCCATGGGTGGCGTGCTCTTCAAGTACATCCCCGAGGCGGCCATCAAGTGGATCGCCGGGTGTGCGTTCATTGGAGTGGGGCTGTGGGTGCTTATCAAGGGGTGACGCGCCTCTTTTACGATGGCGACTGCGGCTTCTGCGATCGGATGGTCC